>DATBNK010000068.1:0-9604 GCA_036554355.1 Aquiluna sp.
TGGTGAGGATGAGGTTGAAAGAGCTGAAAAAGAGCTCGAGGCTCTGACCAAGAGCCACACCGACCGCATCGACGAGGCATTGAAGAACAAGGAAGCCGAACTTCTCGAGGTTTAGGTGGAAAGCGCTAAAGCCAAAACCCTGGGACCGCGCCTAGCGGTTGGCTTTAGCTTGGGCGGTATTTTCCTGCTCTCCCTGCTCCACCCCCTGGCTCTCACTTCACTGGTTGCGCTGGCTGCATTTTTGGGAACCGGTGAAATCACCAAGGTGATGCGACTGGCCGGTTGGCATGTTCCTTCTCTGGCACGTTTTTTTGCGGTTGCAATTGTTTACCTCACCTACTTTTTTGGACCTGCCGGCCAGTGGCTCTCACTTATTGCTTCACTTGGGCTGCTGGTTCTTTGGCGATTGGGGTTTTTGGTTATCCACCAGGTCAACCAGCCGCTAAAAAATACCCTGAGAGACTTTGGTGGCACGGCCTTTACCTTGGTCTACATCCCGCTACTACTGAGCTTTGCGGTGCGGTTGATGGAAAAAGACAATGGCACAGCCTGGGTTTTTGGTGTGGTTTTGACCGTTGTCATGATTGACACTTTTGGTTATTTGATTGGTCGCTTCTTTGGTAAAACCAAGTTTGCCCCGGGAATTAGCCCAAAGAAAACCTGGGAAGGTTTCGCAGGCTCAGTGGTTGCTGCGTTGGTCTTTGGACAAGTTCTTGTGTTGTTAACCGAAACTTCTTGGGCCTTTGGTCTACTCTTTGGGGTAACAATCTTGATTAGCTCGGTCATGGGGGATTTGAGCGAATCCCTGATCAAGCGTGATTTGAACGTCAAGGACATGGGGGATGTCCTTCCTGGGCACGGAGGGGTTTTGGACAGGATTGATTCACTTTTGCCCTCCTCATTCGTCGGCTACCTAATGAGCATGGTGGCCTTTTAATGAACTTTCCTCTGAACGCGCAAGATATCCCCGGCTATGACCAGGAGCAGGTCGATGCGCTTTTGGCAAGAGTCAAAACCCAATACCAGAACCCAAACCGCACCCTCATTACAAGCGCAATGCTTGCGGTGGTGAAATTTGACCTAGTTCCAGGTGGCTACCAAATAACTGCTGTGGATGACGCTTTGGCAAGGGTTGCCGATACCTTCGATGAGCGCGAGATTCAAGCCAGGTTGGCCAAAGAGGGTAGAGCTTCTTTGGTTGGTGAACTAACTGCAATGCTCAACATCATCAGACCAGTTTTAGAGAAAAAACCAGACGAGAGCTTCAAAAAGCAGCGCAATGGCTACAGCCGCAAACTAGTCAAAGCGCTTTTCAAGCAGATCTCCGTGAAGCGCGGCGAGGTAATAGCTCCAGAAACCCACCAACTTCGCACCATGTCGCTCGGCCGCTCCGGATCGGGTTTTGACCGCAGCCAGGTTGATGAGTTTTTGGGGGTTCTAATCGGAGCGATTCACCGCCAGCGAACCCTTAGCTGATTGTGGCAAACGGGCGATGCCCGTAGGCTTAACGGTTGGAGAGGTTACTTGATTGGGTAGACACGCAGTAAAGCGCACAAAGCGCCCAAGGCTATTACCAAGCCTTGGGTTTACTTTCGTCGCCGCGTTGGTGATGGTCACCACAATCGACCCCTACTCAGGAACCATGGCCAATGCGGATAACACCCAGGTCATTCAGAGTGTAAACACCGAATTCCAATCCTTGAACGTTGTCGATGTTGCCGGCACCGAGTTCAAGCGTGGCGGCTTTGAGTTGGTCAACGGACCTAGCAAAACCAAGCTCTTTGTTGAACTTGCCCCATACCCGGATGCGGACACGGTCAAATCCTTTGCACTGAATCAGGTGGAGGAGTATGGCTGGGATTTCACCCAGTACTCCTGTTTGGTGAAGCTCTGGGAGCGAGAGAGCAACTGGCGCTGGAATGCGCTGAATAAATCTTCTGGGGCCTATGGCATCCCGCAATCACTCCCGGCAAACAAGATGGCCTCTGCGGGTGCCGATTGGCAGACAAACCCTGAGACTCAGATTCGCTGGGGCCTTAGATACATCGATGGTCGCTATAAGACACCCTGCGCCGCACTTGCCCACTCTGACGTGCACAACTGGTACTAATGCGCAAAGGTAAAAGGCGCAAGGGTAAATCGCAGCCTGAGGTTACCGAGCTCGATCTAACTCGCCTAAAGACCTCACTGCCCCACACCGAGCTAAAGCGCGGGATTGAATTTCAGGTGCAGCAGACCAATGGTGCCAATGCTGAAACCGGCAAGGTCTGGATTTGCCCGGTGTGCATGATCAACATTGAACCCGGCGTGCAGCACACCGTGGCATGGGATCTTCACCGCGGAGTTCAGACCAGGCGGCATTTCCACAACAACTGCTGGCGTCTCTTTGATGGAATGCTGCTATGACCATAATCAGATCAAGCACCGAGTTCCCCTCAATTCGAGAGGACATCGAGTTACACACCGAGGATGGTCAAACCCTGGTCGGGGAGCTAGCGCTCCCGGTTGGGGAGGTGAAGCAGCTACTGATCATGTTGCACCCGCTGCCAACCGCCGGCGGTTTTATGGACTCGCATTTGTTGCGCAAGGCCGCCAACCGGCTTCCCCACATGATCGGGGTTGGAATCTTGAGGTTCAATACTCGCGGAACATCATCACCCAGAGGGCAATCAACTGGAAGCTTTGATGGTGGCGAGCTAGAGCGTCACGATGTCGCAGCTGCCGTGGAGTTTGCCAAATCCAGAGGGTTCGAAAGACCCTGGCTTGTGGGCTGGTCTTTTGGCACTGAGCTAGCAATCAAATACGGACCCGATCACGATATTGCAGGTGCGATCCTGCTTTCACCACCGCTGCATAGAGCCACAGAAGCCGATCTGAGGCGCTGGAATGAGTTTGCTAGGCCACTGGTCGCTTTGGTGCCAGAACTCGATGATTTCTTGGTTCCAGCAGCTGCCATAAAGCGCTTCAGTGTTGTCCCGCACGCTCAGGTGCTGGCATTTGATGGTGAGAAGCATTTGTGGGTGGGGGAGAAGGCGACCGCGAGGGTCCTAAACACAGTCGCTGAGACAGTTATCCCAGGATCTACGCCGCTACCAACCGAGTACTAGCTACCTGAGCTGCTGTTGCGGCATCCAGACTTCGCGAACAATCAGCAAGATCGAAGCCGCAACTGGAATGGCAATTAGTGCTCCCAGCACACCCATCAGGGTTCCACCCATCAAGGCTGCAATCACAACCAGTGCCGCCGGCACCGATACCGCTTTTTTCATAACCCTTGGGCTGATTAGGTAACCCTCAAGCTGGAGGTAGATGAGGTAGAAGATAAACACCGCGAAGGTGGCATCTGAACCCGATAGGAAGGTGACTCCCAAAACAATCGATGCTGCCGAGATTGGTCCAACCAGTGGAATAAGTGCAATCACAAAGGACAGCAGTGCGAGTAGCAGAGCAAAAGGCGAACCCATGATGGTAAGGAAGATAAACACCACGACCGCGTGAATGAGGGCAACCGAGGTTTGACCCATCACCCAGCGACCAACCGATAGGGAAATCTGGTCAGTGAGTTTCTTGAATCGCTCGCGCTTTGAAGCGGAGCTCAATTGAGCCAGGTAGCCCTTCATGGATTCCAGTGCGGCCATGAAGTAAATGGTGAGAATCACCACGATCACAAAACCCGCAACACCGGAAAGCACACCAAGTCCAACCTGCAACACTCCGCCCAGCAGCGTTGGCCAGTTGGAGGAGTCAGTCAAAAAGGCGAGTGCGGTGTCGGTTGCGGTCGTTATGGCGCCACCAAGCTGGGCATCCCAGGTGGTGATTAGGTCAAGTTCAATGACGTTTGTGACAAGTGTTGGAATCTGATTCAGTAGCCTGCTGGCTTCACTGACAGCAGCTGGGATGACCGCCCAGAGTAGTAATCCAACCGCTCCCAAAAACCCGGCAACCACAATTGCAACTGCAAGCGGCCTTGGCACCTTGCGCTTGACCATGCCTCGAACCATTGGGTCTAGGCCAAGGGCAATAAATAAAGCGATGCCGATGTAGGTGAGGATGGTGGCGGTTTGGGTAATTGCGGCGCCCAACACAATGGCGGCAAGCACGCCCAAACCTCCGGTCAGACCAAGCTGAAAGGCGTTAGTGACGCGCGCTCTTTGCTCCATTAGTCCTCCGAAGAAACTTCCTTGGCTACCACGCTACGCAGGTTTTCCAAATAAATCTCGCTAGAGGCCACTCTGTTTTCAATTTTCTTGAGCTCGAGTTTGACCCGCTTTTGCTCAGCGTTGATCTCTTTCTGAGCTTCCAGCTTGATCGCCGAGGCCTCCAGTTCGGCAGCGTGCACGATCGCCTCGGCCTTGTCTTTTGCCGTTTGAATGAGATTTGCCTGGGTTCTGCCAGCATCTAGTTCCAGCGCTTGAATCTCAAGACGCAAAACCGCAGCTGACTGTTGCAGCTCTGCAAGATCGTCTTTAGCACTTGCCAGATAGCCCTCGGTGAGCCTCACTGCCTCGGCATGTTTTTCAGAGATCTCTGCCTCGTGAGCACGCGAGCGCTCAGCGAGCTGAGCCTCCAGCTTGCTGGTTGCAAGCTCGGTTGCACGCTCGTCATCACCAAACTCCTCGGCTAACAAAAAGCGCTGCCGGGCTAGCTCTTTTTGGGCCGTCGCTATTTTGAGTTCTATCTCTCTTGTCGCTGAACTCCTAATGGCCGCTACCTCGGTAGCCGCTTGCCCGCGCAGTTTGGCAACCTCGCGCTCAACCTGCTTGGTGATTTGAGTGGCCTGCTCTTTGGTCTCGGCAAGCAGCAGCTCGGCTTCGTGCTTTGCGGTCGCGATCGCCCTCGCACTGCGCCTGGTGGCAGCCTCTAGTTGTTGCTGGTACTCCAGCTCGGCCTTTTGTCTGAGTTCTGCAAGCTCATTGGCGGTTGCAAGGCGTATCTCTTCGAGTTCGAGCTCGTTTGCTTGCCTGAGATCGAGCGATATTGCCTCTGCGGTTGCCAAAAGGTCTGCGGCTTTTGCTCCGAGAGCTGAGAAGTTTGGTTCGGCGGTTGCCCTTAGTTGAGCTTCTGCTTGGGAGAGTTGGAGCCGGGTCTGTTTTAGTTGCTGATTTAGGTCTTGATTTTGGTTTTGGAGTCTTACCAACTCGCTGTTGAGGCTAACCAGCTCTTTGTCGACTGCGCTTTGGTCATAACCACGTCTTGCGGTCTGAAAACGGTTCGAGTCCGGAGCCAACCTGGGTCCTTAGTGCTGAGGGTAAACTTTGGGGGCTAGCAAAGTCTACTCGGAGCAAATACATGCGTTTTTGGCTTGCCCTCACCGTGATCGTCACAGGGCTAATTTCCAGCGCACTGGGGTTTGTGAACCAAATAGAAAACCGACCGCTAGATGCAATCGTGGCGGCAGCCGAGCTGGAAAGACCCACCACCTACGTATTAATACCCAACGACGTGCTGACCGCCTATGAGGGTGAAACAACTCTGATTGCCAGGGGCGATGACCAGGTGTTTATAGGTCTTGGCAGAGAATCAGATCTGATTGCCTGGCTAAACGGTTCTCCCTATGTCGAACTAAGCCTCAGAGTTCGAGTTGCCGAGGAAAAGGCAAGTCTTATCGAGACCGAAAGGCTCGGTAATGGCCAGCTAACCGATCCGGTGGGTGCAGACATATTCACAAGTTTTGAAACCTACACTCGCACCGCCGAGCTAAAGCTCGATCGCGAACCTGAGGTCGCTGCGCTAGTTGCCTCCACCGGGCTAGATATGGCACCACGCAGGATTCAGCTCACCTGGAACCTGCCTGAGGTTCCAGCACCTACTGCCCCGATAACCCTCATTGGACTCGGGTTGATTGCGATTGGTGGACTGCTTGCCCTCTGGGCCGGCCTGGATTACGGCCGGAAGTTCCGATCCAAGCGCAATCGCTCGGGCCCCAAGCGCCCAAAGCCAAAGCGACCAAGGCGAGTTCGGTCCCAAGCTGGCCCCGCGCCTGTTAGTGGCCGCAGGGCGGCAAGAATGCAGTTTGCTGCCCTGCTGATCGGAACCCTCGGTCTGAGCGGTTGCGTTGCCGAATACGAAAACCCAACCCTGAATCCCAGCCCGCTTCCCGCAGTTGACACCCTCACCCCGGTTATGGACCGAGGTCAACTCGAACGGATTCTTGGTGAGTTAGATCAGGTAATTACAAATGCGGATCAGAACCTAGATCGAGAGTCCATCGAGGCTCGTGTGGATGGGCCAGCGCTACAGATTAGGCGCTTTGCATATAACCTGGCCCGCCGCAGTGAAGACGGGGCGAATGCTCCAAGCGAGATCCGAACCTCACCGGTGCAGCTGTTTTTGCCATCTGCGACTGATACTTGGCCTCGATCCGTGATGGTTGTGACGGGTGATGAGGAGCTGCAGTTATTGGTTCTTCGGCAGGAGTCAGCGCGCGAACCCTACAAGCTTTATCACTACATCGACCTGCTCCCAGGGGCTCAGTTCCCCGAGGTTGCCGCGGAGAGCGTCGGAGCGAACATAATCCGAGAAGACAACAGGTTCCTAAATGCTTCTCCGCTGTTGCTGCCTGAACTGGTTGGGGAGCTATTGGATGAGGGGCCTTCGGCACCGGCTAGCC
This sequence comes from Aquiluna sp., assembly GCA_036554355.1. Taxonomy (GTDB): domain Bacteria; phylum Actinomycetota; class Actinomycetes; order Actinomycetales; family Microbacteriaceae; genus Aquiluna. The sequence goes on from DATBNK010000068.1 coordinate 6,611, forward strand.
TGCTGCTTAATCCAGACAACGACTACATCCGAGATGTCTCAGCGGTGCAGCGCGGGCTCTCAGAGACTCTTGCGAACGCGAACCTGAACTTTGCTCACGCCCTGGGAGATTTTTCTCTGGTTATGCTCTCAACCGCTGATGGGGGAGCGTTGGCGGCCCTGTTGATGGTAGACACCTACACGATCATCCCTAATGAGCCAGGCGATGCGGTTGCTATCTCAGGCAATGAGGCGCTGCTTTTGGGTTCTGCAGGTTCGGCAACGGGCATCGAAACCAGATATGGCTCGATGCTGCTATTCCACATTCCAGTCGGAGGCTCAGATTCTAGAATCTCCCTGTTGGGGGCAACTCAACAGTTGATGACCGCAGTAGCCTTGGGAGCACAATGACGAACTTTGCCGGTGCTTTTGACCTATCGCGCTTGGCGCAGAAGAACCAACCAGCAGCGACCAATGCCCAGCCAGATGGTGCTCTAACGAGCTGGTTGGTGAAGGCCAACGAGCAGGTGCTTAGGCAATACATTGCAATTTCTGAAAAGACTCCCGTTCTAATGTTGATAAGCGACCAGAGTCAAGATTCGACCGAGGTTCGCGACATGGTCGAAAAGGGCATCAGGGCCTCCGAGGGACGCTTCGCCGGAATCGAAATCGACATCTCCACCTCACCAGAGCTAGCTCAGGCGGTTGGGGTCAACAGCGCTCCTGCACTGCTGGCTATCCTTGCGGGTCAGCCAGCCCCGCTTTTCCAAGGCAAAGTCACGACCGACCAGCTCTTGCAGGTGCTCTCGCAGGTGCTGCAGCTGGCTCAGCAAAACGGTCTCACCGAGAGAGTTAGCGTTGGCGCAGAGCCAGCAGCGCCAAAGGAGCCCGAGCTCTCTCCAGAGCACCAGGCCGCGATCGCAGAGATTGAAGCGGGAAATCTGGCTGGCGCGTATGAGAAGTTTGAGAAGCTCACCATCGAGTATCCAAACGACAAGGACGCACTCGCTGGTTTCAATCAGGTCAAGCTCATGCTGCGCTTGCAGGCAGAGCCCAAGGACGCACTTGATGCTCAGCTACTGGAGGCTGATCAGGAATTGGTTGCTGGAAACCCCAAGGCTGCCTTTGCAAAGCTTTTGGATCTTTATCCAACCTCCGAGCACCAGGACGAGATTCGTGCTCGGTTGCTGGAGCTTTTCTCCCTGGTGGGAGAGGGCGATGCCGATGTCATGGAAGCTAGGCGACGCCTAGCTTCGCTGATGTTCTAGCCAAGCTTTAGAAAAGTTGCTCCCAGTGGCGGGATGGCAATTTCAATTGACTGTTCAAAACCATGGGAGTGCTCTTTAGCTGTTTTGATCACTCCAGGGTTTAGAACATTCGATCCTCCAAAGCGTTCGGCATCGGAGTTCAGTAGCTCTTGGTAATTACCTGCTTCGGGGACTCCGATGCGGTAGTTGTGATACGGATAGTCGGCAAAGTTGATAACCACAATCAGGTTCTCGCCTGTTTCCGAGGTTCTTATAAAGCTGATGACGTTTTGTTCTGAGTTAGAGCCGTCGATCCACCTAAAGCCCTCGGGGAAGTGGTCTAGTTCCCATAACGCGGCTTGGTTCTGGTAGAGCGCGTTTAGCTCACTCACCAGGGTCTGCATGCCAAGGTGCGGGGCGTGATCTAGTAGCCACCAGTCCAGCGTTCTAGATTCGCTCCACTCGGCAACCTGGGCAAATTCTTGCCCCATGAACAAAAGCTTCTTGCCGGGGTGTGCCCACATAAACGAAAGATAAGCCCGCATGTTGGCAAGTTTTTGCCAGTGGTCTCCGGGCATCTTGGAAAACAGTGAACCCTTGCCGTGGACAACCTCGTCGTGGCTAATTGGAAGCACAAACTTCTCGTCATAGGCGTAGAGCATTGAGAACGTTAGCTCGCCGTGGTGATACTTTCGATAAACGGGTTCTTTTTGGATGTATTCCAAGGAGTCGTGCATCCAGCCCATATTCCACTTAAAGCCAAAACCCAAGCCCCCAACATCGGTTGGTGCACTGACTCCTTGGAATGCGGTTGATTCCTCGGCAATCATCATCACCCCTGGGTTGCGCTTATAAACGGTTGCGTTGGTCTCCTGCAAAAACTGGATGGCATCGAGGTTTTCTCTGCCGCCATGGATGTTCGGCAACCACTCGCCATCTTCTCGGGAGTAATCCAAATAGAGCATCGATGCCACTGCATCCACCCTGAGGCCATCGACATGGAATTCCTCTAACCAGTAAAGGGCATTGGCAACCAGGAAGTTTTTGACTTCGGTGCGACCAAAGTTAAACACGTGTGTTCCCCAGTCTGGGTGGTCGCCTCTTCTCGGATCGGCGTCCTCATAGAGTGCCTCACCGTCATACCTGGCCAACGCCCAGTCGTCCTTGGGGAAGTGGGCGGGGACCCAGTCCATGATCACGCCGATGCCGTTTTGGTGCAGCTGATCGATTAGGTAGCGGAGGTCATCCTCGCTACCAAAGCGAGAGGTTGGGGCGTAGTAGCCGGTGACCTGGTAGCCCCAGCTACCACCAAACGGGTGCTCAGCCAAAGGCATGAACTCAACGTGGGTGAACCCGAGATATTTGACGTGACCAACTAGGTCACTCACCATCTCGCGATAGTTTTTTGGCCCACGCCAAGATCCAAGGTGGAGTTCGTAGGTGCTCATTGGAGCTCTCAGGGCGTTTCTCTTGGCCCTATCGGCCATCCAAGTCTTGTCCTGCCACTCATAGCTGGATCTGGTGATGACCGATGCGGTTGCCGGAGGAATCTCAAAGGCCCTTGCCATCGGGTCAATCTTGGTGATCCAGTGGCCAGCCTTGGTGAGAATCTCAAACTTGTAGAGCGCACCTATTTTGACACCTGGAACATATAGCTCCCAAACTCCAGAGCCTCCCATTGAGCGCATCGCATAAGCGCGGCCATCCCAAGAGTTGAAATCGCCAACCACTCTCACCGCTTGGGCATTTGGTGCCCAGAGCTTGAAGCT
>DATBNK010000099.1:0-1572 GCA_036554355.1 Aquiluna sp.
TCCTCTCCGTCCATAGGAGCGTAGAGCTCACCCACACTTTTGGTGGATTCAATTTCGCCACAAATCTTCATGTGGGTGGTTGAAGAACCAACCTTGGGAAGGTCAACGTAGACAATTTCACCCAGGGCATCCGCCGCATAGCGGGTGATGCCAATGGTTGCCGTATCGCCGTCGATAAGCACCCACTCGTGTTCCTTGGTGTATTGCAAGTGATCTGGATTTGCCATGATTACCTTCCCCGTTTGTAAAACGGAAGCTTCACGATCTCAAAAGAGATTCTTGTTCCCCGCACGTCAGCCTCTAGCTTGCTGCCGATTTCTAGCTCAAGTTTGCCATCTAAAAATGCCATCGCGATCGGGTAACCCAAAGTTGGTGAGAGCGCACCCGAAGTCACAAGCCCGATTGGCTCAGTTCCGCTCGGCAGAAAAATCTCATAATCCGCCCTGGCCGCCCGCTTGCCCTCGCCCTTTAGCCCGTAGAGCTTTATATCCGGAGCTAGACCGCTTTTGGTTTCGAGTGCTTCGCGACCAATAAAACCGCCCTTATCAAACCGGATTACCTTGCCGAGGTTTGCTTCAAACGGAGTGATCTCGAGGTTTAGCTCGTGTCCATAAAGCGGCATGCCTGCCTCAAGTCTCAAGGTGTCGCGCGCTGCAAGACCCGAAGGTTCAACCTCGGGTTGGTCAACCAGCAATCGCCAAATCTTTGCGGCGTGCTCTTCGGGAACAAAAATCTCAAAGCCGTCCTCGCCGGTGTAGCCGGTTCTTGCCAGCAGCACCTCAACGCCCTCAATTTGCGCGGCCAGAATCGAGTAGTACTTTGCCTCGCTCAAATCTTTTGATGCCAGGGCTTCAAGCACTGTTTGCGACTTTGGTCCCTGCAAGGCAATGAGCGCCCAATCATCTGATTCGTCCAAGATCTCGACATCGCTGAAGGCTTCCTGACGCTCGACCAGGGCAACCACAACTGCGTGGCGATTGGCGGCATTGGCAACAATCAAAAACTCATCCTCGGCTAAGCGATAGACAATCAGATCGTCAATCGCACGACCCTGCTCGTTGCAAATCAGCGTGTACTTGGCTCTTGAGACCTCGAGCTCGGAGAGCTTGGAAACCAGTGCGTAGTCGAGGTAGGCGGCAGCCTCTGGGCCTCTGATTCTGATCTCGGCCATGTGGCTGATGTCGAAGGCTCCAGCGGAGCGCCTCACCTGGTGATGTTCATCCAGATCGGAGCCGTACCTCACGGGCATGGACCAGCCACCAAAGTCGGTGAAGCTTGCGCCCAATTTCTCGTGCTCGGCGTTTAGTGGTGTGCTAAGCATCCCTCCACTTTACGCTTTTTTATCCTCTTGAAAGACGTTCGGCTAACTCTTCATATCGAGTTGCCGTTTGTTGCACAATCTCAGCAGGGAGCTCAGGGGGAGTGCTCTGACGATCCCAATTTTCAATCAGCCAATTTCGAACGATCTGCTTATCAAAACTCTGGTCCCTGACCCCTTTTTCCCAAAGCTCTTTGTCCCAATACCTGGAGCTGTCTGGGGTGAGGACCTCGTCCCCGAGGGTTATTACGTTA
>DATBNK010000100.1:0-1968 GCA_036554355.1 Aquiluna sp.
AATGAGACCGATCTGCAACTACTAAAAACTCTCAGGGCTAAATCTGAGGTGGTCCTCACCAGTGGCCTCACTGCAAGAGCCGAGGGCTACAAAATGCCCAGGCATGCAGACCTTGCCATTTTCACAGCCAGGGGTGTGAGCCAACTAGGGCTCAAACCAAGGGCCGGGCAGAAGCTTCAGATACTAACTCCCCCATTGGTAACAAGTTATGAGGCTGCATTGCATGCGCTCAAGACTCAGTACCAGCACATCCACGTCGAGTTTGGGCTTCAAGGCGCAATGGCTGTAAGGAACGAGATCGACTTGTTCGTTCTGTCTTCAACGCAGCAACAGGGCATTGACATGTTTGTAGAGAAGTTGGATCTGGTCCCAGCATCAACTTTTGAGCTCCCGGATCTTGCCATAACGCTGGCCGTTGGGCGTGGCAAGGCTCTAAACCAAAGCTGACTGGGTATCTTTTTCGGGTGGAGCTGGACCTAACTGGTATCAATGATCCCTTCAAAGGGATGCTCGCCGGCCTCACCCAAATTGATGTTCGAGAAGAGATTTCACTAGCCCAAATTCCCTCCCCCAAGGGCATAGCCCCGGAGGCAATAGCAATCTCGGCAGAAGTGAACCACGAGATATCATCAGATCACGGTGTCAGCAGGCTGGTGTTTTGCAGAGATCCCGATCAGCCCGAGGGCTGGAACTCTGATTTTCGAATCATCGGTTATGCGAAGAGCCCAATCGAATTAGAAATGGCCCAGGACGACTACTCGGCAGCGCTTGCTTGGGAGTGGCTCAAGGACTCGCTGCTGGCCGCTGGGGCCAACTTTACGGCTGAGGCCGGCACTACAACCACAGTGGTCTCTACCGGGCACGGAGGCTTGATAACTCAACCCCAGCATGCCGAACTTGAAATCAGAGCGTCCTGGGCGCCAACCAGCTATGACCTAGCTGCACACCTAACTGCTTGGATAGAGCTATTGGCTCTAATCTCTGGTCTGCCTCCAAAGGACTCCAAAGTTGTGAGGATCGGTTGAAGTTAGATAAACCAAGACGCAAAACCACCATGGTTACCGACCAGGCGGGCGTTGAAGAGCTCATTTCTCACCTGGCAGCGGATCCCGGTTCAATCTCAATTGACGCAGAGCGAGCAAGCGGTTTTCGCTACTCACAAAAGGCCTACCTGATTCAGATCTCGCTGCGCGACAAAGAGATCTTCATGGTCGACCCAATTGCGTTGACTGAAGAGTCCAACGACTGGAATCAACGACTAGCGCAGCAGCTCAATAACCGAACCTGGATCCTGCATGCTGCAACGCAAGATTTGCCATGCCTAGCCGAGCTTGGATTTATCCCAAAGTCCATCATCGACACCGAGCTGGGAGCCCGGCTGGCAGGTTTTGAAAGAGTCGGTCTAGGGTCCCTGGTTTCCGAACTGCTGGAAATCGAATTAGCCAAGGAGCACTCCGCAGCGGACTGGTCTCTCAGGCCGCTGTCCGAGGCAATGCTTGACTATGGCGCCCTGGATGTTGACATCCTTCACGAGCTTTGGGATGCGGTTGAGGCTAATCTCTCCGAGCAAAACAAGCTGGACTGGGCGCAGCAAGAATTTGATCACCTGCTGAACTTCAAGCCAAAGGCTCAGCTTTCAGAGCCTTGGCGCAACCTTCCGGGGCTGTCCAAGATCAAAGACGAACAAAAGCTGAAGATTGCCGCCAGTCTCTGGTTGAGAAGAGATCAAATAGCTCGCGCCGAGGACCTAGCTCCGGGAAGGCTAGTGCCGGATCGGTCGATCATGGCGGCTGTAGAGCAAAAACCACGAAGCAAACGAGAACTTGCCAGCAACAAGGCCTTCCAGGGAAGAGCTTCTAGAACTCGACTCGATGACTGGTGGGGAGCCATAGAGAATGCTCCTCAGGTTTCGATCGAAGAGAATCCAGAGCGGGGTAATGGAATTCCTAATCACCGCAGTTGGGAAAA
>DATBNK010000104.1:0-4894 GCA_036554355.1 Aquiluna sp.
CGCCCCAGCGGGCAGCAATCCAGCGCCTGGAGGGATCTTTGGTCGCACTCTCATCGGCATTGAGGGCCGCGGTGATCGCTGCCAGGTTCAAACCAAAACCACCAAAAAAGCCGGTTATGGCAGAGCCAAGCCCGGTGGTAACAAAAACTTTTCTGGTTGGCAGTGGGTAGCCCAAAGAGCTCATAATCGCCAGTCCAGGTAGGTTCTGGGAAGCCATGGTCACTAGGTATAGCGGAACGCCGATTGCCATGATTGCCCCAAGTTCAAAACCTGGTACCACCAGCTCTAGATCCGGCCAAAAACCAGAAGCCGCATAGCCTTCGGCTTCGGGAGAAAAGCCAATCAAGATAAAGCCAAGGGCAATGGCTATCGGAGACGCCCAAAGCGGCAGGATTCGGTAAACCACAAGCCACAACACCACAACTGGTAGCACCAACAGCGGGTACTCGACCGATGCGGTCACAGTCGATGCCACAAATGGAAAAATCACGCCCGCGAGCATCGCCGCAGAAATCTGAGGCGGTATCTTGCCAACCAGTCTTCCCAGCGCTGGCCAGGCCCCGGTCAGGACTATCAAAAGACTGGAGACAATAAATGCACCCGCCGCCAATTCAAAGCTCAGACCCAGGCCAGCACTAGTTGCCAAAAAGGCGGCGCCGGGCGTCGACCAAACGATGCTGACCGGCATCTTTAGGTGGACGCTTAGACCGATCGACAAAACTCCATAGCCGATCAGCATCACAAACAGGGCAGTCGCAATTTGAGAGCTTGAAGCCCCCATCGCCGAGAGACCAGCGATGGCAATGCCGAAGGTTGCGATTGAACCGGTTGTGGAAGCGACCGTTCCAGCTAGAAAGGGGGCGAGGGCCTGGGACTTAGAAATTTCGATTGCCTAGGCGGATTTTTCTTTGAGACGAGCCGGTAGTGGCTGCACCTCAGGCAAAGACTTGATGAGCACGTTGTCTGCTGTGATCTTCACGAGACCCTGCTCCTGGCTACCTGGAAGCTCGAACATGATTGGACCTAAGGTCTCTTCGAGAATCGCCCGCAACCCTCTTGCTCCGGTCTCTCGCTCGAGGGCCTCGTCCGCGATCAGCTCAATTGCCTCCGGCTCAAACTCAAGCTCAAAGCCATCAATCTCAAACATGCGCTGATACTGCTTGACCAGCGCGTTCTTTGGTTCAGTGAGAATGGAAATCAAAGCTGGCTTGTCCAACTGGTCAACGGTTGCAATAACCGGAAGGCGGCCTATGAACTCAGGAATCAAGCCAAACTTGCGCAGGTCCTCTGGCTGAACCTGACGGAAGACATTTTGGTTGTCGGTTCTCTCCTTGAGCGGAGCTCCAAAGCCAATTCCCTTTTTGCCAGTGCGCTCCCCCACGATGGTTTCAAGACCCGCAAAGGCACCTGCAACAATGAAAAGCACGTTGGTCGTGTCGATCTGAATGAACTCCTGCTGCGGGTGCTTGCGGCCACCCTGGGGTGGCACAGAGGCGACGGTGCCCTCAAGAATCTTCAATAGTGCCTGCTGAACTCCCTCACCAGAAACGTCTCTGGTGATGGAGGGGTTCTCGGCCTTGCGAGAGATCTTGTCGATCTCGTCGATGTAGATGATGCCGGTTTCAGCACGCTTGGGATCGTAATCGGCTGCCTGCAGCAGCTTCAAAAGAATGTTCTCAACATCCTCACCGACATAGCCAGCCTCGGTGAGCGCAGTGGCATCGGCAACGGCAAAGGGAACATTGAGCCTTTTTGCCAGGGTTTGAGCCAAATAGGTCTTGCCACAACCGGTGGGGCCAATCATCAAAATGTTGGACTTGGCAATTTCGATCTCGTCGTGGTTCTTGCCCTTGTTGGTTAGGGTTCCGGTAGCTCTAATGCGTTTGTAGTGGTTATAGACCGCGACTGCCAGCTGCTTCTTGGCATCGTCTTGACCAATTACGTACTCGTCTAAGAAACCCTTGATTTCCTTAGGGTTTGGAAGATCCAGTGACTCGGTGGCTACCTTGGCGGCGGTGCCGAGCTCCTCTTCGATGATCTCGTTGCAAAGCTCGATACATTCATCGCAGATATAGACCGAAGGTCCGGCAATTAGCTTGCGAACCTGCTTTTGAGATTTGCCACAAAACGTGCACTTCAAAAGCTCGCTGGTCTCAGAAAGAGTCATGGAAAAAGCCTATAGCGCCTGTGAGACATTGAGTCTCAGCAACGCCACTAACAAAAACTGGCTAAAAGCCCTAGCTGCCCTTGCGTGAAGTGAGGACCTGGTCGATCATGCCGTACTCCATGGCCTCTGCGGCGGTAAAGATCTTGTCGCGGTCGATGTCCTTATTGACCTGCTCAATGGTCTTGCCGGTGTGCTTGGACAAGGTGAACTCGAGCCACTCACGCATGCGCATGATTTCTTTAGCCTGAATCTCGATGTCCGAAGCCTGGCCTTGTCCTCCGCCACCAGCCGAAGGCTGGTGAATCAGGATTCTGGCATTGGGCAAAGCCAATCGCTTACCTGGAGCACCGGCAGCCAATAGCACAGCTGCCGCGGAGGCAGCCTGGCCAAGGCAAACAGTTTGAATCTGAGGCTTGATGTACTCCATGGTGTCGTAGATCGCCGTTAGAGCGGTGAACGAGCCGCCTGGGGAGTTGATGTACATCGTGATGTCGCGGTCTGGATCCTGTGACTCTAGGACCAAAAGCTGCGCCATGATGTCATCAGCTGAGGCATCATCCACCTGAACACCCAAGAACACGATGCGGTCTTCAAACAACTTTGTGTAGGGGTTGTGACGCTTGAAACCGTAAGAGGTGCGCTCTTCAAACTCTGGCAGTATGTAGCGGTTTGAGGGCATTGGAATGCGTCCGGCTGCGGATTCTTGATAGCTCATGGTCTAGGCCTTTCCAACGCCGGTTGAGCGTGATGCAAATTCTTGAATGTGATCGATAAAGCCGTACTCGAGCGCCTCCGCGGCGGTGAACCAGCGGTCACGGTCTCCATCCGCCATTACCTGCTCGAGAGTCTTACCGGTCTGCTCGGCGGTGATCGATGCCAGCTGTCGCTTCATCGACATGATGAGCTCTGCCTGGGTCTGAATGTCCGAGGCAGTTCCACCAAAGCCACCTAGCGGCTGGTGCAGCAGAACCCTGGTGTTTGGGGTCGCGTAGCGCTTGCCCTTGGCTCCCGAGGAAAGAAGGAACTGCCCCATGGAGGCTGCCATGCCGATGCCAACTGTGACGATGTCATTTGGGACGTACTGCATGGTGTCGTAAATGGCCATGCCAGCGGTGATAGAACCACCCGGAGAGTTGATGTACAAAAAGATGTCTTTTTCGGCATCCTCTGCCGCCAGAAGCAAAATCTTGGCGCAAATCTCGTTTGCGTTCTCATCTCGAACTTCACTGCCGAGCCAGACGATTCGATCTTTCAGTAGGCGATCAAATACGCCGGTTCTGTCCAAGTTGGGCACTGCCATGCTGAACTCCTTTAGCTTTCGAACACAAACTTAGCCACCGTTGCGGGTGATTTCTTGCTTGTTCGCCTCAGGCGTTAGGACTGATAGGAAACCTTGGCACCCTTGGTGTCGGTAATCTCTGCGTGCTCAACCAGGAAGTCAACTGCCTTGCGTCTAGCAAGCTCACCTGCGTAGTAGGGAACCTGACCGGCATCTGCGACCTGGCGGACAAAATCGTTCGGGTCCATGTTGTAATTACGAGCCGAAGCTGCCAGGTACTCAATGAGCTCCTGGTCATCGGCACGAATCTCTTCTTTTTCAACGATTGCATCCAAAAGCAACTGCACCTGGAAGTTCTTGGTTGACTCTTCGGTGACCTCTTTGCGGTGGACATCGTCTTCCATGCGGCCTTCGCCCTCAAGGTGAGCATCAACCTCACGCTTGATGGCCTCATCGCTAACTGGAATCTTTGCCTTGGCAACCAAATCGTCCACGATGATGTCTCTTGCCTGCAGGATCTGCTTGCGAGAGAGCTGGACCTCGAGCTTTTGCTCGATGTCCTTCTTGAGCTCCTCCAAGGTGTCAAACTCGCTGGCTAGCTGTGCAAACTCGTCATCAGCCTTTGGCAGCTCACGCTCCTTGACGGCCTTCAGGGTCACGGTGACCTCAGCCTCCTGGCCAGCCATCTCGCCACCTGCCAACTTCGAGCGGAACACGGTGGTCTCGCCGGCAGTCAAGGTGTCAAGTGCTTCGTCGATGCCGTCAAGCAGCTGACCCGAACCGATTTCATAAGAGATGTCGGTAGCCGTGTCGATCTGCTTGCCATCCATCTCGGCAGTTAGGTCGATGGTGGTGAAATCACCCATCTTGGCTGGACGGTCAACTGTGTTCAGAGTTCCAAAGCGAGCACGCAGTGCGTCAAGCTCGGTCTCGATGTCCATCTTGGCGACCTTGATTGGCTCTACCTTGGCCTTTGCACCCTTGTACTCAGGAAGCTTGAACTCTGGACGAATCTCGACCTCGAGTTCAATGATGAGCGCCTTCGCGATGTCATCAGCGGATGGCGCTGATTTGATGTCAGCCTGCGGGGTTCCCAGAGGAAGAAGTTTCTCTTCTCTCAGGGCTGCGCGATAGAAGTCGTCCATGCCGTCGTTGATTGCCTGCGCAATGATTGCGTCTTTGCCAACGCGCTGGTCCAAGACCGGAGCGGGAACCTTGCCCTTGCGGAAACCAGGAATGTTCACCTGAGAGGCAATGGTCTGATAAGCCTTGTCCAAGGTGGGCTTGAATGACGCCTGATCAACCTCAATGGTGAGCTTCACTCTGGTTGGATTTAGCTTCTCTACGTTAGTTTTCAACTTAGCTCCGTGATTGGTTGATTGGCATTGAAGTCCTAATTTGTCGGGATGACAGGATTTGAACCTGCGACCCTCTGTTCCCAAAACAGA
>DATBNK010000117.1:0-8894 GCA_036554355.1 Aquiluna sp.
GGGCGGTGCAGCCCTCGATGTAGTGCACGTAGGAATCTTCGTCAGCAATGATCAGGGTTCTTTCGAACTGACCCATGTTCTCGGTGTTGATTCTGAAGTATGCCTGCAGAGGGATGTCAACGTGGACGCCCTTTGGGACATAAACAAAAGAACCACCGGACCAGACCGCAGTGTTAAGCGCAGCAAACTTGTTGTCCCCCGCAGGGATGACTGTGCCGAAGTATTCTTGGAAGATCTCGGGGTGCTCGCGAAGAGCGGTGTCGGTGTCCAAGAACAAAACGCCCTGAGCCTCAAGGTCCTCACGAATCTGGTGGTAAACCACCTCGGACTCGTACTGAGCGGCAACACCGGAGACCAAGCGCTGACGCTCTGCCTCTGGGATACCCAGTTTTTCGTAGGTGTTGCGAATGTCCTCTGGGAGCTCTTCCCAGGTGGTCGCCTGGCGCTCGGTGGAGCGCACGAAGTACTTGATGTTGTCAAAGTGAATACCGCTGAGGTCGCTGCCCCAGGTTGGCATTGGCTTTTTCATGAAGAAGTCGTAGCCCTTCATGCGACGCTCCAGCATCCATGCCGGTTCGTCTTTGAGGTCGGAGATGTTCTTTACTACCGACTCGTTGATGCCGCGCACTGCGGTGGCACCCTTGTCGTCCTTGTCTGACCAACCAAACTCGTAGGTTCCCAGTTCATCTAGCTCTGGGCGGTCGAGAATTTTTTCTGACATTTGTGTAAGCCTCCTGTTACCTCAACATGTTGCAACCCGAAATAATCGCGGGTATTCCATGTGTTGAAATGTGTGAAACACTGGTATTCAGCTGTTTCAAATGTTAAGCGGTAATGCTTTTCCATACCAGTAAGGCAACCCTAAGTAAGGTCAATAAAGTGAACGCAGTAAAACAGGTGTGGTTTGGAGCTCTAGTCTCTCCTGCCAGGCTCAGGCTTTACGTTTGGCTCTCGCTTGCGACCCAGATTTTGATTGTTGTGACCGGTGGCCTGGTGCGTCTCACCGGGTCCGGTTTGGGTTGTCCAACCTGGCCCAAGTGCACCGATGAGTCCTTGGTTTCCACCCAGGAGATGGGTGTTCACGGCCTGATCGAATTCGGCAACAGGCTATTGACCTTTGTGCTTTTGATTGTTGCCCTTCTGACCTTTATCGTCGTGGTGCGCCGCGCCGAGGCCGCTAGGGAGCTCACTGCCCCGACCCTGTCCTTTTTCGGCGGCGTAGCGCTCTTTATTGTCGGCCTGGTCGTGCACAACTTCCTAGGTCTTGGCCCCGAGGCCATTGCCACCTTCGCAGCTTCGCTGGCGGTGATGCTTGGCTTTGGTGCGGTTGTGGTCAGAAGAGCGAAGCGCCTGGAGCCTGCGGGGCTGATTTGGCCAGCATTCTTGCTTGGCGTTGGGATCATCCTGCAGGCGGTGGTTGGTGGAATCACGGTTTTGACTGGTTTGAACTCTTGGATCGTTGGCCTTCACTTTGTGATCTCGATGTTCCTGATAGCCCTTGCTGCGCTATTGGTGTGGCGTGCGCTGCCAAAGCCATCGGGTGTGATTGCCGGCTGGAACCTAAAGCTTGCCCCGCTAACCGTGGTGGTCGGTCTGGTGACCACTTTGATTGGGGTGGTGGTGACCGGAGCCGGTCCCCACGCAGGAGACGCGGCAACACCGAGGAATGGTCTTGATCTCGAGATCTGGCAGCACTACCACTCCTACCCCGGGTATCTAATGCTTGGGTTGATTAGCGTGCAATTAGGTAGCCAATACCTTGCAACCAGAAGCCTTTGGCAAGATCTGGGAACCAGAATCCTCAGCATCTTGTTTCTAGTTACCCTGTCCCAGGCTGCAATCGGCATTATTCAGTCCAGGCTAGGAGTCCCAGAGTTTTTGGTTGCTGCTCACATGCTCGGAGCTGCGGTGCTGGCGGCTTTGATCACCTTCCAGTTTTTATCGGCTAAGCGAATTAGTCGATGAAAATAGCCTTCCTGTTTGGTCGAGATCTAAGGCTGCAGGACAATCAAGCCCTTAGTTACGCAGCCTCGATAGCTACTGAGCTACTCCCCCTCTATGTTGTCCCTGAAGATTTTGATGAGCTCTCGCCTATTAGGCAGCACTCGCTGGTGGAGTCGCTATCTGCGCTAAGTGATTCACTGCCGATGGGGTTAGAGATAACAACCGAGAAGCTCCCCGAGGCCGTCAAGGGGCTTAGCGGTATGGACAAGGTGGTTGCCACCAGGGCCTTTGACACAAACGGAATGCTTTTCCAGGCCGCTCTTGCCGAAAAGCTTTATGACCAGGGCATTGCGCTAGAACTGATTGGTTCGAACTATGCGGTGAGCCCTGGAACCATAGTCAAGGACGACCTCACCCCGCTCAAGGTCTACACGCCTTTTTATAAGCGCTGGTTGTCTCATGGCTGGGATGAGCCTTACAAATTGGATGTTGAGTCAGTGAACTGGGTAAAACCAACAAAGACCCAGTATCCAAAGCCTTCAGGACCATCGCCCATTACGATCAGGGCCGGTGAGGCCTTTGCGCTTAGAACCTTTAGGAGGTTCCAAAAAAGAGCATTGGTTGATTACTCCGAGAATCGCAATCGCCCCGACCTAAGTGGTACCTCGCACCTGTCTCATGCCCTGGCCCACGGTGAGATCCACCCCAGGACACTGCTGGCCGAATTAGGTGAAGGCGAGGGGCATGAGGTTTTTCGCAAAGAGATCGCTTGGCGAGAGTTCTATGCGGATGTGCTGTATCGAAATCCACACACCTTGTATGACTACTTTGAACCCCGGTTCCAAAAGATGCGCTATGCCGACCCAGCGGCTGACAGCGCGGCCCTTGAGGCTTGGAAGGCCGGCAAGACCGGATATCCCATAGTTGATGCCGCAATGCGCCAGCTCAACCAAACGGGCTGGATGCACAATCGTTCAAGAATGATCGTGGCAAGTTTTTTGGTGAAGGACCTGCACTTTGAGTGGCAGCTCGGCGCTCGCTATTTCGAGAAGAAGCTCACCGACTTTGACCCAGCTTCCAATTCGCACGGCTGGCAGTGGACTGCAGGGTGCGGGACTGATGCCTCTCCCTACTACCGAGTGTTCAATCCGGTTTTGCAAGGCGTGAAATTTGATCCAAATGGTGACTACGTAAGAAGGTTTGTCCCGGAACTCAGACACATTGATAATGCCAAGGTCCACGAGCCTTGGGAGCTAATCGATGGCTATCAGCACGGCTACCCGGAGCGGATTGTTGATCACGCTCAGGAGCGCGACGAGTCACTCAGAAGACTGGAAGAGATTAAAAAGTAATAAGCGGATCGATGGCGATCGCCAAGAACAACACGGTGAGGTGGGTAATGGAGCCGTGGAACAGTCGCATTGGGTTTTCTGGCACCCGCACCTTGGCCTCGTTATAAAGCCGGTGCGATTCCCAGGTGAACCAGATTCCTGCCACCACGGCTACCACTGTGTAGATCAGCCCCATCGATGCCACTGGAATCAAAAGCAGAGTAGACGCCAAGTAGGCCCAGGCGTACAAAATGATTTGCCGACCGACTGTTTCGTTTTTTGCAACCACCGGCAGCATCGGAACATTGGCGGCCTTGTATTCCTCTAGGTAACGCATCGACAGTGGCCAGTAGTGCGGTGGAGTCCACAAAAAGATAATCAAAAACAAGACCCAGGCGGTTAGCGAGACCTCATTTGTAACAGCAGCCCAGCCAATTAGCGCTGGCATCGCTCCAGCCGCCCCGCCCCAAACAATGTTTTGCGGGGTTCGGCGCTTTAGCCCGAGGGTGTAGACAAAGACGTAGAACAGAATTGCCGCTAGCGACAAAAGCGCCGACAACAGGTTTATCACCAGTGCGAACCAGACAAACGAGAGAATCCCGATTGCCCAGGCAAAAATAAAGGCCTCGCGCTTGGTTAGCTCTCCAGTTGCCAATGGGCGATTTTTTGTTCGCCCCATGATCTTGTCGATATCGGCATCGACATAGCAGTTAAAGGCATTGGCACTGCCTGCGCTAAGAGCCCCGCCAAACAGAGTTGCTGCGATTAGCCACAAATCCGGCAGGCCACGCTGAGCCAAGATCATTGTCGGCACGGTCGCAATCAGCAAAAGCTCAATAACTCTTGGCTTAGTAAGCAAGAAATATGCCCTCAGCTTGGAAAAAAAGCGAGCGCGCACAGGGGCAACGGAAACAGACATTTGTCCAAGTCTAACCGAGAGAATCGTCCGCAAAGTCCTTGGGTATAGACTCTCAGCAAACCTAAGGCGCCGCCGCCCGAACCTCCTTTTTTTGTTGAAAAAAGCTTGAGATTGGACTTTTCTTGTTGAACTGGAACAAAACAGATGACATGGCGGTAACCACCGCCAAAGTGCTAGCGGCAGACGCCGTAGAGAAGGTCGGTAACGGCCACCCCGGCACCGCAATCAGCTTGGCACCAGCTGCCTATTTGCTGTTTCAAAAGGTAATGCGACACGACCCAAGCGATGACCGCTGGGCCGGCAGGGACAGGTTTATCCTCTCGGCGGGCCACTCGTCTTTGACCCTCTACAACCAGCTTTACCTAGGCGGCTTTGGTTTAGAGCTTGATGACATCAAGGCCCTGCGCACCTGGGGTTCAAAGACCCCGGGTCACCCAGAGTTTGGTCACACCAAGGGCGTTGAAATAACCACCGGCCCGCTTGGCTCTGGCCTGGCATCCGCAACTGGTTTTGCAATGTCTACAAGGTATGAGCGAGAGCTCTTTGACCCAAACGCCCAAAAGGGCGAATCGGTCTTTGATCACCACGTTTACGTAATTGCCGGCGATGGCGACATGCAAGAGGGCGTCAGCGCAGAGGCCGGCTCGCTAGCCGGCCACCTGGGTCTTGGCAATCTCATTGTCATTTACGACGCAAACCAGATCTCAATTGAGGATGACACAGACATCTCCTTCACTGAGGACGTTGCAGCTCGCTACCGCTCTTACGGTTGGCAAACCCTAGAGGTGAGTTGGCGCACCGATCCATATAAGGAAGATGTTGCCGCCCTGTACGAGGCGATTGAGGCAGCCAAGGCAAACACGGACCAGCCCACCCTGATCACTCTTCGCACAATCATTGGATGGCCCTCGCCAACCAAGATGGACACCGGCAAGATTCACGGCTCCAAGTTAGGAGCCGAGGAGCTTGCAAGCCTGAAGACCGAGCTTGGTTTTGATCCTGAGGAGCACTTCGCGGTTGCTCCAGAAGTTCTTGAGCACCCCCGCCAGTTGGTAGCTCGCGGCAAAGAGGCACGGGCCGAATGGGATCAAAGGTTTGCCAAGTGGCAAAGCGAGAACCCCGAATCGGCAAGGCTGTTCGAGAGACTCTCAAAGGGTGCACTGCCAACTGAGCTATCAAACGTATTGCCAGAGTTTGAACCAGGCAGTGAAATCGCCACCCGAGCCGCAAGCGGCAAGGTGCTCAACGCTCTCGCTGCTGTAATGCCGGAACTGTGGGGTGGCTCTGCGGATCTTGCAGAGAGCAACAACACCACCATCGAAGATGGTGGCTCGTTTGTTCCTGCGAAGTGGAACACCAAGGTTTGGACCCCCAAGCCTGCAGGTCGAATCCTGCACTTTGGAGTCCGTGAGCACGCGATGGGTGCGGTGCTAAATGGCATCTCGCTCTCCGGTCACACCAGAGCGTTTGGTGGCACCTTCCTGGTCTTCTCCGACTACATGCGACCATCTGTTCGCTTAGCAGCTCTCATGAACATTGCTCCGATTTATGTTTGGACTCACGACTCGGTAGCGCTTGGTGAGGATGGCCCCACCCACCAGCCAATTGAGCACCTCGCAGCCCTGAGGGCAATCCCAAACCTCTCGATCGTTCGTCCAGCCGATGCTAACGAGACCGCTGTCGCATGGGTAGAGGCGCTCAAGCGTGATCAGAGCCCCACCGGTCTGGTGCTAACCAGGCAGAACCTTCCCGTCTTAGAGCGTGGAGCAGGGTTTGGATCGGCAAGCGATCTTGCCAAGGGTGCCTATGTCTATGCGGATGGCTCCAACGGTGTTGATCTGATCTTGATTGCCACCGGTAGTGAGGTTCAGTTTGCGGTTGAGGCCAGGGCGGCCTTGGAGGCAAAGGGCATCTCCACCAGAGTCGTCTCAGCTCCCTGTCTGGAGTGGTTCGAGGAGCAGTCCGACGCTTACAAAGAGTCCGTATTGCCAAGGAGCGTGAGCGCTCGAGTATCAATCGAGGCAGGCATCACATCGTTTTGGCGCAGCTATGTCGGCGATGCCGGCATCGCGATTGGCATTGATCACTTCGGTGCTTCAGCCGACTACAAGACCCTCTACGAGGAGTTTGGAATCACCACTCAGGCAGTAATTGATGCCGCAAACAAAGTATTAGGAAAATAATGAACGAGAATCTCAAGCAACTCACCGATGCCGGAGTCTCAATTTGGCTAGACGATCTATCGCGTGAGCGGATCGAATCTGGAAACCTAGCCGATTTGATCTCAGAGCACTCCGTTCGCGGAGTCACCACGAATCCAACCATCTTCGCCGGCGCACTGAAGGGCGAAAGCTATAAGCCACTGATTGCCGCGCAAAAGGGCAATCCGGTTAGCGAGGTCATCAAAAACATCACCTCCAAGGACGTTGCCGATGCCTGTGACATTTTTGCCGGTGTCTACGAGTCATCCAATGGCGTCGATGGTCGAGTCTCAATCGAGGTTGAGCCAAAGCTAGCGATGGACACCGATGCAACCATCGCCCAGGGTCTTGAGCTTCACAAACTGGTTGGCAAAGAAAATGTCATGATCAAGGTCCCCGCCACCATCCCAGGGCTGGCTGCAATCACTGAGCTAACCGCTCAGGGGGTCTCGGTTAATGTCACCTTGATTTTCTCCACTGAGCGTTACAACGAGGTGATCGATGCATATATGGCCGGCCTCGACAAAGCGCTTGAGAGTGGCAAAGACATCCAAAAGATCCACTCGGTGGCATCGTTTTTCGTGTCACGTGTTGACACCGAGGTCGATGCCAGGCTCGAAGCTCTTGGCAAACCTGAAATGAAGAGCAAGGCGGCGTTGGCAAATGCCAGGCTGGCCTACGAGCTATTTAGAATTCGGTTCTCCAGTGCCCGCTGGACGGATTTGGCAGCCAAGGGAGCCAGGCTGCAGCGACCATTGATGGCCAGTACCGGTGTCAAAGATCCGGCTCTTCCCGACACGTTGTATGTCACAGATTTGGTCGCACCAGATTTGGTGAACACCATGCCGGAAAAGACCATGATGGCAGTTGCCGATCACGGCGTTATCCAGGGCAACACGATCACTCCAAATTTTGATGCGGCCGTGAAGTTCATGGAAGACCTTGAAGCCGCAGGAGTTGATTTTGAAGATGTCACCCAAAAACTTGAGGACGAGGGTGTTTCGAAGTTCATAACCTCTTGGGAAGAGCTGGTTGAGTCAGTGAATCTGGCGCTAGAGGGTAACTAATGAGGCTTTCACTAAACCCTGAACTTAGGCGAAGCCTGGAGTCGGTCGTTGAGGATTTGGCAAAGAACGAGATCGCCTCTCGCGTAGCAGATAAGGATTCAACTATCTGGGGCCCTGAAGCCCAACCCGAGGCGAGTATTCGCCTCGGCTGGGTTGATTCGTTCAAGGATGTAGTCAACCTGATTCCCGAGATCATCAAACTGCGCGATTCACTTCGCTCAAAAGGTGTCGATCGAATCGTGCTTTGTGGCATGGGAGGTTCCTCACTCGCTCCTGAAGTGATCACCAAGAACAGCGGTGTTGAGCTAGTGGTTCTGGACTCCACTGCCCCGGATCAGGTCGCAGC
The DNA here is from genome assembly GCA_036554355.1 of Aquiluna sp. Lineage (GTDB taxonomy): Bacteria > Actinomycetota > Actinomycetes > Actinomycetales > Microbacteriaceae > Aquiluna. The sequence continues at coordinate 7,809 of DATBNK010000117.1, forward strand.
GGCCATCAACCACCTGGAGCGAACCGCGGTCGTGGTTTCTTCTAAGTCTGGTTCGACCGTAGAAACCGACTCCCAGAAGCGCGCCTTCGAGCACGCTTTTGAAGCCGCGGGGATCGCTCCTAGTGAGCGCATGGTGATTGTTACCGATCCCGGCTCACCACTTGACCAAGCAGCCCGCAACGCCGGCTACCAGGTCTTTAATGCAGACCCCAATGTCGGTGGGCGCTATTCCGCACTGACAGCTTTTGGCCTGGTTCCATCAGGACTGGCCGGCGCTGACATTACAGCGCTCGTAACGAGCGCGATTCAGGTGGCTCCTAGCTTTAGCTACGATTCATCCGACAACCCAGCATTGTGGCTGGGAGCCGCCTTTGCCAGAACTCCCGGCAGCCATGGTTACCGCGACAAGTTCTTGATCGAAACCGACGGTCTTCCAGGCTTTGGGGATTGGGCCGAGCAGCTGGTTGCGGAATCAACCGGCAAAAACGACTTGGGTATTTTGCCCGTGGTCATTACCTCAAGCGCTCCCGAGTTGGATTTGGAGCTAACCGACACCATCATCACTCGCTTTTCAGAGCGCGAGGCCAGCTCGGAACACATCACCTTTAGTGGAGATTTGGCTGAGCTGTTTTTGCTGTTTGAGCATGCCACTGCAATCGCGGGCTATCTAATGGGCATCAATCCATTTGACCAGCCAAACGTTGAATCGGCAAAGCTTGCCGCAAGAGAGCTTCTCGACTCCCCCGCAATGGAATCCTCGGTTGATTTTGTGGATCGGCAGGTTTCGGTCAAGGCCTACGGGTTTGATGTCATCGGGCTGACCGTTGAAGCTGCTATTGAGCAACTTATGGCCCAGGCCAATGCGCTGAGTTATTTCTCGATTCAGGTCTACCTGAACCGTGAGGAGTATCCACAGCTCGAGACCCTAAGAGACACCTTGGCAAAAAGAACCGAGAGACCGGTCACTTTTGGTTGGGGTCCAAGGTTTTTGCACTCCACCGGTCAGTATCACAAGGGTGGGCCAAAGCAGGCTTTGGTAATTCAAATTACTGGCGAGCACGGCCATGACCTCGAAGTTCCCGGCAG
>DATBNK010000020.1:0-3479 GCA_036554355.1 Aquiluna sp.
GCGCGAGAAGTCCGCGATCTTGCGCCTTCACCACCTTCGTCCTGCAAAGGGTGCGAAGAAGGCGAAGATGCGTAAGGGTCTGGGTGAGGGTTCCAAGGGTAAGACCGCTGGTCGCGGTACCAAGGGAACCGGTGCTCGCACCACCACTCGCCTCGGTTTTGAAGGTGGCGGCGTGAACTTGGTTATGCGCACTCCAAAGCTGCGCGGATTCAAGAACCCATTCCGCGTTGAGTACCAGGTTGTAAACCTGGACAAGCTCAGCGACCTCTATCCAAAGGGCGGTGCCGTTACGGTTGCTGACCTGGTTGCCAAGGGTGCTGTTCGCAAGGGCGAGCCCGTTAAGGTGCTAGGTAACGGCGACGTGTCGGTTAAGCTTGAGGTCAATGTTGACAAGGTATCCGAGTCGGCTAAGACCAAGATTGAAGCTGCCGGCGGTAGCATCAACGCCTAAATAGCTTTTCAGGGAGTAGGTTCTAAGTGTTTCAAGCCATAGCTCGCGCATTCCGGACTCCGGATTTGCGCAACAAGCTTGCGTTTACGCTTGCCATGATTGCTATTTTCCGTTTGGGATCGTTTATCCCTTCTCCAAACGTGGATTACAGCAATGTTCAGCAGTGTCTAGCGCAGTCTGAATCAACCTCTGGTTTGTACGAACTGGTGAACCTGTTCTCTGGTGGAGCACTGCTCCAGCTTTCAATCTTTGCGCTGGGCATCATGCCCTACATCACCGCTGCGATCATCACCCAGCTACTGCGAGTTGTGATCCCACGCTTTGAGACTCTGCACAAGGAAGGCCCTCAGGGCCAGGCCAAGCTAACCCAGTACACCCGTTATTTGACGATTGCACTGGCAATGCTGCAGGCAACCACCTTGATTACGGTGGCAAGACAGGGAGCGCTCTTTGGCGCTGACTGTACGCTGCCGATTCTTGTGAACGTCGATGCACTTTCCATCTCCCTGATGGTTATCACCATGACTGCCGGTACCGGTCTGATCATGTGGATTGGCGAGCTCATCACCGAGCGCGGTGTTGGTAATGGAATGTCGCTTCTGATCTTCACCTCGATTGCCTCCACCTTCCCAGCAAGCCTTTTGCAGATCCTGCAGACTCGCACCATTGAGATCTTCGTGATCGTGATGGCGGTTGGTTTCGTGGTTGTCGCACTGGTTGTTCTAGTGGAAGAGTCGCAGCGAAGAATCCCGGTTCAGTATGCAAAGCGCATGGTTGGACGTAAGGCGTTTGGTGGTCAGTCCACCTTCATCCCGGTCAAGGTCAACACCGCAGGTGTTATCCCGGTTATCTTCGCCTCATCGATGCTTTACCTGCCAGCACTTTTGGCGCAGTTCAACCAGCCAGATGCAACAACTGGCCAGGTTGCTCCTTGGGTGACCTTTATTTCGACCTACCTAACTTCAGGTGACAACCCGCTATACATGGCGGTCTACTTCGCACTGATCGTTGGATTTACCTACTTCTACGTCGCTATCACCCTGAACCCAGAGGAGATAAGCGACAACATGAAGCGCTATGGCGGATTCATTCCGGGTATTCGTGCTGGTCGTCCGACCACCGAGTACCTCGAGTACGTCATCAGCCGCATCACTGCTCCAGGTGCCATCTACCTTGGTTTGATCGCGTTGATTCCACTGGTTGCCTTCACGGCAATCGGAACCAACCAGAACTTCCCATTTGGTGGAACCTCGATTCTGATCATCGTGGGTGTTGGTCTGCAGACCGTCAAGCAGATCTCCGCTCAGATGGAGCAGCGTAACTACGAGGGTCTACTCAAGTGACCCGGCTCCTTTTGATTGGCCCACCAGGGGCTGGCAAGGGGACTCAAGCTTCTTTGCTAGCCGAGTACTTTGGCGTACCTGCAATCTCAACCGGTGACATCTTCCGCGAGAACGTCAAGAACGAGACCCCGCTGGGTGTCGAGGCCAAGGGCTACATGGACCGCGGCGAGTATGTTCCAGATTCTCTGACCAACGCTTTGGTCAAAGACCGCATCGCTCAGCCAGATGCCCAAAAAGGGTTTCTCCTAGATGGTTATCCAAGAACCATCGATCAGGTGAACCAGCTCGATGGCTTCTTGGACGAGATGGGCAAGAAGTTAGACGTGGTGGTTCAGCTGACCGCCGACACCGAGGAGCTCGTGCGCAGGCTTGCAAAGCGCGCACAGGAGCAGGGCCGCACCGACGACACCCCAGATGTGATTCGCAGACGCCAGGCCGTCTATGAGGAGCAGACCGCTCCACTAATCGATGTTTATGTTTCCAGGTCTTTGGTTGCCAAGATTGATGGACTTGGCGAGATCAACGATGTCACCGGCCGAATCATCGAAGCCCTATCAGCTCGCGGGCTAACCCCGGATGCGTAAGAAGTTCGAACTCAAAACTAACGACCAGATTCGCAAGATGCGAGTCGCCGGGCTATTGACTCAAAAAGCGCTGGCCAATGTTAGAGCGGCTATCAAGCCCGGCGTCACCACTTTGGAACTCGATCAAATTGCCGAGCAGACCATTCGTGATGGTGGCGGGGTTCCAAACTTCCAGCTGGTCCCCGGCTATCTCCACACCATTTGCGCATCGGTGAACTCCGCCGTTGTTCACGGCATCCCATCAAACCGAGTGCTTCAGGCCGGCGACCTGGTCTCGGTTGACTGCGGGGCACTTGTGGATGGCTGGAATGGTGACAGTGCATTTTCCATTGTTGTGCCGGGCGATGACTCTGATCTTGCAAAGCAGCGCCAGGTGCAGTCCGATGTCTGTGAGGGCTCACTCTGGGCCGGCATTGCAGCTCTTGCCAAGGCCAAGAGGCTAAATGAGGTTGGCATCGAAATCGAAAAGTACATTCTCGAGCGCGGTCCCTACGGAATTCTTGAGCAATACGTTGGTCACGGCATCGGCCGAGACATGCACGAAGACCCGGCCGTCTTTAACTACCGAGTTCGCGATGCTGGCCCGAAGGTTCAGCCCGGTCTCTGCGTTGCACTGGAACCCATGATCACCGCGGGCGACCAAAAGACCTTTATCCAGGATGACGACTGGACTGTTGAAACTAGCGATGGCTCTGATGGTGCTCACTGGGAGCACTCGGTTGCGGTTCACGATAAGGGAATTTGGGTGCTGACTGCTGAAGATGGCGGGGTTGCAGGTCTTGCCCCATTTGGCGTCACCCCGGTTCCACTGGACTAATTTTTAGATTTTCAAAAAACTTTGCTTGCTGCAGGGATTTTTTGCTCCTGGGCACTAGCATTCGCCCCACAAACCCCCTAGTATTGTCCCTTGGCGTTTCTGCGTGAAATCCTCTCTTATTTTCTTGAGAACTTTCGCGTGTTCGTGACGCTGAAAAGTAGTGAATAAGTGAGTGAATGGCCAACAAAGACGGCGTAATTGAGATCGAGGGATCGGTTGTCGAGTCCTTGCCGAACGCAATGTTCCGGGTGGAATTGACCAATGGGCACGTTGTGCTTGCACAT
>DATBNK010000028.1:0-2542 GCA_036554355.1 Aquiluna sp.
TGAGCGCGTGGTGGCAAAGACCCACCAGTTCTTTAACAAATACGGAGCCAGGGCGGTGATTCTGGCTAGGTTCGTGCCGATCCTAAGAGCACTGATTCCAATGCTGGCCGGTATTTCCAAGATGGACTACAAGCGCTTCACCAAGCTCAATCTGATTGGCGCAACGGTTTGGATTGGCGTATTCATGGTTCCCGGCTACTGGCTCGGGACAATACCCATGATCAAGGAAAACCTTGAGATCACGGTGCTGCTAATCATCATTGGCACCAGCTTGCTGTTGCCAATTGAGATCCTGCGGGATCGAATCTCGAACCGCATGAAGACAAACAAGCTCAAGAATGAGGAACTAAAGCCGGAGTAGCTCCCAGTTTGGGTGATCCAGCTTGGGTTTATAGGTCTCCAGCTTCAGGTGCTTGGGGTCCATGCCATCACCCGAGGTCACACCCTTGAGCTTCCGGCTAAAAAATGGCACCACATCTCGCCTTATCCAGGTCGCAGTCTCCAGAATCGATCTTGTAATTGGGGTCAACTCTTGCGGATCCAGCTCTGGGAATCGGTAGTTGAGATCCAAAAGCTTTGCAGCCCTGTTTGCCACGGCGATGTGGCCGTGGCCGGAGAAGTGCACCATGTCCTCGGCCCAAAACATCAGCTGGTTGAAATCTTGAATGCCATAGACATCTAGAACCGGGATTTCAAACTCAGCTGCGACATCCTCGATCATCTCTGAGAAGCGCTCGGCGCGATAGCGCAGCGGTTTGAATACTCTCAAGTGCAGCGGGTTGATGGTGTTTGCCACCACGACATCAGCCCCCGCTGCCAACAGCTGTTGCAGACCCTCGCGGTAGACGGTTCTGAGTCTTGGCAGAGTCTCCTCTTTGGAGAGTAGGTCATTGGACCCTGCCATCACGGTGACCAGATCCGGTTGCAGAGCCAGGGCTTTGTAGAGCTGCCCGGTCATGATCTTTTCGAGCTTGGTACCCCTCAGGGCGAGGTTGGCGTAGTGGAAGTCATAGCCTGCATCCTGGGCCTCTTTGGCCATGATGCAGGCCAGCCTGTCGGTCCAACCGTTGTAGTGGCGGTCAAGATTAAAGGTGAAGTCGCCCAGGCCCTCGGAGAGTGAATCCCCGATTGCCACATAGCTTCGGTAGGGCTTACCAATCACACTGGTATGGCACCCAAACTAGGTGAATTTCAATCAAACCATTCATGTCGTGTTGCCAAGAATTGCGTGAACCAGCGGTGGGTTATGCCCTAGGTTTTGCCCCTGTCACTTCTACACTGGCTGAATGCGTATTGCTCCAAAGTTAGTCTCAGCCGCCTTGGCCCTGGCACTGGTTCTCACCGGTTGCACTCAAGAGCCAGAACCAGAGCCAACGCAAACCCCCACCCAAACCGCCACCGCGACTCCAACTCAAACCCCAGAACCAGAACCAGAGCCGGTCTATGAGATTGCTCCACTAACCGGAGTTAGCTACCTGGAGGGTGAAAACCCTCTGCTCGCACTCCCAGCAGTCTCGGCAAAGATCGATAACTCAGGTCCTGGGAGACCGCAGCTGGCCCTAAACGATGCCGACATCGTCTATGTCACCAGGGTCGAGATTGGCCTAACGAGACTCTTGCCGGTTTGGCACTCAGTGATGCCAGAGGCCATTGGTCCGGTCAGATCGGTTAGGCCAGTGGATGCAGCCATCGCCCACCCATATGGCGGAGTCTTTGTCTACTCCGGTGGCCAGGCTCCGTTCAAAAACGCCGTCCGCGCCACCGGCCTGGTGATGAGCGATGAAGACACCGAGATGAATAACGACACTTACTATCGGGAGTCCACCAGAAGCGCTCCCTGGAATCTTTACTTCGAAGCCCAAAAGCTCCAGGAGCTCTACAAAGACTCTCAGCCCGCTCCAGAGGCGCACTTTGTTTTCGCCGATATCCCAACCGCGGTCTCAGAGGGCATTGCAGTCCAGGGGCTAGCGGTCGACTACCCGCAAATGCTCTCCAGCTGGGAGCTTGGCACTGCCAGCTACCCATGGGCGGTAGGAGAGCAAACCGCATGGCTTAGAACCCAGGACAACCGCATCCACCTCCAGCTCGATGGCGAGCAGGTGGTGGCAAAAAACGTGGTGGTGATGGAGGTTGTCCATGACCTGAGCTTCGTGGATCCAAAATACGGAGCAATCCCCAAGGCAAAGCTTGAGAACAACGAGGGCATCGCCCACGTGTTCTCAGATGGCTACTACATCCAAGCCAGCTGGTCTAAGGGCGAGAGCGCCGAGGGCATCAGGCTCTTCACCGAAGCTGGCGAAGAGCTAACCCTGGCCATTGGCAACACCTGGGTGGAGATGATGGATATTCCAAGATCCTCAATGACCATTGAGCAGCTAGATAACGGGTAGCAAGTGCGCGGGGTAAAAAAACAAGACCTACCCAAAAAGAACTGTCAGCGCTGCGGTCGAGAGATGGTCTGGCGCAAGTCCTGGGCTAAAAACTGGGAAGAGGTCAAATACTGCAGCGAGAAGTGCAAAAGAACTAAAGATCTTTAGAAAAG
>DATBNK010000042.1:0-9499 GCA_036554355.1 Aquiluna sp.
GTGCACCGCAGGTGCAATCAGGTGCCGACGCCTGGGCAAACCCTGGCGATCAGCCATCCGACGAAGCACCGTTTTAGAAATTTATTAGGAGAATCAAATGGCAGGAAAGTCAGCTGACCGCCGCAAGCGCGTAAGTTCCAAGTACGCAAAGCTTGCCCCGGTCAAGACCATCAAAATCGAGGTAATCGATTACAAGGACGTAGCAACGCTGCGTAAGTTCGTTTCCGACCGCGGCAAGATCCGCGCTCGTCGTATCACCGGTGCAACGGTGCAAGACCAGCGCAAGATCGCCAAGGCAATCAAGAACGCTCGCGAAATGGCGCTATTGCCATACGCCGGTGCTGGACGCTAGGGAGAAACCACATGTCGAAACTAATTTTGACCAATGAGGTCTCGGGCCTAGGTTCCGCAGGCGATGTCGTTGAGGTCAAGGACGGTTACGCACGTAACTTCCTGATTCCTAACGGCCTAGCCGTCACCTGGTCCAAGGGCGGCGAGAAGCAGATCACTCAGATCCGCGCTGCTCGCGACGCTCGCGCCATCGCCTCAGAAGAGATTGCCCTTGAAATCAAGGCCAAGCTCGAGGCAAACCCAATCAAGATCGCCGTCAAGGCCGGCACCAACGGCCGCCTATTCGGTGCTGTGAAGACCTCCGATGTCGCAGATGCGGTTGCCGCTCTGGGCTTCGGTGAGGTTGACAAGCGCAAGGTCCAGATTGCAAGCAAAATCTCCACCGTTGGTGAGTATGAGGCCAGCGTTCGCCTAAGCGGCGACCTGGTAGCTCAGATCACCCTGAATGTGGTTGCCGCTAAGTAAACAGCTGGCAAACAGGAACGGCCCGCTCAGGCGGGTCGTTCTGCATTTAAGTGGATGTTATCCACAACCCTCTTGTTCAGCTTTAGAGTTTTAAACATTTATTTGTCCACAGGCAAAACCCAGTGTTTATCTAGGTTTTGGCATATAAGCGACCGAGTTTCCACAAGTTATCCACAGGTCTACACACAATTCATCGGCGTGTTTCCACATAGTTATCCACAGCTTTCTACAGGCTGGGTTGAAAGCAAACTGTCGGTGCCCCAAGCTATACAGGGCTCAGTCAGAAAACTAGGAGAATCGCAATGTCAATGCTTGCACCCGTAGCGGCATCAGATGCCAGGGTTGCTCCTCACAACCTAGAGGCTGAGCAGAGCACGCTAGGCGGCATGCTGCTTAGCGAAGAGGCTGTCGCCGAGGTAATTGAGATCACCAGCGGAGGCGATTTCTACGCTTCGAAGCACGAACTTATCTTTGATGCGGTCGTCACCCTGTTTGGGCGAGGCGAACCCACCGACGTTATTGCGGTCACTGACCAGCTCAACAAGAACGGCAACCTGCTCAAGGCAGGTGGTGCTGACTACCTGCACTCGCTCACCAGCTATGTTCCAACCGCAGCGAATGCCGGCTACTACGCCAAAATCGTGGCGGACAAGGCAGTTTTGCGTCGCTTGATCGACGCTGGCACCAAGATTGCTCAATCCGGATACGAGTCCCAAGGCGAAGTCGAAGACCTGGTAAACCAAGCCCAGTCCGAGATTTATCGCGTTGCTTCGCAAAACGCGAAGGATGACTACGTTGGCTTGAGCGATTCTCTTGAGGACGCGATTCGCGAGATTGAGTCAGCTCAAAACCGCGGTGGCGACATGACCGGAATTGCAACCGGGTTCACCGACCTAGACTCCTACACCCACGGACTTCACCCTGGGCAGCTGATCATTGTTGCAGCTCGTCCCGCGGTTGGTAAGTCCACCTTTGCCCTTGATATCGCCCGCCATGCGGCCGTCAAGCAGAAAAAGGCCACAATCTTCTTCTCACTGGAAATGGGGCGAGCTGAGATTGCAATGCGCATGCTAAGTGCCGAAAGCTCCATCTACCTGCAGTCCATGAGAAAGGGCACCGTTACTGAGGCGGACTGGGCCAAACTGGCCTCGGTTCGCGGCAGCATCAACGATGCCCCGCTCTTTATTGACGACTCTCCAAACATGTCTCTGGTTGAGATTCGGGCGAAGTGTCGTCGATTGGCGCAGCAGGTGGATCTAAAGATGGTTGTAATCGACTACATCCAGCTGATGTCCAGTGGTAAGAAGGTCGAGTCCAGGCAGCAAGAGGTGTCCGAGTTCTCCCGGGCACTGAAGCTATTAGCCAAGGAACTTGGAATCCCAGTGGTTGCCCTTTCTCAGCTCAACCGTCAGGCCGAGCAGTCCAAGGACAAGCGTCCCGAAATCTCTCACCTGAGAGAATCCGGTTCGCTGGAGCAGGACGCCGACGTCGTCGTCCTTCTCCACCGCGAGGGAATCTATGAGCGCGATCACCCCAGGGCTGGCGAGGCAGACATCATTTTGGCCAAGCAGCGAAATGGCCCAACGGGAACAGTGGTTGTTGCCTTCCACGGCCAGTATTCACGCTTCGTGAATATGCCAAGCTAGAGCGTGTGAAACTCTTCTTTGGCCTTCGGGCAGCAATTTTCTTTTCCGCGGGTGTTTTCATCACCTTTAGTGCCGATCACGGCTACCTAATTGGCCAGCAACTCCTTACCGCCGTTACCGGCGCGATGGCAATAACCGGTTTGGTAATGATTGCGGCCCAAAAAGAGATCGCAAGAGCCGATTTGATGCTCGTGATTCTGGCTTTTGGAGTCACAATTGCCTCCTTTTTCACCATTTCGGCTCCTGAACTGAGCCTTTACTTCTTGGTGTCTCTCTGGGGAATGGGCGCTGGAGCCATTGAGCTATTTGCCATGCGACCCTTGGGATTCAAGACCAGGGCTGGGCAAGAGCGCTTTTTGAGCGGGATGTTCTCCGTTGCGATTGGTGCGCTCTTGCTTGCTCCGCTGGATGTTGTTAGCGCGGTTGGCTTCTTAGGCGCCTATTTTGCTGTGAGCGGAGTTCACTGGGGTATTGCGGCTGCCTCTCCCGAAGCAAAGTAGGATTACCACGGTGAAGCGATTTGCAAACCTAAAGGCCTACATGATCATGTCGGGCGTTGCCGCGGTCTTTGTTGGTGTGATTGTTCTTTATGGAACTCGCTTCTGGGAAACCGCTCTGATCTGGTCTTTGGTCACCTTTATTGTTTCTTTGGTGATCGTTGCGACCCTGGATCTGAGCTTCAAGCCAGATGACCAGGACCCAAATAGACCCAGGCTTCGCTAGCCAAACCTTTTGGTTAGCTCTTGAGCTAATCCGACGTAGGTTTGTGGCTTTAGTTGCATCAAACGATCTTTAGTTTCTTGAGGTAGCTCTAGCTTTTGAATAAAAGCCAAAAGGTCCTCTTCACCAATTCTCTTGCCTCGAGTCAGCTCTTTCAGAAGCGCGTATGGGTCGCTGATCGAGCTCTCACCGCGAGCAACATCTGCCCTAATTGCGGTTTGAATCGCCTCCCCGAGCACTTCCCAGTTCTCCAAGAGGTCGGCAAGCATGATCGGCTCGTTGACCGCCAACTCATCCAAACCACGCGTTAGGTTGTCCAGAGCTAAGAGTGCATGACCAAAGCCCAGCCCGATGTTGCGTTGGGCAGAAGAGTCAGTCAAATCGCGTTGCAGCCTGGATGTCACCAGGGTTTGCGCCAATGAATCCAAGATCGCACTCGATAGCTCTAGGTTCGCCTCGGCGTTTTCAAATCGGATCGGATTGACCTTGTGGGGCATGGTCGAAGATCCGGTGGCGCCAGCCACCGGGATCTGCTTGAAGTAGTTCAGCGAGATGTAGGTCCAGATGTCGGTCGCGAGGTTGTGGAGGATGCGGTTTAGGTGGCTCATGGCCTGGTAGAGCTCTGCTTGCCAGTCGTGCGACTCAATCTGGGTTGTTAGCGGGTTCCATGTGAAACCAAGGTGTTCTACAAAACCCTTGGACTGTTCTGCCCAGTCAACATCTGGTGCTGCTGCTAGGTGAGCGGCGAAGGTCCCGGTGGCACCGGAGAACTTACCGAGCACCTCTTGGTTTTCAATTCTTGCTAGCTGCCGCTCCATGCGAAACACGAAAACGGCCAGCTCTTTGCCGAGGGTGGTTGGGGTGGCGGGTTGGCCGTGAGTTCTTGCCAGCATTGGCACCGCTGCGTTTTCGCTGGAGATTCTTCTGAGCTTTACCGCTAGGTCCTTCGCCTTTGGCAGCATGACCTTGGAGATGCCATCGCTAATCACTCTTGCGTAGGCGAGGTTGTTGATGTCTTCTGAGGTGCAGGCAAAGTGCACTAGTTCGCTTAGGTCTTGGCGCCCTAACCTTTCAAGCTCTTCGCGGATGAAGTATTCAACGGCCTTGACGTCGTGGCGAGTGGTGGCTTCAAATTTTGCCAATCTCGCAACCGAGTCATCCGAGAACTCAGTGACGATTTTTCTAAGGCTCGCAATCTCCTTGTCGCTAACAGAGAGTTTGGTGGTCACGAGATTGTTTTGAACCAGCCAGATCAACCACTCGATCTCGATGTGGATTCTTGCGCGATTCAGCCCTGCCTCGCTGAAGTGCTCGCCTAGGTCTCTAACCTGAGGGCGATAGCGACCATCGAGTGGACTTAGGGGCTGCTCGGATAGATTGCTCACGCGCCCATTTTGCACTATCCACAACCCAAAACCCCTCACGGCTTTCCACAGGCCGAAGGATTGGGATAACAACCAGCCTTCAATTTGGCTTGGCTGTTGCAATGAATATCGACTTTCGCCTAGAGGCAGCAAGGCAGCAACTGCTCTATGCACTCCCCGACCAAAGCCAGTGGTCGGGGCCTGCCAAAAACCACTTCGAGTCAAGAATTCGCGAACTGCTGGCCGAATTAGACGCAATCCAAGGCGGGCTATGGCGCTAGATATCTATGGCGGAGACCCCCGTATCATTGCCACCCAGCAGGAGCTGCTGCGGTCGGCGGCCGCCCTTGAAATTGCAATCAATGAGCTCGATGCCGCAATGTTTGCAAGCCCCGAGATGTTTTTGGACATTCTGCCAAACCCGCTGCCAAGCATTCAGTTAGCGTTTGCGCTGCCGGGGTTGATCGAAAGGTTGCAACGCTTGCGAACAGGGCTGCAGCTTGCCGCCGAGAGTTACTTTTCGACGGAAGCTCAAATCACACGACTGCTAACCGAGCTGATGCAGCCGTTGGCCAACCTGAGCTGGTTCATGATGCAACCCAATCCGGTCTCAGCGGCTTTGTCGGAGCAGGTTTCTAGGGCGGCTGCAACCATGGCGGTGGTGGGATTGACGGGCGTTCCGGCAATGGGGAAAGCTCAGGTATTGGGGCAAGCGGTGCGAATGGCGGTTGCAGCTAGCGGAGGGATTAGCCCGCAGCAGCTTCTTGCCAGGTCTCATGTGAACTCTCTGGTGCTCGGAATCCCGGTTGATTCCAGTGGTTCTGCCCGCCTAGTTTCAAGCCAGAGTGTGGTTCCGGCCAGGAACGTCTTTGGCTTTGCCAAAAGATTGCAGGACCACTACTGGTCACCCGCATCCTCAATCCGGGTTGAGGTCTTTGAGCGCCGGGGAGGCAGAGACATGGTGGTTTATGTCCCCGGCACCCAGAGCTTTTTGCCAGGGAGCAGCAATCCGTTGAATATTCAGTCCAACCTCACCGCCATGGGCGGTGTGGTTGAGGCGCCTTCCCAACAGGCGGTGAGCGATGCGCTCAGCCACCTGAATGCCGGCAAGAACGATTCGGTGCTGTTTGTTGGCCACTCTCAAGGTGCACTGTTGGCGGGAAACCTCGCAAGCTCCCCGCAGCCCTATGAGGTCAAAGGCCTTGTTTCTCTTGGTGGACCAATAGGTCACCTCGACCTGAAGGTACCGGTGGTTGCCATTCAACACGCGGCCGACCCCGTGCCACAACTTGCCGGGGTGGCAAACCCAATGCGAGAGAACTGGGTGACTATCAGCTCGGATCAGGAGTTTGAGAGCCTGGTTCAGGCTCATCGGGTCTCGAGCTATGCCCAAACTGCAGCCGAGCTTGCCGGGAGCGATAACCCCGGCTATCAAAATGTCATCAAGCAGCTAATCCCCGAGGGCAATGCTGGCCGGGAGTACCTGTTTGAGATTCGCAGGGATTAGCGAATCTTGAGAATCCTCAACACGGTCCTGGTTAGGAAGCTTGCAATGCTCATCACAATGGCCGCCAGGATGGCCCAACCCAACGATTCGATTTCAAGACCCTCTGAGGTGAAGCCCTCGATAGTTAGGAGATCCTGACCAATGAACGTGCTCAACCAGGCCACCAAGAGCAACAGCGCACCGTTGATCACGAAGGCAATGAGTCCAAAGGTGAGGATATACAAGGGAAAAGCTAACGCTTTGATAATCGGGGCAATGATTGCGTTGACCAATCCAAAGATTGCCCCAATCAGCAAAAATGACCCAATTGTCTCCCAAACACCCTCGCCACCATAGGGCGTTAGTGATACCTGAGGAACAAGCGTGGTGGCGGCCCAAAGACCAACGGCATTGACGATAGTGCCAATAAGAAAGCGCAACATGGGGGTAATTCTTGCAGGAAACCGCTAAATTAGCGGTTGTGACCCCCCAGCCAGAGATACCAATGCTGCAACTACTTGCACCGGATGGTACCTACGGTGTTCCGAAGGAATATCAGCGCTACGGAGAGGTAATAGAGACCCTTTCAGAGGACGATCTCAAGAAGTTTTATCGGGATATGGCCCGAATCCGCAGGTTCGACATCGAGGCGATTGCCCTGCAGCGCCAGGGACAACTGGGTTTGTGGGTCCCGGCAATCGGCCAAGAGGGTGCCCAGATTGGCTCCGGCTACGGTGTTGGCCACTCCGACCACATCTTCCCCAGCTATCGAGAGCACGGAGTGGCGATCACTCACGGTGTTGAGCTGATGTCAATCCTGAAGATGATGCGCGGGGTGAATCACGGCGGCTGGGACCCGGAGGAAACTCGCTTTCATCTCTATGCAATTGTGCTGGGAACCCAGGTTTTGCATGCCGTTGGCTATGCAATGGGCGTGAAGTTTGACGGCCTTGTTGGCACCGGGGACAAAGACAAAGACCTAGCGGTGATTTCTTACATGGGAGACGGTGCTACAGCGGAGGGTGATGTTTCGGAATCCCTGTTGTTTGCTGCGGTGAACGATGCTCCCGTGGTGTTTTTTGTGCAGAACAACCAGTGGGCTATTTCCTCCAACATCAAAGATGTGACCCGAGTTCCGCTCTATCGCAGGGGTGAGGGTTTTGGGGTGCCGGGCATGCGGATTGATGGCAACGACGTGCTGGCAAGCTATGCGGCAACCAAGATCCATATGGACGAGGCCAGAAGCGGCCAGGGGCCGTTTCTGATTGAGGCGCTCACCTATCGCATTGGTGCCCACACCACCAGCGATGACCCCAGCAAGTATCGAGACGAAGCCGAGGTCGATGAGTGGCGGGCCAAGGACCCGATTGCTCGCTTTGAGGTTTTCCTTAGGCGCCAGGGCATCTCGGACGATTTCTTCGAAGAGGTAGCGAGCGCTGGAGATGCCCTTGCCAAGGACATCCGAGAGCAAACCTTTGCACTCACCAACCCGCCGCTTGAGAACATCTTTAACCATGTCTACTCCGATCCCCACCCCGAGATTGACCGCCAGCGGCAGTGGCTCAAGGCCTATGAGGCTCAGATGGGTTCGCATGAGTAGCTACCAGGACATGGCAATTGCCAAGGCGCTAAATGCTGGGATCGCCAAGGCAATGCGCAAAGACCCAAAGGTTTTGATGTTTGGTGAGGACATTGCTGAACTGGGTGGTGTTTTTAGGGTTACCGAGGGCTTGGTCTCCGAGTTTGGCAAAGAGCGGGTGTTTAACACCCCAATTGCCGAGTCGGGAATCGTTGGAACAGCGATTGGGCTTGCGATGCGGGGCTACAAGTCTGTCGTTGAGATTCAATTTGATGGCTTTGTATTTCCCGCCTTCAACCAAATCACTTCGCAGTTAGCCAAGCTCACCTATCGCTCAGAAGGCTTCTCGCAGATGCCGGTTGTGATTCGCATTCCTTATGGCGGCGGTATTGGGGCGGTCGAGCACCATTCCGAGTCTCCAGAGGCCTACTTTGCCCACACCCCCGGCCTCAGAGTGGTCACCCCATCAAACCCAAACGATGCCTACTGGATGATGCAGCAGGCCATTGAGTCTCCGGACCCGGTCATCTTCTTAGAACCAAAGCGTCGCTACTGGCAAAAGGGTCCGGTCAACCTAGATGTTTCGCCTATGCCGCTTCACAACGCAAGGCTTTTGCGTGAGGGCACCCAGGTCACCGTCCTGGCCTATGGCCCCATGGTCACCGCAGCCCTGCAGGCTGCGGAGATTGGTGCCGAGGAGGATGTGAGCATTGAGGTCATTGACCTGCGCTCACTCTCTCCGATTGATTACCCAACCATTTTGGCTTCGGTGCAAAAGACAAACCGTGCCATCGTGGTTCACGAGGCACCAACCAATGTCTCACTCTCGAGCGAGATTGCTGCTCGAATTGCCGAGCATGCCTTCTATCACCTGGAGGCACCGGTTTTGAGGGTTGGTGGTTTTGATACTCCATATCCTCCTGCCAAGTTAGAAGAGGCTTACCTGCCAGATGCGGACCGTATTCTGGAGGCAGTCGATCGAGTGCTGAGCTTCTAGGGAGATTCATGAGTATTTCAAGATTCCCACTGCCAGATGTTGGCGAGGGCCTCACCGAGGCCGAGATTGTCACTTGGAAGGTGAAGGTTGGCGACCAGGTCAGCGTGAACCAAACCATTTGTGAGATCGAAACCGCAAAGTCTTTGGTCGAGCTTCCCTGCCCCTTTGAGGGTGAGGTCACAGAGTTACTTGCCCAGGAGGGCGACACCGTTGAGGTTGGAACCCCAATCATTGCGGTGAAGACTGCCGGCGGACCAGTGATTGATGCTCCGATCGCAGAGCCCTCAGAAGAGGCAGACACCGGAGCGGAGTATCAGATCCCAACCCTGGTTGGCTATGGCGATGCCGGTGAAGCTAAGTCCAGGCGCAAGCGTGCAGTGAACGTTGCCCCGGTTGCCACCTCAATCCCGGTCTCAATGGTGATGGCAGCAGCATCCAGCGACTCCGTTTTGGCAAAGCCACCAATCAGAAAACTGGCCAAGGAGCTAGGCGTTGACCTTGGATCTCTAACTGGGACAGGCAGTCATGGTGAAATCACTCGTGAAGATGTGATTGGCGGAGCCAGCCAGGCAAGTGTCTTCAAAAACCTCACCACCCCAGCTGTTCCATCGGAGCGTGAGGAGCGCATTCCCGTCAAGGGCGTCCGCAAGGCAATCGCAACAGCAATGGTGAAAAGCGCCTTCACGGCGCCACACGTCAGCATCTTTGTTGATGTTGATGCCACCAGAACCATGGAGTATGTGAAGCGCTTGAAGTCCTCGGTGGATTTTGCCGGCATCAAGGTCACACCGCTATTGATCATGGCCAAGGCCATGATCTGGGCGGTGAGAAGAAACCGCATGGTGAACTCCACCTGGACCGACAAAGAGATCATTGTCCACAACTTTGTGA
>DATBNK010000049.1:0-4910 GCA_036554355.1 Aquiluna sp.
GCTCCGAGGTCACTCTCGTGGATATCAACCCTGCGAAAGAGGTTTTGGCGAGGGAGCTCGGATGCTCCTTCGCTACCGCTGAGAATGCCCCTAAAGAGTGCGATGTTGTGATCCACACCTCGGCCACCAATGAGGGATTGAGCCTGGCTTTGAAGCTTGCGGGCGTTGGGGCAAGTGTGGTGGAGGCGAGCTGGTTTGGTGATGCCGAGGTGAGATTAGGGCTTGGCGGAGCTTTTCACTCCAAGCGACTAAAGCTAGTTAGCTCTCAGGTTGGATCAATCTCGCCTGAGCGCTCAGCGCGATGGAGCAACCAAAGGCGGCTTGGCAAGGCGTTAGAGCTACTAAATGACCCGATCCTGGATGCGCTGATTAGTGGCGAGAGTAGCTTTATGGACCTACCAGCCAACTACGCTCAGATTCTTACTGATCCAAACACGCTGTGCCACCGAGTCCGCTACTAACCAAAGAGAGAAAAATGTTCGCAATTGAAGTTCGTGATCACATCATGATTGGTCACTCACTCCCTGCATCGGTGTTTGGTCCTGCTCAAGGCATGCACGGCGCAACATTTACCGTGGACGCTGCCTTTTTCACCAAGGAGCTAGACGAGCATGGTTTGGTGGTCGATATCGGTCTGGCAACCGAAGTTTTGTCAGAGGTGCTGGCACCGCTGAAGTATCAAAACCTCGATGAGATCCCAGAGTTTGCCGGCAAGTTCACCACAACTGAGTTTTTGTGTGGGCACATTTTTGAAAACCTTGCTTCCGCTATCAAGAGTGGACGGCTTGCAGACCAATCCAGAGTCCTAAAGCTGAGAATCACTCTGCACGAGAGCCACCTCGCCAAGGCCTTTTACGAAGGCGAGATCTAGGATTGGGTTTCTCTCCGGACTGGCTAGCCTTGCGCGAGCCTCACGATCTAAAGGCTAGAGATCCTCACCTTGCAACACTTGCGGCCAAAAGTGCCACCGATAACCCCGTTGTGCTGGATCTTGGTTGTGGCACTGGTTCCACAATCCGAGCACTTAAGCCTTATCTGCCAGAGAACACTAAATGGCGACTGGTCGATAATGACCCGGTCCTACTGTCACTCGCCAAGAACGAAGCTGGATTCGACACTGAGGCTTTCTTGCTTGACCTCGGAGATATTGAGTCGTTACCCCTGGAGGGTGCGACGCTAGTGACCGGATCCGCGCTGTTGGATTTGGTCTCAAGAAAGTGGCTGGAGGATCTTGCTGCATTGCTAGAGGTGCCAACATATTTTGCTCTTAGCTATGACGGTCAGATGTCTTGGCAGCCTGAATCCGAGCTTGATGCAGAGATCACATCGTCTTTCAACTCTCATCAGCGAAGCGATAAGGGCTTTGGTCCCGCGCTTGGTCCAGATGCTGCGAGCACTGCCAGCGAGATTTTTAGCGCTTTGGGGTTTGAAGTCTCCTTGGCCAGAAGCCCTTGGCAACTTGCATCTGAGGACAAAGCTCTGCATGACGAATTGATTGCCGGGATTGCTGAGGCTGCGATGCAGGCAGGAGCGCCAATGGCCAAGTCTTGGGCTCTGGCGAAGCTGTCTGAGGGGTTTTCAAATTGCGTTATCGGTCACGCGGACATTGTCGCCCTTCCAGGCTCAACTTTGTTAGGGTCTTCCGATGCGCAGTATTGATGTCTCGAAGGTTGTCTGGGATCGACTGCTTGCAGTTCGAGAGGGTAAAAGCTGCACCTGTTGCGGTGATTTCAGTGCTGCGGAGCAGGCAGCGCTGAGGCTCTATGGTCCGCTTGCTCGTCGTGACCTGTCTCCTGCCACAATCGCTCAGGTGGGACAGTCGCTGGATGGGCGGATTGCAACTGCGAGCGGCGAGGTTGGTCATGTCTCAGGCCCAGACGGCCTAGCCCACCTGCACCGCATGCGGGCACTGGTCGATGCAGTTGTGATCGGAGTTCGGACGGCCATTCACGATTCACCGCAATTGACCGTTAGGCACTGCGAGGGCGAGAACCCAGCGCGCGTTGTGATTGACCCGAGTGCTCGCTTGCCTGATGACTCTTCGGTATTTAGGGCAGATGGCGCGCGCAGGATTGTAATCCAAGCAGTTGATACGCCACGAGCTCAGGGATTGGAAGTGATTCAACTTCCGCTAACGAAGGGCAGGATCGATCCAACTGCAATCATCAAGGCGCTACATCGTGAAGGTCTGTCAAACATTTTGATTGAGGGCGGCAGCTTCACAATCGCGAAGTTTCTAGAAGCGGGCCTTTTAGATCGAATCCAGATTGCAGTTGCCCCTGTTTTGATTGGCAGTGGTCCGGCAGGGATCAACCTGTCTGAGCAATCAAAAAAGATGGCCGATGCGCTTCGCCCTACAACCGAGGCTTTTTCAATTGGCAATGAGGTGGTTTTTGATTCTGCTCTAACCAATTCGGGTCAGGATGCCATTGAAGCCCGCCACAACACGCAATCCTGAACCTAAAAAACTGCTAGCTAGTTAGTCGCAGCACTCACTCTGTGAGGTGATGGTCAGCTCGGTCTTCCAAGCAGATAACTCACCCTTGGAGTTTTCGAAGGATTCCACCAGCACTGCATCTGGGTAGTAGCCATCTGGGTAGGTGGGGCAAACGGCTGCGTAGCCACTGTCTCGTTTCAAGATATGGCCTGCAAAATCCTTTTCCGCCATGAACTTTCTCGCAGCCTCTTCAGATTCAAAGGGCTTTGCGCACTTGGTGTAATTCCATTCACTCATGCGCTCGAGTATACATAGATGGTTATCTATTTAGTCAAGGGTTGCGAGGGCGATTTGCACCATCGATCTAAATCCTGTTTCACGTTCCTCGCTCGTGGTGTGACCCGAGCCATCCATCATGTCTGAAACCGTGACAATGCTTAGGGCCTGTCTGCGGAACTTTGCCGCCAGGGTGTAAAGCTGATTGGTTTCCATCTCAAGAGCGAGAATTCCTAGCTTTTTCCACTGCTCAAGAGAATCGGTGTTGTCATAGAAGAGATCACCTGAGGCAATGCCTCCAACATGGTGATCAATGCCGAGCTCTCTCGCCTTGGCAACTGCCTTTTCCAAAAGCTCGTAGCTGGCACTTGGTGCAAAGTCCAAACCGTTGGTGTCTCGACGGTTGATGTTGGAATCGGTTGAGGCGGTCATTGCGATTACAACATCGCGCAGTTTGGTTGGTGCCAGGCCGCCGGATGTTCCAACTCTGATCGCCTTTTGAACCCCGTATTCTTCGAAGAGCTCGTGGGCATAAATTCCTATTGAGGGCGCTCCCATGCCGGTTCCCTGGACCGAGACCCTCTTGCCCTCGTGGTAGCCGGTGTAGCCGAACATGTTGCGTACGGAGCTGTAGAGCATCGGCTCATCAAGAAACTCCTCGGCAATCCACTTTGCCCTAAGGGGGTCGCCGGGCAAAAGAATCGTCTCTGCTATCTCGCCTGGTTTAGCTGCAATGTGTGTGCTCATCAGGCAAACCTACAACTCTTGCAGCGGAATGGTCTCGGGGCCTGTGAGAGCTTCCAGGTCACCCAGCACAGCGTCAAACTCCTCAAGTGTCATGTAGCCAAGCTCAATCACCGTGTCCTTCACGGAAGCATTATTTGCCTGAGCGACCTTTGCAACGTGAGTGGATTTCTCGTAGCCGATCTTGGGGGAGAGTGCGGTGACTAGGCCAATTGAGTTCTCGACGGTTTGCTTTAGAAGTTCACGGTTAGCGGTGATGCCCAGGATGCAGTTATCGGTCAGGGTTGCGCAACCTCTTTTTAGATAACCAATCGACATCATCAAAGACCTGGTGATTACCGGCTCAAAGGCATTGAGCTCAAGTTGCCCTGCCTCGGCAGCCAGGGCAACTGTGAGGTCGTTGCCGATAACCGTGAAGGCGATCTGGTTCATGACTTCTGGAATGACCGGGTTCACCTTGCCGGGCATGATCGAGGAACCTGCCTGCTTGGCAGGCAGGTTTATCTCGTTGAATCCAGCCCTTGGCCCTGAGGACAAAAGTCGTAGGTCGTTGGAGATCTTGGATTGCTTTACCGCAACCACCCTCAGGGCGTTGGAGCAGCGAACAAACACTCCGGTGTCCTGGGTTGCCTCAACTAGGTTTTCCGCGGTCATTAGATTTACGCCCGTTAGCTCGCTGAGTTCTTTGCAGACTTCTGTGACATAGGTGGCACTGGCATTGATGCGGGTTCCGATTGCGGTTCCACCAAGGTTGATCTCGGTCATCAGTTCGATTACCTGGTGCAGGCGATCAACATCGTCTCGGGTAGTAATCGCATAGGCCTCAAAGGTCTGACCAAGGGTCATTGGCACTGCGTCCTGAAGCTGTGTCCTACCCATTTTGATTACGTCTGCAAACTCTCTGGCCTTGGTTCTGTAGGCGCCCTCAAGAGTGATTAGCGAGTTGATCAGTTCCTGCATCTCAAAGATCAGTGCGATCTTCAATGCCGTGGGGTAAACATCGTTGGTGGATTGCGAGGCGTTGACATCATTGATTGGGTGCACGGCGTCATAGTCGCCATACTCTTTGCCCAATATCTCGAGTGCTCTGTTGGCGATCACCTCGTTGGCATTCATGTTGGTGCTGGTTCCAGCTCCACCCTGAATCGCGTCCACAACAAACTGGTCATCGAGGAGGCCGTTGGCAACATCCATGGCTGCTCGGTGGATCAGGTCTGCCTTGTCTTTGGAGAGCACCCCCGCAGCACCGTTAGCCCTGGCAGCAGCTGCCTTGACAAGTCCTAGTGCTTTGATGAGGTTGCGGTAGTGGCCTATGGCCACTCCTGTGATTGGGAAGTTCTCAACCGCTCTTGCGGTGTGGACACCCCAGAGGGCCTCCTTTGGAACTTCCATGTCGCCAATGAGATCGTGTTCTAAGCGCGTCTTCGTCACGCCAGCATTCTCGCACTAAATC
>DATBNK010000066.1:0-45993 GCA_036554355.1 Aquiluna sp.
CGGGAGCGCAGGTTCGAATCCTGCTGGGGGCGCTCACCTTTGTTTCAAAAAATCCGCCAATTGCTGCATCGCCAGCGCGCGGTGCGAAAACGAGGACTTGACCTCAGGCTCCAATTCCGCGGCGGAAACCTCAAAACCCTCCGGTATGAAAACCGGGTCATAACCAAAGCCCCCATCTCCGGTGAAACTTAGGGCAATTTGGCCAGGCCAAATGCCCGTGAAGCTGGTCTCTGAATCCTCCTCCACCAGAGCTATAGTGCAAACAAATCCCGCCTTGCGATGCTCTTGAGGGATATCTTTTAGCTGAGCCAGAAGCAATTCTCGGTTGGTCTCATCAGAGCGAGTGCCGGACCAGATAGCGGAGAAGATCCCCGGAGCTCCACCCATGATTTCTACCGAGATTCCAGAGTCATCTGCAAAAGCGGGCTTGTTGGTTGCCTCAAAGGCCGCCCTGGCTTTGATCAGCGCGTTCTCTAAAAAACTGCTGCCGGATTCAATCGGCTCTGAGCCGTCGTGTGGCAACAGGGTTAGCTCTGGAATCCGGCTTCCCAGAATTAGCTGGGCCTCCTGGAGCTTGTGAGAGTTGCCGGTTGCAAAAACCAGTTCCACTACTTCAGCTCCAGAGTGCTGCCAAGGGTTTCAAGCTGCAGCTTTGATAGCTCAGCCGTGGAATCTAGCGCCAGCTCGAGGAGCTTATTTAGTTCATCTCGATCAAAAGGCTCGGCCTCTGCCGTGCCCTGCACCTCAACGAATAATCCCCTGCCAGTGATTACCACGTTCATATCGGTGTCAGCTCTAACATCCTCGACGTACTCGAGGTCACTCACTGCAACACCGTCGACAATCCCCACCGAAACTGCACTAACCGTGTCAATGATTGGTCTTGAAGATTTGGGGATGTGGCCCTTTTGCTGGGCCCAAGAAATCGCATCGGCTAGGGCAACAAATGCCCCGGTGATTGCCGCAGTTCTGGTTCCACCATCTGCCTGGAGAACGTCGCAGTCAATAACAATAGTGTTTTCACCAAGCGCCTTGAAGTCAATAACGGCCCTCAGCGACCTGCCGATCAGCCTTGAGATTTCATGGGTTCGCCCGCCAATTTTGCCTCTGACGCTCTCGCGATCAGAGCGGTCGTGAGTGGCCCTTGGCAACATTGCATACTCCGCTGTAACCCAGCCCTCGCCAGAATCTTTTTTGAACCTTGGAACTCCGGGAGTGAAAGACGCGTTGCACAACACCTTCGTGTTACCAAAAGAGACCAGGCAAGAGCCTTCGGCGTGGATCGTGTAGCCGCGCTCAAAGCTAACTTTGCGCAGTTGGTCGTCAAGGCGGTCGTTTGGTCTTGTCAAGAAAGTGTCCTTCGTTCTAGGTGGTCAACATTTGCAACCTCGGGGCCCAAAAATCGCTTTGCCAGCTCTTCAAACTGACCCGCATCACCGGTGGCAGAGAATCTGTAGCTTGGCACATTCCCCGCTGGGGCTAGAAGATCATGCTTTGTCAAAACAGCAAAGACGTCGCTAGCAGTTTCATCTGCGGAGGAAACCAGGTTCACCCCATCCCCCATCACATACGCAAGCGCTGCCTGCAAGAGCGGATAGTGAGTGCAACCCAAAACCAAAGTGTCAATCCCCGCTCTCTTGAGCGGCTCAAGGTAGGTCTCGGCAGCGCTGAGCAGCTCTGGCCCAGAGGTCACGCCACGCTCAACAAAGTCAACAAACAAAGGCGCGGCGTTGGAGGTGATTTCAAAATCAACTGCAGCTGCGAAGGCGTCATCGTATGCCCTTGACGAAATGGTTGCCTCGGTGCCTATTACGCCAACCTTTTTGTTTCTGCTGGTGCCAACCGCTCTTCTAACCGCAGGTTGAATAACTTCGACAACTGGAACCCCGAGCTGTTTGGTGTAGCGCTCTCTGGCATCCCGCAACACCGCAGCAGAGGCCGAATTGCAAGCAATCACCAACATCTTTACGCCACTGGCAACTAGCTCATCCATCACCTCGAGGGCAAACTGGCGCACCTCCGAGATCGGCTTCGGGCCGTAGGGAGAGTTTTTGGTATCACCAACGTAGTGAATGGATTCGCTAGGCAACTGATCAATGATTGCCCTCGCCACCGTGAGCCCACCGACCCCGGAGTCAAATATGCCAATTGGCCTTGTATCCATCTGGGCAAGTCTATGCCCGTGGATAGCTCGGTAGGCTGATTGGGTGTCCACCGCGCTACTAACTGATCGCTATGAACTGACCATGGTTCAGGCCGCCCTTAAATCGGGTAAGGCCGATGTCCCTTGCGTGTTTGAAACCTTCGCCAGAAACCTGCCCTCAGGTCGGAGGTTTGGTGTCGTGGCGGGGGTTGGACGCCTTCTCGAATCGCTTCAAGAGTTCAAGTTTTCTAAATCAGAACTGGAGTTTTTGGCAGCAAATGACGTGGTCGATACTCAAACACTTGACTACCTGGCCGACTTTCGATTCAACGGCAATATTTCTGGCTATCAAGAGGGCGAGCTCTACTTTGGCCGCTCCCCAATCTTGACCGTGGAGGCAAGTTTTGCCGAGGGAGTATTGATTGAAACCCTGCTTCTTTCAATCATGAACTACGACAGTGCGGTTGCCTCCGCGGCTGCTCGCATGAGATTCGCAGCCGGCGATAGGTATCTCGCCGAGATGGGTGCTCGCAGAGCAAACGAACACGCGGCCGTCGCGGCTGCCAGAGCCGCCTACATCGTTGGGTTCGATGCCACCAGCAACCTAGAAGCGCATCGCAGCTATGGCATCCCCTCGATGGGGACCAGTGCTCACTCCTTCACGCTGCTCTACGAGAGCGAGGAGGCAGCCTTCAAGGCGCAACTTGAGTCCATGGGCACTCAGACCACCCTTTTGGTTGACACCTACGACATTGACAAAGCGGTCAGAAGCGCAGTTGAGCTCTCCGGTGGAAAGATCGCAGCCGTTCGACTTGACTCTGGAGATTTGGGTAGCACCGCAGTTCGAGTTCGAGCTTTGCTCGATGAGCTAGGAGCCAAAGACACCAAGATTGTTGTGACCAGTGATCTCGATGAATACACCATCGCTGCACTTCAGGCAGCACCGGTTGACAGCTATGGGGTTGGCACATCTTTGGTGACGGGCTCGAATCACCCAACCGCAGGCTTTGTCTACAAACTCGTCTCTCACGCAACCGGTGAGGACTGGGTTTCTGTTGAGAAGCACTCGGAGAACAAGGCCACCAAGGGTGGCAGGAAAGTTGCCACCAGGGCCCTCAAATCTGGGATCGCTCAGGCCGAACTTGTTGGAACTAAGCAAGAAGGTCGTGAGTTGCAGAAACCAATCATGGAGTCAGGTAAACCCACACAGCATCTAACTCCGAGCGAATGGGTGCGCTCCGCCAGGGAGCACCACGCACGAGTAATTGCCGAACTTCCAGAATCAGGCAGAAGGCTCTCGCAGGGCGAACCTGTGATACCAACCGTGTACAGCTAGCCCTTTTTTAGCTTTTCAAAGACCTTTTTGCAGTCCGGGCAGACCGGGAACTTCTCCGGGTCTCTCGATGGCACCCAGACCTTGCCGCAGAGCGCCACAACCGCGCTTCCCATAACCGCAGACTCAATAATGCGGTCCTTTTTTACATAGTGCGAGAAGCGCTCGTGGTCACCCTCATCTAGGACGACCTCTTCTTTATTGAGTAGGTCTGTGTCGTTTGCCATGACTCCTAGCCTAGATCTGAAGCGTCACCCAGGGTGAGATCAAAGCCAATCTTGTTTGTGCCTCTAAGCACTTCAATGCGAACCTCGGCACCTGCTGCCTCAGCCCTCACCAGGGCGGTGAGATCTGCCGAGCTGTTGACCCGCTGGCCTTGGAAGCTGATCACCACATCACCCGAACGAATACCCGCAATCTCGGCTGCTCCCTGCTCGGTTACTCGCTCAACAAAAGCTCCGGTTGAGAAGGAGGAGTTCTCTTGGGTGTTGTCTCGAACCAGTGCGCCAAGCAGTCCGTGGGTGGCATAGCCCAGTTCAATAATCTCGGTGGCAATCCGGTTAGCAGTGTTGGAAGGAATCGCAAAACCCACTCCGATGCTGCCAGCCTCGCCGTTACCGGCGGTAGCAATTGCAACGTTGATGCCAACCAGTTCACCAAATTCATTTACCAGCGCACCGCCCGAGTTACCCGGGTTGATCGCGGCATCGGTCTGAATCACCTGAATGGATATCGGAGCAGCACCAGATCCAGTCCAGAATTGCAGTCCATTACTGTCTTCGGTTACCTCGGAGCTAGCAACCTGAATCGTGCGGTTAAGCGCCGAGACAATGCCCTCGGTGACGGTTGAAGTCAGACCCAGAGGAGCTCCAATAGCAACAACATTTTCACCAACATTTAGATTTGCCGAATCGGCAAACTTGATGGTCTTGAGCCCCTCCATCTCGATCTTGATCACTGCAAGGTCGTAGACACTGTCAAAGCCAACAAGTTCAGCCGGCACAACCAGCCCATCCCATAACCGGACGCTAACATCCGCGGTTTCGGTCCTGCCACCAAGAGTCACAACGTGAGCATTGGTAAGGATGTAGCCATCCTCGGTCAAGAGAACACCGGATCCTGAACCGGAACCGTTAGAAGAGACAACAGAGAGTGTGACCACGGCCGGCGACGCCTCTGCCGCTGCGCCGGTGACCCAGTTGACGCTCTGGGAGTTATTGACTACAACCGGCGCTGGTTGTGCGAAGTTTAGATATGAAAGCGTGAAGGAGCTGGAACCTACAATTCCACCCACCAATGCAGCGCTCATTGCCAAGGCTGCGATCGCCAGCGGACGGAAAGGCTTGCGCTTTTTTGGCTCCGGTGCAACTGGTGGTGGAGTGTATGGAGAATTGAAGTTGAACTGGCTCGTTCCAGAGCGGTTCCATTCATTCATCAGTAATACCTTTCGTCGCTCAGACGATTATGTCCAACAAAGCTGGAAGCACAATGAATCCTTGCTGAACGTATTCTGATTAGTCTCTCAGTAAAGTGCGGCGCGGTGGATCAATCACCTCAAGCGACAGACTGTTGGTTCCCAGGCTTGCACTTGACGCTCCTATCACCCAACCCTGGCCGGGATAGCGGTAGTCGATTCGATAACTGACCTGCGCTCGCGCAGTGACCACCTGCGGATTCGAGAACGCCACGCTCACAAAGCGGCCTGACCTGGATTGGCCATCTGAAAAACTCCAGCTCACACCCGTGGCGATAAACCTGATCTCTGCCGCAGATCCAAATAGCGTGCCGCCGTGAGTGCCACCACCAACATTCACCCCAAAATTCACCGGCTCCGTAATCTCAACCTGTCGGTTCGGGCTCAGGTATGCAAAAGGAGCCGTTGCATAGGCGGTGAAGGCGTCTTTGACCTGCTCGGCAATCGTGCGGACAACCGGCTCATATTCCACCGGAGGCGGATCACCGATACACGACCTCGATCCCACCTCAACCCATGCAGTAATCGTTGAAATGGTTGGAACATCGATGGTTCCGTTTACGTAATAGGAACACAGCCTTTTGGGTTTTGGGGCTTGTGGTCCTTGAGAAACCTGCTTGTTGGTTTCACGCTCGGAGCAAATGGTGTAGCCGGCGCCTTGAACAATCGGACACTCGGTCGAGCAAACCCCGAGCGCAGCCCCCGTCGCACTGCAGCTGGCAGCCAAGATTGCCATTTCCACTAACACGGTGACCCCAGAAGATTTAGATCGGCCACTTTCTGGTCAACCACATAGATTTCAACTAACTGGCGCTCGATTCGCTCTAGCTCAATCGGGTTTCCCGAGCTGGTTCGAAACGAAGTTTGCGATACATCAAGGCAGCTTTGAAATTCTTGCGGGCCTAGTTGCCTGGTCTGAGAAAACGAACTGGCGCCGAAGCTTGTGAGCCCCAGCTCAGCAATCAGATCTTTGGATTGCTGAGCGCTATCGAGCGCGGCTCCGGAGAGATACGCCTCTAAATCGGACTGGTTGGAGGCCGCCAAAGCGTAGTCGTTTAGGACCCTCTCAACTGCAGCCGTATTGCTGCCACAGCCCGTGGTGAAGAGTAAAAGAATCAGTAGTAAATATCGCATTGCAGCAAACTAGCGAGAATTGCGATTTCTTGAATTTAGTTATCCACAAGTAAAAACCCCTCCCAGCAAAAAGCTGGGAGGGGAATTGGTTGCGGGGGCAGGATTTGAACCTACGACCTCCGGGTTATGAGCCCGGCGAGCTACCGAACTGCTCCACCCCGCGGCGAAGTCCCAACTCTAGCAGGTTCCCTGGGGGTTAGTCCAGCGCGTCTAGAGCATCCTGAATTGCCCGAGCTAGCCTCTCGTCGGCCTCACCGAAGGCATCCCAGTCACCGGCGCGAAGCGCGGCTTCTTTGTCCTGCAAAGCTTGACCGGCTGCGTTCAAAGCCTGATCCAGCGCTACGTTGCCAGAGTCCGCATCTTGAGATTGACCCGGCTCGGTAACAAGTTCACCATCACCCGTAACGGCACCGGAGTCACCACCAAATAGTGAGTCGAGTGCTTCTTCCAGGGTGTCCTCGAAGGCGATTTGGTCACCGAAGGCAACCAGAATCTTCTGCAGCAGCGGATAGCTGGTTTCACCAGTGGACTCGATATAAACGGGCTGAACGTAGAGGAAACCTCCACCAACCGGCAGTGTGAGCAAGTTACCGTTTAGGACCCTTGTTGAACCCTGACGCAAAATGTTCAAGAGCGAGGAAACATCGCTGTCGGCATTGAAGTTGTTCTGCACCTGACCAGGACCTGGCACAACGGTCTCCCTCGGCAGGTTCAAAAGCGTGAGCTTGCCAAAGTCCTCTGCAACTACTCCGGCTTCTCTTCCAGCATCGGCATTTGCAATCAGGTATCCAGTCAACACGTTTCTCGTGGTTTCTCCGGTGGATTGTGGAATGAAGGTCGAGTAGAGCGAGAATGCGCTCTCGGTGTCACCCGGTGCCTGCATGGTCAAGTAGTAAGGAGGCTGCAAGGTGCCCAGGCCGGTTCCACCGACTGGGTCATTTGGTGTCATCCACGCATCCTGCTGTGAGTAGAAGGCTCCGGCTTCGGTCACGTGGTAGCGACCAAGCACTGAGCGCTGCATCTTGAACAGGTCACTTGGGTACCTGATGTGAGACATCAGCTCGCCTGAGATTGCGGACTTGGGCTGAATGGTGTCAGGGAAGATCTTCATCCAGGCATTCAGAATCGGGTCTTCTTCATCCCACTGGTAAAGCTCCACCTTGCCGTCATAGGCATCAACGGTGGCCTTGACAGAGTTCTTGATGTAGTTAATCTCTCCGGTTTCACGGTTGAAGGTCTCCGAGGAGGTGTCTAGCACCGCCAGGTTGAAAGCCTCTAGGTTCGAGTATGGGTAGTTCGTGCTGGTGGTGTAACCATCAACCATCCACTTGATTCGGCCATCAACCACAGCTGGATAGATCTCGGAGTCCACCGTGAGGAATGGTGCCACCTCTGCGATGCGCTCCGCAGGGGTGCGGTTATACAAAATCTGAGAATCGGCATTGATGGCATCAGAGAGCAAGATCTGCTCGCTCTGGAACTTCAGCGCGTAAGCAATCCGGTTGAAAATGTTGCCCACTGATGGACCACCATCTCCAGAGAATGTGGTGTAGGTCTCGCGCTCGCCATCCTCGCCAGCAGGGAAGTCAAACTCGAGGGGCTCTGAGCCCTCTGGCGCTCCAACGATTGAGTACTCAGGTGAGTTGGCCCCGAAGTAAACCCGAGGCTCAAAGTCTCCTAGTTCACCAACCGATGGAATACCGGACTGCAAGAACACTGGCTTTCCATCGCTATCACGCTTGTTGCCGTATGCAGCAGCGATTCCAAAACCGTGGGTGAAGACAATTGTGGAGTTGTACCAAGACTGGGACTCTCCAAGGCCCGCTTGGTTTAGCTCGCGAACCGCAATAACGGTGTCTTGAACTTCACCATCAATCTCGTAGCGACCAACGTGCAAGCGGTTTGGGAAGCTGTAGTACTGGCGGTACTGCTCAAGCTGACGGAACGCGTCGGAAACCAAAGCGGGGTCCAAAATACGAATCGAAGCAGTCGTCTTGGCGTCGTTGCGCAAGGCCCCAGCTTCTGCAACGATCGTCGCGTCATAATCGACGACCTCAACGTCCTCCAGGTCATATGCGGCCCTGGTGGCCTCAATGTTTCTTTGCAAGAACGGTGCTTCCAGGGTTCGCTCGTTTGGAACCACCTGGAAGGTTTGAACGATCCATGGGTAGAGCCCGCCAAGGACCAGCGAGCTGACAACCATGAGTGCAGTGGCGATGATGGAGATTCTCCACTGGCCGATAAATGCGGTCACCAAGAAGGCCGCAGCAACAGCTATTGAGATCAAGGCCAAGATCTGTAATCCAGGGATCACTGCATTGGCATCGGTGTAGTTAACTCCGGTGAAAAGGGCTCCGGAGGTGACTGCGGTGGAGTACTGATCAAGCCACAGGCTCACACCTTGAATGATCAAATAGACAGCGACGAAAATGGCCAGCTGAATTCGAGCGGGCTTAGAAACCTTCACATCCCTGCCGGTAACACGGATTCCGCCATAGATGAAGTGAACTGCGGCGTTGATCAGAGCCGCAAGCAAAATCGCACCTGAAATGTAGCCGGTGGCAAAAACAAAGAAGGGAAGGTCAAATACGAAGAAGCCGGCGTCTAAACCGAAGTGTGCGTCGGTGGTTCCAAACTCACCGCCATTTAGCCATAGCAGCGCGGTTTGCCACTCTCGAGATGCAACCAAGCCGCCAAAAAGACCCAGCACGGCGGGGGTTCCAAACATCACTACCTTGCGCAGGCTCTCGAGCAACTGCTGGTAGGCGGCAAACGGGGATTCTTCCGTCATTTGAATGTAGATAGGACGCGTTTTCCAAGCCAGCGTGAGACCAACGGCAACGATGATTGCCATGATGGTGAAGCCGATCAAAAATGCAACCAGCTGAGCGATGATCTCAGTGAAAAAGACCACCTCAAAGCCCAGGTTGTCGAACCAAAGCCAGTCGGTGTAGATGCCGGCTGCGCTGAACAGAATGAAGACAATCGCACCCAAAATACCCAGGGCGATTGAGAGTGGTGAAACCCTCCTGTTTGCTGTTGCTGCTGGCTGTGTCACGTGCTATCTCCTAGTTGGTGCATCCGAGTGCTGGAAGAGATTGGCCATTGGCCAATCTCTCCACCGCGCTTTTTGCTTCTGACAAGTCTCTCACGGCTACGACACTGAGGCCAGCCGGTATGGCCCCGACAACCTCATCGCAGTTCCCAATTGGAGCTAAAAATAAAGTTGCCCCAGCTTCGCGCGCCGCGATCATTTTTAGATCAATACCGCCAATAGGGCCGACCTCACCGTTCGGTGAAATGGTTCCGGTTCCAGCGACATGGTTGTTCCCGGCTAGTGAACCCGGGGTAAGTGCATCGATAATGCCAAGGCTGAAGATGAGCCCGCCACTAGGGCCACCGACGTCCCCCAACTGCAAATTGACATTCGCAGGAAACTCATAGGTATATCCGATCATTGCCCCGATTACGTAGGCGTCATTTCTGAATTCCGGAGTGATATCAAGGTCAAGCATTTCCCCGTCGCGCATCACGACTATGGACATTGCCTCGCCCATGCTCAGCTGAATCTGAGATCTAAGCTCGTCGAAAGTGGTGACCGGCTCGCCCCCAGCCTCGAAGACAAAGTCACCAGCAATCAAAAGCCTTGAAGCTGGTGTGTCTTCCAAGACCGATGAGATGTATAAGTTTCGTGGGACCTCATAACCCATGTCCTTCAGTGCAACCGCTATCGCGTCCTGCTGAGAGATCTCCATTTGGGCAGTGGATTCGGCTCTGACCTCAGCGGTACTCAAATTCGGTGGGTACACCTCATCGAGCGGCAACACAATCTGATCTGGGTCAACCCAAGCGACTAGAACCTGCACCCAGTTTGGGGTTGCTTCTCGATTACCCAGCAGGGAAACAGTGGTGATGTCGAATCGAGATTCAGATGGGAAGACCTCTAGGTCGGAACTGGAGATAACTGGGCTGTCGTTGATCTCGCCCATAACGTTAAAGACCTGGCCCGGTCTTTCGATAACGAAGCCAGTTGGTAGCAAGAACACCCCACCGAGCGCAATCAAAAACAAGCTGAGCGTTGCCCAGCCTGCCAGTGAGCGTCTCGCTCGCTTGTTTTGGCCAGTGAAGAAAGTCATTTGGATAATGCTAGATTGCCCCCGCCAATACCTGCTGAGCGAAACTAACGCCCTCGGCGAACATGTGAAAACCCTGAGTGGTAGCTACTGGTGATGAAGGTTCTCTCAAGGTAGCGTCTTGGGTGAAGGGATAGCCACGTGGACGAAAATCAAGGAAAAGACGATTTAGAAAAACTTCTTCGCCAGCTGCTCGGTGATGCCGGCACCGAAGAAGAGATCGCCCGCATCGCAGGCCTATGGCAAAATCCCGCAGGTCTCTCCCAGATTTTCTCTAACGCCGGGGCTATGTTCTCTACAACCGACGAGCCGGTGAATTGGAAGCTCGCATCTGACCAGGCGCAGACCCTCGCCAAGAAGAGTCAACACAGCGCCGAGGTTGTCGCACGCGAGCTGGAACCGGCATTCGAAATGGCAAAGCTGTGGCTGAGTGAAGCGACCGAGTTCTCAACCTCCGCGGAGCTAAAAATTCTCTCGAGGCAAGCCTGGGTCCAAGATGCAATGAACCTCTATAAACAACTGTCCGAGCCCGTAGCGATCAGCATGTCAAAAGCGTTGAGCGAGAACATGGACAAGCTAATGCCCGAGGAGCTCAGTCAGATGCTTGGGCCCGCCAAGAGCTTTATCTCAAATGCTGGTGCCTCGATCTTTGCGATGCAGCTGGGGCAAGCCGTTGGAAAGCTATCTGAGCAAACCCTCACCGGCTCCGAGATTGGAATCCCAATCAGCGCAAGGCCCTCCCTAATTGCACAAAACATCGAGCAGCTAATTCAAGATATCCCAACTCCGAAATCAGAGGTTCTCATCTACCTCTCAACCCGTGAGTTGGCCCTGGCCTCGCTATACAACTCCAACAAGTGGCTAAGTGATCAAATCGTCACTCAAGTCAGAGAGTTTGCTGCCGGACTGGAGGTTGATGTCACTGAGATTCAAAACCTGGCAGAGTCACTAGATCCCACTGACCAGGATGCAATGAATCAGATTTTGCAGGCGGGTAGCCTGATAACTCAGCGCACCGATGAGCAGGAAGCCGCGCTGGCAAGAATTGAACTGATGCTCGCCCTGATTGAGGGTTGGGCCGATCACGTCACCGAACTGGCATGCAAGCGTCTACCTTCGCTGGCATCGATCACCGAACTTTTCAACAGGCACCGAGCAACATCCGGCGCTCTCGAGAAAACCTTTGAAACCCTGCTTGGGTTACAGCTCGAACCAAAACTCCGGCGCGAAGCAAAGGCGATGTGGGCAACAGTCGAGAATCAACTCGGTACCACCATGCGAGACACGCTTTGGTCGCACCCGGATCAGCTCCCCGCAGAGTCCGAGGTTAGAAACCCTGCAGAGCTAATAACCAGGCTTGGATCTAATGGCGATGACCTAGATGATCAGCTTCGCAAACTCCTCGGGAATTAGGGCTGTGGAGAACTAAAAACTCCAAAATCAATCTCGTTCTACCTTTGAGAAATGGTTAGACAGATAAATCCCTCACTCGCTCGACTTTGGGTCAGCGACACCTCCAGGCAGTATGGCTCGGACAACAAAATACTGCTTGAATCCCTTACTGAACCCGAACTAAGAGTGCTGGACTATCTGGAAGTGGGTGTCACAGAGAACCAGCTTCCGCACCTTCACAAAATGGCCAACGCGGATGAGCAACTAACCAAGTCCCTCCTCGAGCGATTAGCGCCGCTGATCAGCAAAACCTCCTCGTTTTTGCCACTGCTTGATAGTGCGGGTGTGCAGCGGGAGTTCAGCGAAATCATGCGGCTATACCTCTTAGAGCACTCCGACCCGGCCGCCGCAATGAGAAAGAGGCTGGCTTCGAAGGTCTTCATTTCGAGCCTCGATAGGTCAGGCCTGGTGCTGACTCGAGGTTTGGCCGCCAGCGGCATTGGCACCGTTTTTACAGACGACCAAAAGATGGTGTTGCCCGCCGACACCTTAGAGCTTGGTTATCCCAAGCAAGAGCTGGGAAACCAGCGTGGACGGGTAGCCAAGCGCCTAATCTCCCCCACCAGTGTCGAGCTCCACTCCAGGGTGAGTGAAACCTATGCCAAGACCGATGTGGCAATCCTCTTGGGAACCGACGTTATCCACCCCAATCGCTATGCCTCTTGGCTATCGAGAGACATCCCCCACATCTCAATCGTCTTCTCAGAAAAGGCCGCAACGGTTTCTCACCTCGTGCTACCAGGAATCACTCCCTGTTTGGCATGCCTCGAGATAAAGCGTCTGGAAGCAGATGCCAACTGGGCGACTACTGCTCCGCAGTTGGCTCAGCTTGATCGAGATCTGGCCGATAGTTCCATGATGCTCTTTGCCGCATCCATTGCGCTTAACCTGAGCCTGAATTTGATAGATGGCTTTAATCCCGCTTCGGTTCCCGTGGCATCTGAATTACTTAGGAGCGGTGAGCTCAAACAGCTTGAGATTCCAGATACTAACTGTGGCTGTCGGCTAAAACAATAAACTCCGAAGCGCCCTTGTCCTTGGAAAACGAGACCTGCAAATTCTCTTGGGCCCTGGTGATTGCAACGTAGAACAAACGGCGCTCCTCTGCCTTTTCAGCGTCGGTCTTGGCGTAGCCGATTGGAAAAATGCCCTGGTTCACCCCAATCAGAAAAACGCTCTCCCATTCAAGTCCCTTGGTGCCATGAATGGTTGCCAGAGTTACGGCCTCGCGCTGTGGCTCATGTCCGGATCGTTCCCAGTCATCCAGTTCACGCAAATACTCATCCAGGGAGGGGTTGCCCAGTTCGTCCAGCACCTCAACAAACCAGTTCAGCGCTTCCCAGCTCTCCGATTTCTTTGCCACTGAGCTCCAGCCCAGGGCAGCAAGGATCTTCGAAACTTCAACAAAGAGCGGTTCGTCAGTTGTAACTGTCCGCAATGCTCGGATCGCGGCATGTGCTTGCATCACATCAGGCCTTCGGAAAAACCTGCCGCTGCCTCGAAGCTGAGATTCGATGCTGAGCTTTTGAAGCTCTCGCTCAATAAGCGAAAGCTGTGAATTGGTTCTTGCCAAAACAGCAATTGAGGAAAGGGGTTGCTCTTTGGCTATTTCTTGAATCTGTTTTGCAACATCGAGACTCTCTGCTGCTGCACTCGGATATCCCTGCACCTTTGGCTTTGAGCTCAGTTGCCGAACTGCCCGCAGTGGCAAATCGGGCGAGATCTTGTTTGCGAGGGCAACTATTTCCTGGGACGAGCGATAGTTGCTATCAAGTTCCAGAATCGTTGCATCTGGAAAGCGCTGATCGAATCCGGTTAGGTAGCCACTTGTTGCGCCGGCGAAGCTGTAGATGGTCTGTCTTGGATCCCCAACCACGCACAATTCCTCACGCTCTCCAAGCCAGGTCTCCAAAAGCGCCTGCTGCAAAGGTGAAATGTCCTGGTACTCATCGACAGTGAAATAACGGTATTGCTGCTGGACATGAGAGAGCATTCTGGATTCATTGCGCAATAGACCACTGGTGAGCAAGATGGCATCCTCCCAATCCACCACCCGCCTTTGCTGCTTGAGAGCCTCGTAGCCTCGGAAAAACTCAATGAAGCGGCTTGGGTTCAAAGCCAGCTTTTCTCTCTCCAACTTTTCATAATCGGCGATGTCCAACATCGAATAGCGCAGGTATTCAATCTCAGACTGCAAGCTAAACCGCTCGGTATCGGAGACTCGAATTCCCATCTGGGACAACACCTCTAAGACCAGGGCTGACTTTTGAGTCACCAGCTTTGGAGCCATGGAGTCGGTTAGCTGCGGCCAAAAGAATTGCAATTGAGCCAGTGCGGCGGCGTGGAAAGTTCGGACCTGAACTCCAGGCGCTCCAAGCTGACGAAGTCTTGAGCGCAGCTCTGCCGCAGCTCGATTGGTGTAGGTGAGTGCAAGCACCTTGTTCTCGGCGTATTCTCCAGTTGCGATTCCGTAGGCGATTCGATGTGAGATTGTTCTGGTCTTGCCACTGCCAGCCCCGGCGATAATCGCTAGCGGCCCTTTCAGGTTCGTCACCGCAGCCTGCTGAGCCTCGTCCAACTGAGCGAGGATCTCGCTGGGATTTTGCACTGAACTCATTCAGAATCCTTTGGCTTGGCGTGGCGATAAGGCGGAATTGACCCCGCGCAATCTAACCTTGGCGCGTGGGACGACCTGCCTTGATATTAGCTGCGCTAGCAGCCGACGCTGCCCCTGGAAAAAAGTTCACAAACTACAGGGTTGACCTATCGAATAAGCAGCTGGAACAGCTGCAGCTTTGGGATGACTCCGGTGATGCTTTTGTCCTAAAGACCCCCAGTGACTCAGCTGGAGAGCGCGAGTTGGCCCTTGAGCTAGAAGGTCTTCGAGTTGTTTCGATGGCCAAATCTGAACTGCCATTTGAGATTCCCTCTCTTTTGGGACAGACCAGGGACTTGGACGGATCAAAGGTCGTGCTTTTGACCCTGCTAGGTGGTCAAGCACCAGATCTCTCCCGCTACACCCCAGGTAAGTTTTCCCAATCGATCGCTAAAGCCCTAACTGCAATTCACTCGATCGACCCAAGCTTTGTAAAGGACGCGGGGCTCCCTGAATACCCGAGCTCAGATTTAGTGCACCAACGAGTCGCCGAGGTGGACGCAATCGCTGCAACCGGCAGAGTTTCACCCCAACTGCTATCGCGCTGGGAGAAGGCCTTGGAAGACATTGCTCTTTTCAGATTCCACCCGGTTGTCACGCACGGTGCAGTGAATCAAGATTCCCTTGTGGTTTCTGGCCAAGAGGTAATCGGAGTTGGCAACTGGGGCTCAGTCTCAATTTCTGACCCTGCGGAAGATCTGAGTTGGGTTGCTGGCGGAGCGCTCAGCACCACCTTCGAAGATGTCATGTTGCACTACCGTGCGAACCTGCCGACTGCCGATGAGAACTTGGCTCTTAGGGCCCAGCTCTATTCGGAGCTCGAATTGGGCAACTGGCTGGTCCACTGCTTAGAGCACGAAGACCAGGCCGAGGTTGCAAAAGCAGAAGATCTTCTGAATGAACTTCGGGACCAACTAGATGCCGGCTCCCTGCCTGCACTTCGGGCAGCAAGCTTCGCTGGCCTTGCAACCACAGCCGCCGCGGTCGCAGTGACCGAAAGCGAACCCGATGTGTTTGAAGAAATGGCCGAGCCTGAACTGGTTCAGGACTCTAATTCAGATCAGGAACTTTTCTAAGTTCCAAGAGCCGCTGCTCTAATTCAGCTTCCGAAATTAGTGCTGGCCTAACCTCGTTGTTGTCACCTGCAAAATAGAAGGCCGCCTCGATCTTTTCAACACCAACCCCGAGCGCCCTGGCCAAGCCGATTCGATAGAGGGCGAGCTGAATAGCTCTTGATTCCAACTGCTTGTCCTCTGGTGACTTACCGCTCTTCCAGTCCACTATCAAATAGCCATCTTGGGTTGCAAAAACCGCATCCAGCTTGCAGACCACAACCGTCTGCCCAAGCGAGTATTCGATTGGCATTTCAACTGCGAAGGGGGTTTGGCCAGCGAAGTTAGATTCGGCAAAGTTTTGACCCAACTCTTTTTGCTCTTCCGACCAGCCGGAGAAATCGAGTTCACTGCCCTCAATAAATGACTGCTCGAGGCTGGCATGGAACTCAGAGCCGAGCATGGCGGCTTCGCTGTAGGGCTGAGGCATAGGCCTGACCAGCTGGTCATAAAACAAATCCGGATCCGTTATTAGCTGAACAATCTTTGATGCCGACAGGCGCACTGGCAATTCGGGTAGCGATCTAAATGGCCCAGAAAGTTGCTCCTCCATCAGTGCCGCAAGTTCTAGCGAGCTCTCAACCTTGGCAGGCTGAGCGCTCAGTACCTTGGCAGCCGCAGCCTCCACGCGCTCTCGATTGGCACCCAGCGGGTCTACTGGCCAGGTCGCGGTTTCCACAATTGCCGAGAGCGGGTTGGTCTCGAGTGCATCGGGTATTTCGCCGACCAACTCGGCAACCCCGCTCTCGAGCATTTCGACCAGAAATTGGGAAACCGGTCTTGGGCGCTTGCTTCCAGTTTTGTAGTAGCCGGCGGTCAGAAGTAGTTCTTTAGCCGCCCTGGTAGCGGCAACATAGGCAAGCCGGCGCTCTTCTTTGAGCTGGTGTGTGCGATTTCTATCTTTGAAGTCCTTGATCGCATCATCCAGCTCCTTCTGGGTCTTAGCCGCGAGCTTGAGAGAAGGGAGCGCTAAAGAATCTTTGCGAAGTGGGAAGGGAAGCTTTCCGGCACTTAGCCAGCCCGCGGTGTCCCTCGGTCCAACCGGAAAAGAGCCTTCAACCAGTCCGGTCACCGCAACCAGGTCCCACTCCAAACCCTTAGCGGCGTGGATGGTCATGAGCTGGGCTACGCCTTTTTTGGCACCGGTTTTTGGTAGTTCAAAACTCTCGTGTTCGAGTGCGTAATCCAACCAGGAAATCAGACCCCGCAAACTAGGCCGCTGGGTGCTCTGCTCGTAGTCGGAGATTCTTGCGATGAACGCTTGGAGATTCGCAAGCGGGTTCTTGGCCTTGGAGTATGCGTAGAGTTCGATATCGATTTCTAGCTCTGAGACCACAGCCCAGGCCATCTCGGTGAGGCTTAGTGAGTTGTGCTGTCTCATGTTGTGAAGCAGCTGGGCCGCGGACTTTAGCCTCTCCAGCGCCGTTTCTGACAG
This sequence comes from Aquiluna sp., assembly GCA_036554355.1. GTDB lineage: Bacteria > Actinomycetota > Actinomycetes > Actinomycetales > Microbacteriaceae > Aquiluna. The sequence goes on from DATBNK010000066.1 coordinate 16,873, forward strand.
CTCCGAGTCTGTCACGGAGTCTCTCCAGCGCAACTGGTCGAGCGCCTCAACCAAGGTGATTGGAGAATCAAACCCGACCCGCTTTAGTCGCGAGAGCCGTTTTGCCCAGGCGTTTAGTTTCGCGATGTCTCGAGCTGAAATCCGGAAGCGAGGCCCAGCCAAAAGCCGCATCAGGTGGACCCCGGCCTCCGGGTCAATCATGACCCGCAAAGCTGCCACCAGATCTATAACCTCAGGGGTCTCGGTCAACCCCGACAGTCCCGTGACCTCAAATGGCAAGCCAAGAGCGCTGAGTTCTTGCACGAATATCCCCATCGCAGATTTAGACCTGAACAAGATAGCCGCCGAGGTCTCTGGATTGAGATGCTGATCAAGCCAGCGCGCGACCGCCTGGGCTTCAGATCTCTCGTCCTGGAATATCGCAGCCACAACCCGGTCCTCGAAGTCTCGGCCCGGACTCAAGGTGACTGGTGAGATCTTTTCGTTCACAAGTCCGGCGCTTAGTTGATTGGCGGCGGCAACTATCGCAGCTGAGGAGCGCCAGGACTTTGATAGTGAGTAGCTGGCTCGAGCGGAAAAGTCAGTGCTGAAGTTTTCTAGGTTTGCACTACTGGCTCCGCGCCAACCATAAATTGACTGGTTTGGGTCACCCACTGCCATCACCTCGGCCTGAGCAAACAGCTTTGCCAGAAGCATTGTCTGAATCGAGGAGGTGTCCTGATACTCATCGAGCATGACGTGAGAGAAATCCAGCTGAATTGGATGCGTGCTGACGCCCTTGTAAGCAAGTGCGACCTGATCGGAAAAGTCGACCAGGTTTCTTTTTGCCTTGAGAAGTTGATAAGCCCCGGCTAGTTGAAACACCAACTTGTTTTGCTCGGCTTGGGCAATGTGATTGCGGGTGTAGCCAAGCAGTTCGGTCTTCCCACTTGGCTTTTGAGGTAGTGAGGCGGCTAACTGGCTAAATTGCTCGAAGCTTGCGATTGCCTGATCCGCATCAACCAGGTTGTCGCTGAGCGATGCCGCCGCCTGCAAAATTAGTGAGATCAGGTGCGACTCGGTCTTTTCGTATTGCCCAAGTGCTTCAAAAATGTTCAGGTCAACATCACGCAATAGCTCCTTGACTAATGCGACCGATGCCGCCTCGGTGATCAAAGTGGCATCTGACTCATAGCCAATTTGCAATGCCAGGGTGCGAAAGATGTCATTTCCAAATGAGTTGTAGGTGGCAATCTTTGGAGGCTGAAACTCATCTCCAATTTCAGCGGGCCAGTACTTTGATTCCCGAAGTGCAAAGAGTCCATTTGAGACTCTGATACCGAGTTCTGATGCCGCCTTTCTCGTGAAGGTTAGACCCAAGATTTGCTCTGGTCGTGCGAGTTGATTGGCAACCAGGTACATCGCTCGAATCGACATCAATTCGGTCTTGCCGCTTCCGGCACCGGCCACCACCAAGGCCGATCCGTCACAGTGCTCAATGGCCTGTCGCTGCTCATCGGTGAGCTCAAATTTAGAGACCACGCTAAAGATTTCCTGGGCGGAGTACTTAGCCATGCTGCACCGCCTTTGCAAGCAGTAGCTGGCAGCTACCATCCTCAGCGCAGTGCGACGAGATGCTGGCTGCGAACTGATCAGAACCGATTTCACTTGCCGCTCTGGCTAGCAGCTCATTGATACTCTCTAGCGCTTCACCAGCAAGTTCCGGCTGTTCAATGACCTTGAGTGAATCGGAGCCAACAGAAACGATCTTGGCTCCCGCGACTTTGGTGCCTTCTGCCTGCAGCGCTAGTTGATACAGCGCTAGTTGGCGGTTTGCTATCACCTCCGCTTGGGTCGGAGGGGTCTTGCCCGTCTTTAGATCGACCACCAAAGAACTCGATTCGACACTTTCGACCCGATCGATTTTTCCCGAAACGGTTAGGTTTCCGACTTTGAGCTCAAATGACTTTTCGGCCGCTACCAGGTCATTGGCCTGGCCTAAATACTGGGTCATAAGCGCAATCATTTTTGCGCTTCGTCTTAGTTGAGATAGCTCCTGCCACTTCGACTCAAATTCGAGGGTGTGCCAATTGGACTGTATGAAATCGTTTAGCTCAACGCCTTGCGAGCTGGCTTCGAGTGCAGCATGCAGCAAGGTTCCCAGCGACGCTTGGAAATTAGAGGTCTGGCCCCCAAAGGTCTGAATAAACCAGTGCAGTGGGCACCTCTCAAACGCCTCGAGCTTTGATGCGCTAATCCGAAGCTCTTCGTCCCCTGCCACCACCGGTTCACTTGTCGATATCTGCTGCAAGCCCTGCCAGTTTCTCGGGTGGGCTCCGGGCACCCCTGCAAGGCTTAGGGCGGCAAGCGAAGCTATGGCAATGCTGTCACCACTGAGGGCCTGAGCCCTGAGCTTTCCAACTTTGCGCCTGAGATCAAAATCAATTTCGTCCTCGTTGTTATTGCCTGAAATCGAGAACATCGTGAAGAACTGCGAGGGTTGCTCGTCCTGAGCACTCATTGCTGAGAGCAAGAGTTTGGATCGGTGAGCTCCGACGGCCTTGTAGAACCCTCGCAGCTCATCTGCCAACTCATTGCCAGCCGGCTGGTCTGGGCTGAGCGATCTTCCAAGTAAAAAGGACTGCAGGCTGCTGGCGCCAAGCAGTGAGCTTCTGGGCTTTAGGTTTGGCCAAATACCCTCCTGGAGCCTTGGGATAGCCAACACCTCGTAACTATTGCCCGCTAACTGCGCACTTGTGGTGAGTGTTACCGAGGACCGAAGCCCAATTGGCGCAAGCGAGTCCTCCGGGATCGAAAGCTGTAGCTGATTGGCAACAAACTCCTTGGCATCGCCCCCGGCACGCAAATCAAAGCGCTGCGCTGCTGCGAACAGTTCCAGCAGAGCATCCAGATCACGGCCAGCAGCCAGCGCCACCGAGCTTCGAGATCTTGAGAGGGTCTTGAGCCGTTCGAGGTTTATCAGCTCGCTTGCAAGACTCACAAATTGGTAAGCGGTAACGCTGCCAAGATTTGCGATTCTGTATCGCGCCTCTGTCACTTTGTTCAACGCCTTGATTTCAAAGAAATCGGCATCTATCAACTCTTCGAACAGGCCCTGTTGCAGCTGAGTGCGAGAGAGTCCCTGATTCTCGGGGAGCTGGTTCAGCTCGCGAAACAACCTGCGAATGCCGAGCGCGTCTAGACCAATCAGCGGTGAGTATAGAAGTTGTTCGCGATCCAAAAATGAATCTGGCTGATAGACAAGCTGACCAAACTCCAGGATCGCCCGGGCTGCCGGTTGGTTCCTCAGAGCCTGCTGCACGCCAACGATTCGAACCGGAACGTTTCTAGCGCTGAGGTCGTTGGCCAGTTGATCGAGCTGGGTCCTGGTCCTAGCAACAACCGCCATCTGGTTCCAGTCGATTTGATCAATAAGTTTTGCCCTGCGCAGCTGCGCTGCAAGCCAGTCGGCCTCGGAGGACTGGTTATCAAAAAACTCAGCGGTGAAATGGGCAGCCGGATTGCCCTTTGGGCGATGCGAATAGGCCAGCGAGGTGGGGATTCTCCCAGAGATGCGCTGCAGCAAAGAGAGCTTTTGGGCTGTGGCGTTGGCCTGTGGCAATGCCAGCTGAGAGAAGTTAGCAAACTGAGCAACAAAGGACTCTGCCCCAGACCTAAAGCCCAGCACAGCCGCATCTGGATCGCCAAAGACAAATGAGGTCGCGCTCTCACTGAGAGCGGCCACAAGCTTCATGCCGGCGGGAGATAGATCCTGAGCATCATCCACCAGCAAATACTTTGGTGGGTCAATTGCAGCTAGCTCATCAAGGGCGTGCACCAAAAGCTCTGAGGGGTCGAGCGCATTCTGCTTCGCCAGCTCCTGTCGATATCCGGGGAGTAGGTCGATTGCGACCTGGAGCTTTGATTTTGGATACTCGAGCTGGAGTTTTTTCAGCTCCTCTAAGCCCAGCTGGTTCTCAATGACTACCGCGAGTAGGTCTCTAACCTCGTTTTGGAACCCCTGTAGTTCGCAACTGAGCGCATCGATACTCCAAGCTAGATGTTGCTTTTTAGAAACCGCGTTTGCAATCAGCTCGGCAACCAAGGCCTGCTGGGAAGCGCCGGAAAACAGCTTGAGATCTGGGTTTTTCTGACTCAACACCCAAAATGCAAACGAGGAGATTGAGCGGGCACGAACGTTGTTTGCAGCCAATAAGGACCGCGCGCCAATTTGGTCACGAAGTGAATTGGCAGCCAGGCGCGAGGGTGTCAGCACCAAAATCTCTTCGGGGGTTACACCTAGGTTTTCAAGTTCTGAAACCAGTTGAATCAGCGCGGTTGTTTTTCCGGAACCGGGAGAGCCCAGAATCACTGAGCTGACCGAAGAGTCTAATTCGGTTCTGCCCAGAGAGATTTTTGCCATTTGATTAATCTAGGGGCGAAGGGTGACATTTTATTGTCGTAACCTATAGGCCTTAGCAAGGAGAGTAATGGAAGTACGCATCGGCATCAGAGAAAACGGCAGAGACCTGACATTTGAGTCTCCCTTGAGCGCCAAAGAGCTCACTGAGAAAATCAGCGACGCCATCGCAAAGAGTGCTCCGCTAGTTGAGTTGAGCGATGACAAAGACAAGACGATGCTGGTTCCCACCGCCTCGATTGCCTATGTCGAAATTGGCTCAGATCAAAACCGCAGAGTGGGATTCATTTCCTAATGGAACTGGCAGTAATTTTTGTCTACGCCCTCTTGCTGGCGCTGGTAGCACCATTCGTGCTTCCAAAATCAGACTTCTACGGCAAATTGGTGCCCTTTAGCCTGGCACTGGGCTCGGGCTCATTGCTGTGGCTATTGTTCACCTGGCTCGGCTTTGACTACCAGGCGGCTTGGATTTGGTTCATTGTGATGCTCGGGATGCCGGCAGCGACTTGGTTTGCGGTTGGCTTTTTACACAAGACCCGTGAGGAACAAGAGGCTGCGGAGCTGCAGTCACTCCGACTACGCGGTAAGGCCTAAGCGGTCCATCCGCAGCGTGTGCTCTGAGATCAACTCAGAGGTGAATGGCTCTAGGACCCTGAACTGCTCCCTTGCCAACTCGGTTGGATCGGTGGGACGCGGATCTGGCAGAAGAGCATCCAGACTCACCGAATCCCTGACCTCTAAAAGCGCATCTGCGACAACCATGCGACCAAACATTGCTAACCGGCCAGTGATTTCTGGATTCTCGGCAATGGCCTTTTCCAACTCGTCCTGACAAAAGCTCTGCAGCGAGTTATCCAGCATCAAAGTCTCGATCTTGATGCGTTTTGCCGGAGAAAGTCCCTTGGCGACCTGCTGCAAGGAATCTTCCAGGATGCCAAACACGATGTAGATGCGCATCAGATCCTCGTGCCAACCAAGACCCTCGGTGCGCTGGACCAAAAGGTCAAGACGGTCTCGAATCTCGGCCTGCAGGTCCATCTCGCTCGCGCCACCTTTGACGATCAGTGCCTCGATCTCCTCGGCCCGCTCCTTGTATTTCTTGGAGATCGCAAGTTGACGCTCGCGAATCTCGGGGGTTGGCGCATTTAGCGAATCATCCTGCATCAGATAAGCGATGGCGAGCTGCACCTGAGCGAAGTGGGATAGGTAAACGTTATTGGGTGGGGTAAGCTTTGAAGGGTTCAGCTGGACTTGGCTACGGCCGCTACCGGATTCCCGGGAGGGAAGCGAAAACTTCCCCGACACCTTGCGTATTCTTCGAAACCAATCCAGCACCCGCCAAGCTTATAACCAAGGCAAGCAACACAGTAAAGAGCTGCTTGCAAACATTACGGAGAAATTTTTGAGTTTTACTTCACTGGGCATCGACGACGACATTTTAGAAGCCCTACATTCCAGAGGAATCACCGACCCATTCCCAATCCAGCAAGAAGCTATTCCGGTAGCGCTATCTGGTTCTGACGTGATTGGCCAGGCCAAGACCGGAACCGGAAAAACCCTGGGATTCGGTCTGCCACTGATTCAATCCCTTGGTAAAAACCCCGAGCCCTATGTTCAGGGCTTGGTAGTTGTCCCAACTAGAGAGTTAGCACTGCAGGTCTTTGAAGATCTAGAGCTTGCAACATCCAACCGCGATTGCGGTGTTGTCGCAATCTATGGCGGCAAGGCTTACGAGGGCCAGATTGCTGCGCTGAAGGCGGGTGCCCAGATCGTGGTTGGAACACCGGGTCGACTTTTGGATCTTGCCAAGCAAAAACTTATGGACCTTTCGAAGGTCAAGTTCATGGTGCTGGACGAGGCAGACGAGATGCTGGATCTTGGCTTCTTGCCAGATGTTGAAAAGCTGTTCTCCCTCACCCCACCAGAGCGCCAGACCATGCTGTTCTCGGCGACCATGCCGGCACAGATTCTGAATCTGGCTCGCAGGTATCAAAACAAGCCAATCCACATTCGTGTCTCCGACCCAGATGAGGGAAAGACCAAGGCTGATATCAAGCAGTTTGTCTACCGAGCGCACTCGCTAGACAAAGACGAGATTGTCGGACGCATTCTGCAGGCCGAAGGCCGTGGCAAGACCGTCATCTTTGTCCGCACCAAGCGTGCGAGCGCCAAGGTCGCCGAAGAGCTGATGGACCGCGGCTTCAAGGCCGCCCCGCTGCATGGAGATATGTCCCAGGAAGCCAGAGAGCGCTCAATGGTCTCGTTCCGCGAGGGCAAAAAAGAAATCTTGGTAGCAACTGAGGTGGCAGCTCGAGGAATTGACGTCGATGACGTTACCCACGTGATTAACTACTCGGTCCCCGAGGACGAAAAGGCCTACCTGCACCGCATTGGTCGCACCGGCCGAGCTGGAAAGCTCGGTGTTGCTGTGACGTTTGTGGACTGGGAGGACATGGCTCGCTGGGTCCACATCAATCGCGAACTTGACCTTGGAATGCCAGAGCCAGTAGAGACCTACTCCAGCTCAAAGCACTTTTTGGAAGAGCTCAAGATTCCAGAGGGCATCAAGGGCAGGCTTTCACGAAAGATTGAGCAGCCCGTTAGAGCAAAATCCCCGCAGCAAAATCGTGGATCTAAGCCTCGCGAGGGTGCAGCAGCCGCTCCAGCTAGACCGGCTCGTCAGCGCCAGCGCAACCGAAACTACAAAAACGCCTCAAAGCCTGAAGCCTGATCGATAATTCGCTCGAGCATCTCGGGGCTGGTCTGGTTCTCTCCCAGTCGATTGTCCTTGCCGGTTAGGCCGTGGTAGTCGCTCGAGCCCGTGACAATCAGGTTGTGCTTGAGGGCAAGTTGCTCCAGCCACTTTTTCGCAGGATCCGGAACCGAGCGATGGTAGACCTCAATGCCGTCAAGCCCAGCTTGAATTAGCTGTTCAAAGTGCTCGGTGGGCAGGTCCTGCACCGAGGCACCCGCTGGAAAATCAATTAGCGGGTGAGCGATCACCGAGACTCCCCCGGCCTTTCGAATTAGCGCAATCGCCTCGAGGGTGTCCAGCGAGTGATCTGAGACGTAGTACTTCGACCTGTTGTGAAGTATTGAGGTGAAGGCATCGGAGCGAGTGGGCACTATCCCTGCGCTCACCATTGCATCAGCAATTGCGGGACGCCCAATGGTTGCCCCTGGTTCAAGCTCGGCTTGGACCAGCTCCCAGGTGATGGGGTAATCCTCAGCCAACAGCTCCACCATTTTTTTGGCCCTTGAAATTCTCGAGGTTCGGGTTTTTTCAAGCTCTTGGAAAAGCGCTTGATTGTTTGGGTCGGGCAGGTAGGCGAGCATGTGAACGCTGATTCTTCGACCCGAGGAGATCAACTGCCTGGTCGAAACCTCAATACCTGGAACCAGACCAATTTTGTGGGAGCGGGCCGCTATTAGCGCCTCTTCCCAGCCCGCGGTGGTGTCGTGATCGGTGATCGCAAGAACGCTTATGCCATTGGCTTTGGCGTTTGCAACTAATTCGGTGGGAGTATCTTTGCCATCAGATTTAGTTGAGTGCGCATGTAGGTCGATCACAGGAGCAGAATAGTCCCATGGCTAAAAAGAAAAACGCGACCAACCGTTCTCGCACCCCACACTCCAAAGAATTTCTGAAATTCATCGCTAGCGATTGGGCAGAAAATCCAACGCCACTGCCGCCGCTGCACGAGGTCGCGCCCTTTGCCAAGGCCAGACGAGAAAAGCTCGCCAAGGCGTTTGCCGGTCACGTGATTGTGATCGAAGCATCTCTTCCCAGGGTCAGATCTAACGACACCGACTATCGCTATCGACCCTCAACCGCCTTCACCCACCTAACCGGCTGGGGATCTCAGGCCGTGCCAGGCTCAGTTTTGGTGATTGACGCCAGAAAGAAGACGGCCAAGTCCACTCTTTATTTGATGCCAACCGCAGGCAAGGACAGCGATGAATTCTTCGCTAACCCTGCAATTGGAGAATTCTGGGTGGGCCAAAGGCCAACCCTCGAGGAAATCGAAGCCTCGCTTGGAATCAAAACCGCCGACATCAAAAAGCTAGAAAAGCACCGCGAAAAATTTCAAAAGGTTTTGACCGAGAAATCCCCGAAACTAAAGGTTTTCCTCTCGGAAATGCGCTTTGTGAAGGACGATTACGAGATTGCAGAGATGCGCAAGGCAGTAGCGGCAAGCATCTCGGGTTTTGAAGATATCGCGAGAAACCTAAAGCGTGCGACAACCCTCAAGCGCGGCGAACGGGTGATTGAGGGTGCCTTTTTCGCCAGGGCACGACTCGAAGGTCACGATCTTGGCTATGAGACCATCGCTGCCTCTGGAGCAAATGCCTGCATCCTGCACTGGACCAAAAATGATGGTGAGGTCATCGATGGTGATCTGATTTTGGTTGACGCTGGCGTAGAGGTCGACTCCCTCTACACCGCTGATATCACCAGAACCTTGCCAATCAACGGCAAGTTCAGCAAGGAGCAGCGCTTTGTCTACCAGGCCGTTTTAGAGGCAGCGGATGCCGCATTCGCGGTGGCAAAACCGGGGGTGAAGTTCCGCGACGTCCACAACGCAGCGATGGAGGTCATTGCCGCCAAGGTCTCAGAGCTCGGACTGATTCCTGTGAGCGCTGAGGATGCCCTAAAGCCCGACAACCAGCACCACCGCAGATTCATGGTTCACGGCACCAGTCACCACTTAGGGATTGATGTCCACGATTGCGCCCAGGCAAGACGAGAGATGTATCAAGACGGGATCTTGGAAGAGGGGATGATCTTCACGATCGAACCCGGACTCTATTTCCACAAAGACGATCTGAAAGTTCCGGAGAACTACCGAGGCATCGGTGTCAGAATCGAAGACGACGTTCTGGTTACCAAGGACGGTGTCGAGAACCTCTCCAATGCTTTGCCAAGAGATCCCGATGCCCTAGAGGCTTGGCTCCAAAACTACTCTGATTGAGCTTGGGAGAGCGCCTTGGTTGCCTCAGAGGCTTCTTCCGATGGCACAATCACCTCGTAGCGAGAAGCGACCGGCATCTGAGTGCTGAGGTAACCGCGCTTGGATTTTGAAAAAGCAAATCTCAAGATATTGATCAGCATGCCAATGCCAGCGGCAACTATCAAAACGGCTGCAAAAGTCTGGGGTTGGTAAGTGGCCGCCCCATCTGGCGTAGTTGTGAAACCTACTCCCAGCAGTAGAGCAAAGATCAACCCGAGCCAAAATCCAGTTAGTGAGCCCGAAAGCGCAACTCGGCCATAGCCGAGCTTGGAACGAACACTTTCAACAATCACCGGGTCATGACCCACGATTGAAATCTTGGCTGCTGGAAAGTCGCCCTGCACCAACCTGGTTACCATCGCGCTGGCATCTTGATAGTTCTGGAACTCCCCGACGGTGTGACCGCGAGGAATTCGGGGGCCGGATTGCTTCTTACGGCCCGAATTCATCAGATCGCTCATGAGGGCATTGTTCCATGGATTAACCTTTCGCAATTAGGGTTATCTCTGTGAGCGCAACCAGAGTCTTCGTAGCCAGATTGGCTGGCTGTGGCGTTTTTGACCCACTCGGAGACAGGGTTGGCAAAGTCATCGACGTGCTGATGACGTATCGAAAAACCCTCCCGCCAAGAGCTATTGGATTTGTAATTGAGATCTCTGGTCGTCGCAGAGTCTTTTTGCCGGTGGCCAGAGTCACCGCAATTGCTCCGGGTCAGCTGATCACAAACGGTCTTATCGACCTGCGCCGCTTTAACCAAAAAGGCCAAGAAACCAGAGCAATTGCGGAGATGCTCGGCCGCAAGGTAACGCTGATCTCGTCTGGCATTCAAGCCACCATCGAAGACTTTTCCATCGAGCGCTCGAAGCGTGGCGAGTGGGTATTGGCAGAGCTCTTTGTCAGAAAACCAAAGACCTCAGCGCTGCCCTTTGCCAAGGGAGCCACCGAGTTTGTCTCCTGGAGTGAAGTCTCAGAGGACAAGGAAGACCCGAGCGAGCAAGATGCTCAGCAGCTGCTCTCCACCGTTGCAGACCTGCGTCCTGCCGACTTGGCGACAGCTGTGCTAGACCTTCCAGAAGAACGAATGCTTGCGCTAGCGGGAAACCTCAATGATGAGCGCTTGGCAGACCTGCTCGAGGAGCTGCCCGAAGAAGAGCAGCTCGAAATCATGAATGAGCTTGACGATGAGCGAGCCGCAGAGGTTTTGGATCTCATGGGCCCCGACGATGCCGCCGACCTGATGGCAAACCTCTCTGCAGAGCGTGCTGAGGTCCTATTGGAACTGATGGATGATGAAGAGGCCGAAGACATCAGGGCTCTTTTGCAGTACGAGCCCTATACCGCCGGCGGAATGATGACCCCGGAGCCGATTGTTTGTGCTGCCGACACCACCGTGGCCGAGGCAATGGCGCTTATTAGACGCCGCGAAGTCGAACCGGTTTTGGCGGCGCAGGTGTTTGTGACTCTGCCCCCCTACGAGCCGCCAACCGGGAAGTATCTCGGAGTGGTCTACTTCCAAAAGCTGCTTCGCTATCCACCGCACGAAAGGCTCAGCTCGCTAATTGACACCGAGCTGGAGGCAATCACAGCGGATACTTCGATCTCTCAAATCCACCGTGACCTTGCGAGTTATGACCTGGTGGCGTTGCCGGTAGTTGATGAAGGGAATCACCTAATAGGTGCTGTCACAGTCGATGACGTCTTGGACCACCTGCTTCCGGATGACTGGCGAAGTGAGGAGGATGCCTGATGGCTAGAAACCAATCAGACCTTGAGCGTCCACTAGTTCGCAGGCCACTGTTCCGCGTCCCCAACGTCTCGCAAGAAACCGTTGGCCGCATCTCAGAGCGCTTTGCTAGGGCAATGGGAACCGGTGCGTTCTTGATTGCAATGACTGTCTTCGTGGCCGTTTGGATTACCTGGAACACACTCGCACCGGTAGGGGGCCAGTTTGACCCAAGGGCGCTGAACTTCACCCTGCTCACGCTGATCTTGTCGCTGCAGGCCTCCTATGCAGCTCCTCTTATTCTTTTGGCCCAGAACCGACAAGACGACCGAGATCGAGTTAAGTTCGAACAGGACCGCCAGCGGGTGGAAAGAAGCCTTGCCGACACGGAATACCTGGCTCGAGAGGTAGCAGCGCTGAGACTCGCGATCGAAGAGGTTGCCACCAAGGAGTTCGTTCGTGATGAGGTTCAGGGCGTTCTAGAAGAGATCCTTGAAGAGCTTCGCAGTCAGAAAAAACCGGCGAACAAGAAATCCAAATGAGCGAACTTGCCCTCAAGGCACTTAGTCGAGTAATCGACCCAGAGCTGCGCCAACCCATCACAGAGCTTGGAATGGTTGGCGATCTCAAGGTGGATGGCGATTCCATCCACGCACAAATCAAACTTACGATTGTGGGCTGCCCCGCAGCCCAGTCCATCGAGCGCGATGTCAGAGGTGCTCTAGAGGCGCACTTCAAAACCGTCGAACTAGATATGACCACCATGACAAACGAGGAGCGCGATGCGCTGAAGGCAAAACTTCGTGGCAATAAGCCAATTCGTCACAACCCATTTGTTCAACCTGGAAACCTCACCAGGGTGATTTTTGTGGGTAGCGGCAAGGGCGGGGTTGGAAAATCAACCCTGACCGCAAACTTGGCAGTTGCCCTTGCGGCTCAGGGGCAAAAGGTTGGATTGATTGATGCCGATATCTTTGGCTACTCCATCCCCGGGCTACTCTCAATAACCACCGGCCCAACCAAGGTCGATGAGCTCATGCTCCCCCCAATCGCTCACGATGTCAGAGTGATTTCGATCGGCTTTTTTGTCAGCGACAACAAGCCCGTAGCCTGGCGAGGACCCATGCTGCACCGCGCAGTCGAGCAGTTCTTAACCGACGTCTACTGGGGAGATCTGGATTTTTTGCTGGTTGACCTACCGCCTGGAACCGGTGATGTTGCAATCAGCCTTGGGCAACTGCTCCCAGATGCCAAGTCGATTGTTGTGACAACGCCTCAGCACACCGCTGCCAACGTCGCAGAGCGTTCCGGAGCAATTGGCCTGCAGACCGGCCAAGAGATTCTCGGAGTTATTGAGAACATGAGCTACCTGCCAACAAAAGGCGGCAAGGAGTTCATTTTTGGCGAGGGTGGCGGTCAGGCAGTTGCCGACCGATTGACAGAGATTTCTGGCAAGAAGGTCGAGCTTTTGGGGCAGCTGCCCCTTAGCTCAAACCTTCGAAGCGAAGCGGATCTGGGAATTCCGATTGTGATTTCCAACCCCAGTGACCCTGCAGCTAGCGAGATCATCAGAATCGCGAAAGTGCTGGCAACTAACCCGAGAGGTTTGGCGGGGAAATCTTTGCCGCTAAATGTGAGTTAATAACCCCATGGCAACCATTGACGTAATTGACCCGCTAACCGGCTCCAAGCTACACGAAATCGAGTCTCACTCCGCAGCGGATGTCGCGCTGCGTTTCTTAGAGGCTTCTAAGGCACAGCGCAGTTGGGGCAGCACCGACCCCAAGACCCGAGCCAAGATTGCTGGCAAAATCGCAGATGCCCTCATTGCACGCCAAGAACAACTAATGGATGTTTTGCAGCGCGAGACCGGCAAAAGCCGAGCTCACGCCTTTGAAGAGGTCACTGGCGCCCTGGGAGCAATCTCCTACTATGCCAAAATCACCCCGAAGGCCATGCGTCGAAACAAGGTCAAGGCCGGCGTCCCCTTTTTAATCTCTGCCTATGTCGAGCCAGCTCCGGTTGGCGTGGTGGGCATCATCACCCCCTGGAACTACCCGCTTGCGCTAACCATGATGGATGTCATTCCCGCACTGATGGCGGGCAATGCAGTGGTCCAAAAGGCAGACAACCAAACTGCCCTGACGGTGCAAATGGCAAGAGAGATAGCAGTCAGCGCAGGCATCCCAAGCGACGTTTGGACCGTGGTTCACGGTGATCCGGCGGAGGTTGGCAACGCAGTCACCGACAACGCTGACTACGTGGCGTTCACCGGATCAACACCGACCGGAAAGCTAGTGGCCCAAAGGGCTGCCAGCCGACTAATTGGCTACTCGCTCGAGCTCGGCGGTAAAAACCCCATGATCGTGCTCCCGGGAGCAGATTTGGAGAAGGCGGCCGAATCCGCAATCGGCGGAGCGTTTGGAAACTCTGGCCAGCTTTGCGTTTCGATTGAGCGACTCTATGTTCCAAACCACGCCATCGAGCAGTTTGAATCGATCCTCAAGCGCAGGGTGGAAACTCTAACCCTGGGCTCTTCGAGCCAATTTGATTTTGACTTAGGTGCACTTTCCTCCTCAAACCAGCTGACCCGAGTAAGCGAGTTTGTCGAGCGAGCAATTGGCGAGGGCGCCAGGTTGGTAACAGGTGGCAAAGTGCTTAGCGAGATTGGGCCAAACTTCTATGCTCCGACGGTGCTAACCGATATTCCACTGGGAGCCGAGATCCTGCACAAAGAGGTGTTTGGTCCGGTGATCGCACTGGTCGGCTACGACTCGCTAGATGAGGCTGTGGAGCTTGCAAACGCCACTGAGTTTGGCCTAAACGCGGCCGTTTTTGGCGATCGCAAAAAGGGAATTGAGGTTGCCTCACGGCTGATGGCCGGTTCTGTGAACGTCAACGAGGGCTATCGTGCCTCGATGGCCTCGATGGCCGCTCCAATGGGTGGCATGAAGCAATCCGGCATGGGTCGCAGATCGGGAGTGAACGGACTGTTGAGATTCACCGAGTCAAGAACCATTGGTGTTGCCAACGATTCTCCGATTGGGCTACCAACCAGGGCCAAGCAGTATCAAAAGATGGCTCCGCTGATGACAAAGCTCGCAAGGTTTATGGGAAAGCTCTAGGTAGCCTCAGGGTCAAATGGTGGGGTCTCCCCCAGTTCAAGCTGCTTCTGCGGGGGCTTAGCTCTGTTTAGCTTTTCGGCAGCGTTTGGATTGCGCTTTTCTTCCTGCAGCGCCTCGCGAACAATTCGCCTTGGGTCGTACTGCCGTGGATCAAGTTTCTTCCAGTCCACGTCTTGGAAATCCTCGCCGAGCTCAGATTTGAGCTGCACCTGAGCGTTATCGAACATGCGCTTACCCTTGCGCACCCACTCGCCCAATTGCTTCGAGTAATAGGGCAGTCGCTCTGGTCCAATGATTAGAACGGCAAGCAGCGCAAGAAGCAATAGTTTCTCTGCGCTAAGACCAAACATGTTAGAGAGTTTAGCTCGTTTGAATGCAGCTGTTTCACTCACTGCAGACCTAAGCTTTCCCTCAAGATGATTGACAAAATTTCAAGCTGGAAATACGCCGAAGACTACGTGACCGAGCCGGAGGCAATCCAAGCTGCTCGCCGCAGCGCTGAGGAGCTTGGGGTTGAGACCGTGACTCCCGCTACTGGCAATCAACTTGCACTTTTAGCGCGGCTTGCAAAGGCAAAGAGCATCGTCGAGGTTGGAACCGGAGCCGGTGTCTCCGGGCTCTGGTTGCTATCGGCAAGTGAGGACAGCGTCCTGACGACAATTGACGATGAGCCCGAGTATCAAAACGTTGCCAAAGAGAACTTCAAGGCCGCCGGGATTACCCCTTCAAGAATCCGAGTGATCGCAGGACGAGGCTCCGCAGTGATGGGCAACATGGCCGAGTCTGGCTACGATCTGGTTTTCCTCGACGCCGACCCCGAGGGCCTGGAATCGATGCTTGGTTCTGCCGTGGCCCTGGCAAAACCGGGTGGTGCGATTCTGATTTCCCATGCGCTTTGGAGAGATCGGGTGCCAAACCCAGCGCTTCGAGATGATGAAACCGCTGCCTATCGGCAGGCGATTAGAAACTTTGGCGACAGCGAGGGCTTTATAGCTTCGCTGTCGATGGTTGGAGATGGCCTGTTGCTGGTTGTAAAGACCGACTAGTTATTTCTTGATAACGCCTTCAAGAACCTTGTGAAGCTCTTTGGCCTCGGTCTCATTTACAGAGACGACTAGGCGACCGCCGCCTTCGAGTGGAACACGAAGAACGATAAGGCCACGTGGTTCGCGTTCTGCCTCCATTGGTCCATCACCGGTGCGAGGCTTCATTGCTGCCATGAGTCTTGACTCCTAGAGATTTGGGCAAAGCACAATTATTCCAGAAATCTCGGGCAATAGCCAACCCGATTAGTTGCTAAGCCAGCCTTTTAGGCCTTCATAGCAGTCGTGAATCTGCCCCACGGGAACATTTTCGTTGTCTGCGTGTGCCAAAGATGGGTCGCCGGGACCATAGTTCACGGCTGGTATTCCAAGTGAAGAGAACCTTGCGACATCGGTCCAGCCATACTTTGGGTTCACACTTGCGCCCGTGGCATTGATAAATGCCTCCGCTAGTTCAGTGTTCAACCCAGGCCTTGCCCCCTCGGCGGCATCGACCACTTCGATCTCGTAGCCTTCAAACCACTCCCGCAGCAACTGCTCCGCCTTGCTCGCGGACTTGTCTGGAGCAAAGCGGTAGTTGATCATCAGGGTTGCAGCATCTGGGATCACATTGGTCGCGATCCCGGCATTCGCCATCACCGCGTTCAGGCTCTCTTTGTAGTCAAGGCCATCGACATTCACCACCGCTGGTTCGTAATCCTTTAGCAGCTGCAGCGCTGGCAGTAGCTCGTGGATGGCGTTTTGCCCCATCCACGGCCTTGCCGAGTGAGCCTTCTTGCCAGTTGCCTTGAGTTCGATTCGGATGGTGCCATTGCAGCCACCCTCGACCATTGCGCTGGTCGGCTCACACAGCACCGCAAAGCTCCCCTGGAGCAGTTCTGGGCTGTTTCTAGAGAGCCTCCCGAGCCCATTCAGATGGGAGTCGACCTCTTCGTTGTCATAGAAGATCCAGCTCACATCCACAATCGGATTGGTTATTTCGACTGCCAGCTTCAGCATTAGCGCAACCCCGGCCTTCATGTCCACGGTGCCGCGGCCAAAGATGACCTGCTCGCGCTCAAAGTGGTGCAGCTCAGTAGGCAGGTTATCTGCAACCGGCACGGTGTCGATGTGACCGGCAATCAACACTCGGTCTAGGCCCTGGTTGGTGCTGGCAACGATCGCGTTGCCATCCCTAGTCACACTCAGGTGAATGCAGGAATTAAGCACCGCTTCGATTTCATCGGCCAGCTTTGCTTCGTTTCCAGAGACCGACTCGATATCGCAAATAGCCATGGTGAGTTCGGTGAGTGTTGCGCTGGTATCCAAAGCTGCCATAGCAAAAAAGGCTACCTGTATTCTTGGGGGCGTGAGTGCGGAAAACAGTAATCAGGCCTGGGGGCACGGTCTTGCCACCATTTCAAGCGATGGCAGCGTGCTGGATGTCTATTACCCCAGTCCTGAACTAGGCCCCGCACCAAAGTCAGACCTCCAGTGGTTCCCACCAAGGGAGCTGGACGAGAAGGCGGGGCGTGATGAACTGCGCAATGTCAAAACCGAGGTTGTGAGATGCGAAATCGACCTTGGCTCCGAGGTTTCCTCCACTCAAGACGCGTATCTCAGGCTCCACCTGCTTTCACACCTTTTGGTTCAGCCAAACCAGCTAAACCTCGATGGTTTGATCCCAAACCTGCCGATCGTTGCTTTCACCAACAAGGGAGTTATGGCACTGGACGAGTTTGAATCCAGGGCCTTTGAACTTCGCACTGCTGGCGTGGTGGCTCACTCAATAGACAAGTTCCCCAGGCTGATTGACTACGTGGTTCCCAAAAAGGTTCGCATTGCAGATGGAAATCGCGTGCGGCTTGGCGCCCACCTCGCACCCGGCACCACGGTCATGCACGAGGGCTTTGTGAACTTCAACGCAGGCACTTTGGGGGCATCAATGGTGGAGGGCCGCATCTCACAGGGAGTCACAGTGGGCGATGGCTCCGACATCGGTGGTGGCGCTTCAATCATGGGTACCCTTTCGGGTGGCGGAAAGCACAAGGTTTCAATCGGCAAGCGCTCGCTGCTTGGAGCTAACTCCGGAATCGGCATCTCAATTGGCGATGATTGCATAGTCGAAGCAGGGCTTTACCTAACCGGCGGTAGCAAGCTAACCCTGATTGTTGAGGGCAAGACCCAGGTGGTAAAGGCCAGCGAGCTAAGCGGTCTAAGCAAAATGCTGTTTCGCCGAAACTCACTAACTGGTGGCATTGAGGCGATTGCTCGCGAGGGTGTCGGGGTTGAACTCAACTCCGATCTACACGCCTAGGAACTAACCGAGTCCCATCCCTTTATTTCAAGAGGCTTGCCATCTAAAAGCACGACAGCCTCTTTTGCCGCAACCACTTCACCAACCGCCTTGAACCCTCTTGGTAACACGAAGTCCTGCGGGAAGGTGGTCAAAAAGCTGTGATCCTCTCCGCCATAGAGCACCCAGTCCACTTCGCTGACCTGGGCGCTGCCGCGAGAGTTAATCGACTGAGCGGCCAATTCGAGAACGGCCTGATAACCAAAGAGCTTGCTGGAGTGAAGATCAATCCCAACTTTGGAGGCCTGTGCCATTCGATTGGCATCGAGCGCCAAAGAATCAGAAACGTCCATCATTGCGGTGGCGTGCTGGGCAACACTCAGAGCCAGCTCGATAGGGGGTGTGGGTCTGAGCTGAACATCAACCAATTCGGGATAGCTAGCGGCAAGCGTTTTATCCTCATGCATCAGTAGTGCCAATCCGGCCGCTGCTTTGCCCAGGGTGCCACCAATTGCCACCTGGTCGCCAACCTTCGCACCTGAACGCAATACGGGCTCTGCCAGCAACTCACCATGCGCAGCAACTGCAATCACAATCTGGTTGCCCGCCGCCAAATCTCCCCCGACTATCTCAGCGGTTGGCGCTAACTCATCAAGCCCAGCCTGCAGACCGCGAGCAAAATCCTCCAGCCAGGCCTGAGTGGTATCTCTGGTGACAACCATCGCAACTGTTAGCGCAATTGGTTTAGCGCCCATTGCAGCAACATCAGCGATGTTGCTGGCGACGGCCTTGAATCCAAGGTCGTAGCCGGTGGAGAAATCGAGCCTGAAATCGTGATCTTGAACTAACGTGTCGGTCGTGACTACAAACCTTGGGTCACCAAGGGCGATCACGGCTGCATCATCTCCGGAACCAACCAGGGTCGATTCAACCGGCTTGAAAACCCCAAGCGCTTGTTTTAGCGCCTGATTCTCACCAAGCTCGAAGATAGTTGGGCCCGTATATTTCACCTCACAACGCTAGCCTTAAACGGATGCGTAAATTGACCCTGATTCCAGTTTTGTTTTTACTTAGCGGCTGCGCCGCCACCGTGAACATTGAGGCAGCTCAGGATGCCAATGATCCGCTGTGTGCAGAGGTCTCGGTGCGCTACCCAGACCAAATTGGGGATTTAGCGCAGCGTTGGACCAACGCTCAGGCCACCACCGCCTATGGAGACCCGGCAGCGGTTTTGGTGCGCTGTGGCCTCGAGCCCGTCTATGCCTCAACCCTGCCGTGTGTGAGTGCTAGCAATGTGGACTGGTTGGTTGATGATTCCAATGCGCCAAACTTCAGGTTTATCACCTTTGCCCGTTCACCTGCAGTCGAGGTCATCGTGGACTCGGAGAGTGCCAGCGGCATCTCGGCACTCGACTCACTTGCCCAGGCGGTAAGCAAACTGGAGCCGAGCGCCTTCTGCAGCGAAATTACGAACTAGCGCGGATCTGAACCAAAACTGAGTCCGGTTTGAATCAGGTGCTCTATTAGCGTTGGGTAGGAAATGCCAGAAGCTCCCCAAAGTGCCGGATACATAGAAATCGGCGTGAACCCAGGCATCGTGTTCACCTCGGTGATCACAAAGCCGTCCTTGGTTAGGAAAAAGTCTGTCCTTGCTAACCCTTGGCAACCCAGAGCCTCAAAGGCTCTGGTGGCAAGGTTTTGCATCTCACTGAGTTCTTCTTTGGTTAGATCCGTGGGGACCCTGAGCTCTGCAGAGCCATCAAGGTACTTGGCCTCGTAGTCGTAAAACTCACGCCCAGAGACGATAATCTCGCCAGCCATGGAAACCACGATCTCGCCGGTCTTTTTTTCCAGCACCGAGCACTCAACCTCGCGGCCCAAAATTCGCTCTTCGACCAAGCAGGTGTGGTCATAGCTCAAGGCCAACTCAATGGCGATTTTGAGATCCTGCTCCGATTTCGCAAGGCTCACCCCAACAGAGGAGCCGGATCTAGATGGCTTCACAAAGCAGTCTGGGCTGAGCATGGTCTTGGCTTTTTCTAGCTGCGCAGCTGGATCGAGTATGTAATTAGCTCTTGTGATGCGAACGTCTTTGGCAACGCTTAGCCCAGCGTTGCTAAGCACCGCCTTGGCCCTGGCCTTATCCATCGCGAGCGCCGATGCCATCACGCCGTTACCGACATAGGGAATGTGACACAGCTGCATCAGACCCTGAACAGAGCCATCTTCACCGTTTGGACCGTGCAGGACGGGAAAGACCAAATCGATCTTGCCCAGGGAAATACCCGATGCCATTCGAAGCTCTCCCCCACCGACCGGCCATATCAGCTCGGGGGCGTCCTCTGGGACCTCGGGTGATACCGCCAGTTGCCACTCGGAGTCGATCGGACTCAGCACAAACCTGCCGGTTTTAGTGATGCCAACTTCGATCACTTCGTAGCTGTCGTTGTCGATTGCTCGTCTTACTCCAAGCGCCGAAACGCAAGAGACCGAGTGCTCCTCAGACTCTCCGCCATAAAGCAGTGCGATTCGTAGCATCAGAACTCCATCTCAACATCGTCGGCGAGATTTAGCTGACGGCCAAACTCCTTAGGGTTCATCTTCCCCTCGAGAACATCTTTCACCTGGGTCACAATCGGCATGTCTATTTCCAACCGTCCGGCGATCTGCAACACCGGCTCCACGGAGCTAAGTCCCTCTGCGGTCTGCTTCATGCGTCTTAGGACCTCCAGCTTGGAATAACCCTTGCCCAGCATCTCACCGGCCCTAAAGTTTCGCGAGAGCGAGGATTCCGAGGTTGCGATCAGATCACCGAGTCCTGCCAGGCCAAACATGGTCCTTCGCCTGGCCCCGTGGGCAATGGCGAAGGCGGTGATCTCGCTAAGTCCTCGAGTCATAATCGAGGCCTTGGTGTTTTGGCCATACCCCAAACCATTCACGATGCCGATTGCCACTGCAATCAGGTTCTTGAGCACACCTCCCAGCTCGGTGCCAATCATGTCCTGGTTGGTAAAGACCGTGAAGTAATCACTTGATGAGACTCTGGCTACCTCGGTGGTGCGCTCCGCGCTCTCACCCGCACAAACAGCAGCAGCCGGTTCCTTTTTGGCGATTTCAAGAGCCAGGTTGGGGCCAGAGATGACTGCAACCTGCTCGAGGTCACACCCCAACACCTCAACGATTACCTCGCTCATTCGAAGACCGGTTCCAAGCTCGAGGCCCTTCATCAAAGAAATCAAGGTGGCGTCTTTGGGAATCAGCGGCTTCCACAGTGCAAGCGACTCTCTTAGCGATTGCGATGGAATCGCAATAAAAATCTGTTTGGCGCCCTCAAGGGCAACCTCGATGTCTGAGGTTGGGGTGAGGGCGGCAGGAAGATCAATACCGGGCAGATACTCACCGTTGCGACCGGTCTGAGCAATCTCCTGGGCAAGGTCAAGACGCCTTGACCACAGCGTCACCTCGTTGCCGCCATCGGCAATCACCTTGGCGATTGTGGTGCCCCAACTCCCGGCCCCTAAAACAACTATCTCGCTCAAGCTTGCTTCCTGAAGTTGCCGATTTCGCTTTGGCCAACCTTGGTTGGATCCCAGAGTTCTTTCGGTGGAGTTTCTCCCCTTAGTTCGCCGACGATTTTGGATATCTCTCGCATCACCTTGTCGGTTGCATCCGAGAGCTCCTTTACCGAGAGAGTCCTACCTTGGAGCTCTTCGAAGTGCATCGGGGTGCCGATCTTCACTCGAACCACGTGAAAAGGGTTGGGACGGAACTTCTTTGAATAATTACCCAAGACCTTCTCGACTCCCCATTGGCCGCAGGGAACAATCGGTAGACCAAGTTCGACAGCCAAGCGAATTGCCCCAGCCTTGCCGCGCATTGGCCACTGATCGGGATCACGGGTGAGCGTGCCCTCTGGGAAGACCACGACCACCTGACCGGCCTTTAGATACTCCTTGGCTGCCCGAAGTGGCTCCTCATTGGATTTACCTCCGCGATAGACCGGAATCTGACCGACGTGCGGCAAGATTTTGCCAATGATCGGAATCCGAAAGATTGATTCCTTTGCCAAGTAGTGCGGCACCCGCTTCATGTGCAGATAGACCGAGTAGGCAAAAGAGAAGGGGTCGAGGTAGCTAAGGTGATTCCCGACCAAGATATAGCCACCCGCTGGCAGATTCTCTTTGCCGCTGGTTTTGATGTTGAACATCAATCTCAAGATTGGAGCCAGCACCATCGCCACCAAAACAAATGCGAAGTTGCTCTCTCGTTTGATCTTCGGGAGGTTCTTCTCAGCCATGTCTAGGCCTCAAACTGGAAATCTGCGCCGAGATCCTCAAGCTTTTGAATAAAGCGTTCATATCCTCTAGAGATTAGCTGCACATTCGAGACATTTGATGTACCGCTGGCGGCCAAGGCCGCCACCACGTGGCTAAATCCACCGCGAAGATCGGGAACCCTGATGTCTGCGCCCTTCAAAGGCGTTGGACCCGAAATAACCGCCGAGTGGTTGAAGTTACGCTGACCAAAGCGGCAGGGGTTACCACCCAAACACTCTCGATAGATCTGAATCTGAGCACCCATCTGATTCAGCGCATCGGTGAAACCGAAGCGCTGCTCATAGACCGTCTCGTGAACGATCGAAAGCCCCTGGGCCTGAGTGAGTGCAACAACCAGTGGTTGTTGCCAGTCGGTCATGAACCCCGGGTGAACATCGGTCTCAATCACCACCGGCTGCAGCTGGGTGCCGGGGTGGAAAAAACGAATGCCGTCATCAGCGATATCAAAACCGCCACCTACCTTGCGGAAGACATTCAAAAAGGTCATCATCTCAACCTGAGACGCTCCCCCAACAAAGATGTCTCCACCGGTCGCCAGAGCAGCCGACGCCCAGGAGGCGGCCTCATTGCGGTCAAAGAGTGCTCGGTGGGTGAAGCCATTGAGACTCTTGACCCCCTCGATGCGAATCACTCGGTCGGTATCGACAGAAATCACCGCACCCATCTTTTGCAAAATCGCAATTAGGTCAACGATTTCGGGTTCAATAGCGGCCCCGCGCAGCTCCGTTACACCCTTGGCAGCTACCGCTGATAGCAAGACCTGCTCGGTGGCACCAACTGAGGGGTAGGGAAGTTCGATCTTTGCCCCAACAAGGCCATCCGGTGCACTAAGCCTGGTGCCGGTTGGGAGCTTTTCAATCACGGCACCAAAAGAACGCAGCACGTCAAAGTGAAAATCAACCGGACGATTGCCAATTTCACAACCACCGAGACCAGGGATAAAGGCTTCCCCGAGGCGGTGCAAAAGCGGACCGCAGAACAAAATTGGAATCCTTGATGATCCGGCGTGGGCATCGATGTCGGTCATCCTGGCCTGCTCGACATTCGATGGATCCAAAATCATGTCGCCGGTTTTGTCATCGTGGGTGATGCTGACCCCGTGCAGGTTTAGAAGTCTTGAGACCACCTCGACATCGGAGATGTGGGGAACATCTAGCAAGGTGGAGGGGGTTTCTCCCAGCAAAGCGGCCACCATTGCTTTGGTGACAAGGTTCTTAGCGCCCTTGAGGTCGACTCGACCGCTTAGCGGCTTGCCACCGTTAATGGTGATCTGAGACACTCAGACTCCTTTTGCAGGGAGAGTGGTGGGTTTCCACGACTCTCTTTTCGCCTCGTAAGAGGCTATTGCATCGGCGCTCTGCATTGTGATGCCGATGTCATCTAGGCCCTCCATGAGGCGCCACTTAGTGTATTCGTCAATCTCAAAAGGAACGATTACATCGCCCAGACTTAGCTGTTGCGCTGGCAAATCAACTCTGACCTGCACACCGGGATTGGCCTCGATTAGCGACCAGAGCAGCTCAGTATCTGCATCGGAGATCTCACCTGCGATAAGCCCCTGCTTACCCGAGTTGCCTCGGAAGATATCTGCGAACTTGGGACTAAAGACAGCCTTGAAACCAAAATCACGAAGTGCCCAAACCGCGTGCTCACGTGAGGAACCGGTTCCAAAATCGGAACCGGCTATTAGCACCGCTGCGCCCTGATAGGCGGGCTGGTTCAAAACAAACTCGGGGTCTTGCCTCCAAGAGGCAAACAGTCCATCTTCAAAACCGGACTTTGTAATGCGCTTTAGATATACGGCAGGGATGATCTGATCGGTGTCGACATTGCTTCGCTTCAGAGGAGCTGCGATGCCCTCAAAAACTGATATCCGCTCCATTAGCTCTCCAAATCTGCCGGTGCCGAGAGGGTGCCACGCACCGCGGTGGCAGCTGCCACCACTGGTGAAACCAGGTGGGTTCTAGCACCCTTGCCCTGACGGCCCTCAAAGTTGCGATTCGAGGTGCTGGCTGCACGCTCACCCGAGGCGAGTTGGTCCGGGTTCATGCCCAAACACATTGAGCAACCGGCAAACCGCCACTCTGCTCCGAAGTCTTTAAAGATCTGGTCCAGACCCTCTTCCTCTGCCTGCATTCGGACCCGCTGGGAACCGGGCACGACCATCATGCGAATGCCATCAGCCTTTTTGCGTCCCTTGATGATTGAGGCGGCGGCTCGCAGGTCCTCGATGCGGGCATTGGTGCAAGAGCCAAGGAAGACGGTGTTCACCGCGATATCCTTCATCTTGGTTCCAGCCTTCAAATCCATGTATTCAAGCGCTCGCTCGGCAGCAGCCCGCTCATTTGGGTTCTCGTAGTCGGCTGGGTCTGGCACCGAGTCCATGAGGGAAACACCCTGGCCGGGGTTAGTGCCCCAGGTGACAAATGGGTCGAGGGTGTTTGCATCAATGAACACCTCGGCATCAAACACCGCGTCATCGTCGGTTTTGAGCGTCTGCCAATACTCCATGGCCGCATCCCACTCAGCACCCTCGGGTGCATGTGGGCGGCCCTTTAGGTATTCGAAAGTAATCTCATCAGGTGCAACAAGGCCCGCCCTGGCACCGGCCTCAATAGACATGTTGCAAATAGTCATACGGCCCTCCATCGATAGCGACCTAATAGCGCTACCGCGGTATTCGAGCACGTAGCCCTGGCCGCCTCCGGTTGAGATCTTTGCAATCACAGCCAAAATGATGTCCTTGGCGCTGACTCCTGGGCGCAGCGTGCCCTCGACATTGATTGCCATGGTCTTAAAGGGCTGCAGTGGCAGGGTCTGGGTCGCCAGCACGTGCTCGACCTCACTGGTTCCGATACCCATTGCCAAAGAGCCAAAGGCGCCGTGGGTGGAGGTGTGGGAATCGCCACAGACAATGGTCAAACCCGGCATGGTTAGCCCCAGCTGGGGACCAACCACGTGAACAATGCCCTGGTTCTTATCTCCCAGGGAGTGAATTCGAACACCGAACTCCTTGGTGTTGTCCCGAAGCGCCTGAACCTGAGCTCTAGAGGTCGGTTCCGCAATTGGCAGGTGAATGTCCTGGGTTGGGGTGTTGTGATCCTCGGTTGCAATAGTTAGGTCTTTGCGTCGAATATCTCGGCCGGCCTGGCGCAAACCATCAAAGGCTTGCGGGCTTGTCACCTCGTGAATTAGGTGCAGGTCAATGTAGAGAAGATCGGGTGCGCCGTTTTCTCCCTCGACCACTAAATGATCGCGCCATAGCTTCTCGGCCAGAGTCATTGGCTTATCGGACATTTATTCACCTCGCGATTGCGTCCTTAGAGTTTAGCCCAACCGCTAGTGTTGGACGGTGTCTCACAATTCACTTGAAGCACTAGTTCAAATGCAGCGCCGCACCGTGAAGGTGCTGGCCGCTGGCCAAGCGCTGGGCGGCTTTGGCCTGGGCGCAACCCTCTCGGTTGGGGCTCTATTAGCCGTCGAGCTCTCTGGCTCACCAGCCTGGTCCGGTGCTGCCGCAACGCTTTCCACCCTGGGTGCAGCGGCGGTTGCAATGCCGCTTGCGAATCTGGCATATCGAAAAGGTCGCCGAATCGCGCTGGCCTCCGGAGCCTTTTTGGCAATTCTTGGTGCGATCTTGATGATTGTCGCCACCTACACCAGGCTATTCCCGGTCGAGATTGTTGCTCTAATGCTCTTGGGATCCGGCTCAGCGGTATCACTGCAGGCAAGATTTGCGGCCGCAGATATCCCAACCGGCAAGCCAAAGGGTAAAGACCTCTCGATTGTTGTCTGGGCAACGACGCTCGGCGCAGTGATTGGGCCGAATCTAATTGCCCCCGGTGAGGCTCTTGGTCTTTGGTTAGGAATGCCTCATTTGGCAGGGCCCTTTATTTTCACGATCATTGCTCAGCTCTCTTCAACGCTGGTGTTCTGGTTTGGTCTTCGTCCTGACCCGCTGATCGTGGCTCGTGATATCGCCGGACTACCCGAAAAGCGCACCAATCCCGGCATTGCGGGAGCGCTAGTAGTGATTAGGCAATACCCGATTGCTGGCTTTTCGGTTTTGACAATTGCTCTTAGCCACATGGTCATGGTTTCGGTAATGGCAATGACTCCCGCGCACCTTGATTCAGAAGGCCACTCGCTTGCTGAGGTTGGCTTCACAATCTCACTTCACATTGCCGGCATGTATGCCTTTGCTCCCATTTTTGGAAATCTCTCGGATCGTCTTGGAGCAAAGCGCGTTATTGCCGTTGGTCAACTAATTTTTCTGGTTTCTTTAGGGGTCTCTGGCTTTGGCCAGTCCGATTTCATCGCGGTGGTGATTGGGCTATTTCTGCTTGGGTTGGGCTGGTCAGCCACAACAGTGGCTGCCAGCGCACTGTTGTCTGAGTCGCTGGACACCGGAGACCGCAGCAAGGTTCAGGGCTTTAGCGACTCCTTGATGAACCTATCGGGAGCATTTGGCGGCGCTATAGCGGGGACGATTCTCACCCTCTACACCTTTGGTGGGCTAAATGCCGCTGCCCTGTTCCCCGTGGTGTTTATTGCAATCGCAACGCTGTATTCGAGGCGTTGGCGGTAAAAAAAGAAATCTCGCTCCCGAGATTTTGTCATCAAGAGCGAGATTTGTGACCCCAGCGGGATTTGAACCCGCGCTACTGCCGTGAGAGGGCAGCGTCCTAGGCCGCTAAACGATGGGGCCGTAGAGCAACTCGAGAATTCTGCCATAAATGCAGCCTCTTAGCAATGCCTAGGCAAACACCTGCAGAGCCCCCTGGTGGACCTGGGCGCTAAAAGGCGCAGGTCCAATCAACTCTCCATCACAGGTCATTGGAAATGAGTCATTTGCTATTGAAATGCTTCTTACCTTGAAGATCTCAACCTCCGGAAAACCAAGGTGCTTGCCGGAATAGACAGTTGGGAAGATTCGCAGCAGTCTTCTTCTTGAGACCTCGTGCAGGATAAAGACCTCTAGTTCACCGTCAGTGATTTCAGATTCGGGTGAGATCTTCATGCCACCGCCAAAGTTCTTCACATTTGCCACCCCGCACAGCATCGCTTTCAGGGTTCGCTTCTCACCATCGACATCCAAGTGATATTCAATGGGTTCAAATTTCGGCAACTCCAAAAGCATTGCTGCAACATAGCTGTTTGGCCCCTTTGGCCACCTAAGGCCATTGGCTCGCTGAGCACACAGCGCATCAAAGCCAGCAGAGATTGAACCTAGCGACCAGAACTCTCTGGTGTTGGTTTTCACCCGCATGACATCCACTCTGCGCGGAGATTCCAGGTGCTGAACCAAGTGGTTCACCGCAGCGGTGATTGAGTTTCTTGGAACCCCGAGCTCCCTGGCCTGATCGTTGCCCGATCCAGCCGGGATCAGCCCCATTGGCAGCTGATTTGGAACGCAGAGATTGACTGCTAACTGAGCGGTGCCATCTCCCCCGACCGCGACTATGCCAGAGAGGTCCTGCTCTGAAATGGCTAACTGACCTTTTTCGAGTGCGCTAATGGCATCTGGTCCAGAGAGATTAATGGCTGCAATACCGCGCTTTGCAAGTTCCGCAAAGACCTCTTCACCGCTTTGTTTTCCCTGGCCGCGATTGGCCTTGGGGTTGACGATTACTCCGATTGGCTTCATTGCCTATCTTGCCTTTCAAATCTGCCGATAAACATAGACCCTTTTTGGCTTTGGCCTACGCTTTTAGGGTGAGCAAAAACCCCGCTGATTTTCTTGAGGCACTAAATCAGGCTGCCTCGCACCTTATGGCAGGCGGCCTGGTGGCGTTTCCGACCGAGACCGTTTATGGTCTTGGCGCCAATGCCGAGGACGAAGCGGGAGTGAAAAGAATCTATTTGGCCAAAAATAGGCCCGCAGATCACCCCCTGATTGTTCACATCGCTCACCCGAGTGACCTAGAGCACTTCGCTACAACAGTCCCCGACTACGCAAATCACCTAATGCGGGATTTTTGGCCCGGTCCCATGACATTGATATTGCCGCGCACCAAAAACGCAAAAAATGTAATCACCGGCAACCAAGAGACCGTTGGGTTGCGCATCCCCAATCACCCGGTGGCCCTTGCTCTGTTGCTGGCATTCAAAAACCAAGGTGGTCACGGCATAGCCGCTCCGAGTGCTAACAGATATGGCTCGGTATCCCCCACCAACGCGCAAGCGGTTGAGTCAGAGCTCGGGGATCACCTCGATGACGATGATGTAATTCTCGATGGTGGATCATCGGAGGTCGGTTTGGAATCCACCATCATTGATTGCACCGGCCCAAGCCCAAAGATCCTAAGACCGGGAGCCATAACGGCCGAGATGATTGAACGGTCAACCTCCATGGTGGTTGCCGACCCAACCACAAACAGGATTCGGGTTTCCGGCTCTCACGCCAAGCACTACTCCCCCAAGGCAAAGGTGGTGATCGGCTCAGCGGCGCAAGCGGGAGAGGGATTTATCGCGCTCTCCGATCACCCAACCCCATTAGGTGCAATTCGACTAGCTGAACCCAACAACAATGATGAATTCGCAGCAGTGTTGTATTCGGCCCTCAGGGCAGCCGACGAGCAGGGCTTGGATGTGGTTAAGGTTTTGCCTCCCGAAGGCGATGGGCTAGCAATCGCTATTCGGGACCGGATCCAAAGAGCTGCTGCAGGCTAAGACCGTGAATGCCTATCGCGGAAAGACAGCTTGGCTAAGCACCAAGCATCAAAAACTCGATCTCATCGCCCCAGCAATGCTGGAACAGGCAGGCTTAGCGGTGAATGCGGTAGAAGTCGACACCGATCTGCTTGGAACTTTTAGCGGGGAAGTCCCAAGGACTGACACCCCGTTAAACACCGCGATTGCCAAGGCCAAAATGGGCCTAAGCGAATCCAATCAAATACTCGGTCTTGCATCTGAGGGTTCAATCGGTCCGGATCTCCAGAACCCCTTTTTGGTATCCAATGTTGAGACCGTGGTTTTCGTTGACCTCAATGAGGATCTGGTGATTCATGAGTCCCATCGCTCGTTCGAGATTGTCGCAGGCAGCAAAGAGGTGACTGAAGGCGATGACCTCACTGGGTTTTTATCCTCAATTGACTTTCCGAATCATGCCCTGATTGCCTCTAATCCAACTTCGCCAAATCTGCCAATTACCAAGGGCATAAAGAGTTATGACCACCTGGTTCAAGTAATTGCCGAGCTCTCTAAG
>DATBNK010000128.1:0-11705 GCA_036554355.1 Aquiluna sp.
GGTCTCCGTCCAAATCCGCAACATCGAGGAACTCCTCGATGAAGTCTGCGGCGATTTCGCCCTCTTGCTCTAATTCTTGTTCGCTAGTCATTTCTTCTTCTTTTTCTTGGATCGGTTTTTGCTCACGGGCTGTTGGCGCTGCGGCTTCTCGATTTCCATGACGGTGCCCTCAGCTTCTGCTTTAGGTGGCTCTTCATCGAGCGGCTTGCCCTTTTTAGCCAGGCGTTCCTGTCTGGCCTTGAAGGCAGGGGAGCCCGGGGTTGGCATGTTTCTAATCACCACAAACTGCTGTCCCATGGTCCAGAAGTTAGATACCAGCCAGTAGGTCATAACACCCAGTGGGAAGGTCACACCGGAAACCAAGAAGACCAAGGGCAATACATACAGCAAGATCTTCTGGGTTTGCATGAACTGACTGTTAGCAACATCAGGGTTTTGGTTCTTGGCCATGATTTGCTTCTGAGTGATGAACTGCGAACCACTCATCAGCACGATCATGATTCCGGCGAGAATCCTGACGTTCAGGTCATCGCCGGAGAAAAAGGTTGCGGAGAGCTTTGCGCCGAAAATCTCGGCCTGGGAGAACGAAAGTGCCAGCTCGGAGTTCAAAAGCCCAACACCAGCCTGGTTGCGCTGGGAGTCGTTCAATACAAAGAACAAGCCCATAAAGATAGGCATCTGCAGCAATAGTGGCAAACAGGAGCTCAAGGGGTTCGAGCCGGTGCGCTTGTAGAGCTCCATCTGCTCTTTAGCGAAGCGCTCGCGAGATTCGCGGTCTGTCTTGCCCTTGTATTTCTTTTGCAGCTTCTGCAGCTCTGGCTGCACCAACATCATGTTGCGCTGGGATTTAATCTGTCTTACGAACACCGGAATCAGTGCTGCACGAACCACTAAGACAAGACCAACGATTGAGAGCACCCACGATGCCCCCGAATCAAAGTCGAGACCTACGGCGGTCCAAAGAGTGTGGAAGGAAACCAGAATGAGCTCAATGAGCCATTTGATGGGCCAGAGTAGATCCACGATTACCTCTGTCTTCTTTCAATTACGGGACTTACAAATCCTAGCTGTCCAACCGAAATCCAGCTCGGCGCATCTTTGACCTCATCGACACCACCCGGTGACCAGGGGTTGCAGCGCAAAATACGCCATGCGGTTAGTGGGACGCCCAGCAGGATTCCCCTGCGCTGCAGGGACTGAAGGCCATAGCTAGAACAAGACGGATAGTAGCGGCAAACGTTGCCATAGGTGGGAGAGATGATCTTGCGCCAAAGCACAACCGGAGCAATCAAGATGTTTCTCGGCAATAGCACCAGCCATAGAAGTGCGCTCACCTGATTTTCCCAAGTAATTCACGAAGGGACTCAGAGAGTTTTACCCAACCAACATCTGAAGCCTCTGACCTAAGCCGGACCACCGCACGAATCGTTGGGGTTTTGTCTTGAAAATCAAACAGCACCGCTTTTGTTCTTCTTCTTACAAGATTGCGGGTTACAGCATTACCGACTGCTTTTGAAGTTACGACAGCAAACTGATTGCTGGTGCTGGGTAGAAAGTGAATGGTTGCGACTTGATTAGAAATTCGTTTGCCGGATTTCACAATTTCGCGAATTTCATCGCTAGATCGCAGTCGATGTTCTTTGGCGAGCATCGCCAGAAACGCTCTTAGGCGCTTAGTTCGGTGCGACCCTTACGACGACGGGCAGCCAGGATGGCGCGTCCGGCGCGAGTGCGCATGCGAGCACGGAAGCCGTGGTTCTTTGCACGACGACGATTATTCGGCTGAAAAGTGCGCTTGCTCACTGTAAAGTCTCCCTGAATCTGTGGGACGAAAAGTCCAAAACAACTTCCATAATCTACGGCTATTGCACCAAATAGTCAAGGCTGTATTTGATCTAGTTCACTCAATAACCGCCTTCTCATCAAAATCTAAAATTCCTGGCAGCGACACGCCGAAAGAATTTGATTTCTTGGGGGTCTTTCTTGTTGAATGAGCGAATCAAATCTTTTTTGGGGATAACTTGAAGAGTTTTCCACAGAGATAAAGCATTTCTCCACAAGGGCGTGGGTTGTGCAAAACTCTGTGGATAACTTTTGCGATTTAGGAGCATTATGGTGGATTCGACCTTGGTCGGCACCTGGGAAACCCTGGTTACCAGGGTAGCTTCCGACCCCCGCGTCACTCCACACCTCAAAGGCCACCTCGACCTAGCCGTGCCAAAAGGTGTACTCGAAGACACCCTCTACATTGAGGTTCCAAACGACACCACCAAGTCAATGCTGCAACAGAGATTGCGTGAGCTTTTGTTGGACGCACTTGGCGAGATGGCCGAGTTTGGTGGTCCAACCAAGTTCATTGCGATCACCAACGAAGAGCTGCAGGCATCGAACAAGCCTGAGGTGGCCCTAGAGCCCGAACCGATCCCGGTTCAGCGCGAGCGCGACCCCGCCACCGGACCAGTATTGGTCACCGGCGAATCCAGGCTGAACCCGAAGTACAGCTTTGAGAACTTCGTTACCGGAGGATCAAACAGGTTTGCCCACGCCGCAGCTTTCGCGGTGGCGGAGGCCCCCGCAGAGGCATATAACCCGCTTTTCATTTATGGCTCTTCTGGTTTGGGAAAGACTCACCTGCTTCATGCAATTGGTCACTACGCGATTCACCTAAAACCAAGAACCAAGGTTCGCTACGTTTCTAGCGAAGAGTTCACCAACGACTTTATTAATGCGATTCAAAACAATAAAACCGCAGAGTTTCAAGCGGCCTATCGAGACGTGGATATCTTGCTGGTTGATGATATCCAGTTCTTGCAAGGTAAAGACCAGACCCAGGAAGCCTTTTTCCACACCTTCAACACCCTTCACGATCACAACAAACAGGTTGTTATCACCTCGGACCTAAGACCCAAACAGTTAGCTGGTTTCGAAGAGAGGATGCTTTCGCGCTTTGAGTGGGGACTCATTACTGATATTCAAGCCCCGGAGTTTGAAACTCGAGTCGCAATCCTTCGCAAAAAGGCTGCCAACGAAAAGATCACTATCCCAGACGAAGTTATTGAATACATGGCATCCAGGATTAGCTCAAATATTCGTGAGCTTGAGGGAACCCTTATTCGAGTGACAGCCTTTGCGAACCTGAACCGTCAAGCAATCGACATGGACCTAATCCAGGCGGTTTTGAAAGACACTTTCTCTATCGCCGAGGGTTCGACGATCACCCCGGGCGAGATAATCTCGGCTACCGCTGACTATTACAAACTTCGACCAGAAGACATCACGGGTTCCGCAAGACAACAAGCTGTTGCACTCGCAAGACAAATCGCAATGCACATCTGTCGCGAGCTGACTGATCTTTCGCTACCAAAAATTGGTACCCATTTTGGAAACCGGGACCACACAACTGTTATGTATGCGACAAAGAAGATAAGTGCGCAGATGCGAGAACGCCGCTACATCTATAACCAGGTCTCAGAGGTAATTCAAAAGATTAAAGACGACCACAAATAGTTTTCAAATTACTTGTGGATAACTCATGGTTTTCTGTGGATGAATCACTTCCAGGAATATGAAAAAGTGTTGTGAAGATGTGAATTTATATTTCTCTTTCCACAATCAACAAAGTTATCCACAGATTTGTCCACAGCTGTGTAAACAAGTTACAACGGTGTAGTTTTTAGTAATTACATGACTTGTTGCGAAGATTCCACATTTCCACAAGAGGTTATTAGTGATTATTAGATAGATATTGATTTAGGGAAATTCATGGGGGAAATCGCTTTTTCAAAGTTGATTCAGTTGTGACAAGATAAAACCCCGTTAGGCCAAAGGAAAGTATGAAATTTCAAGCAGATCGCGAAGTACTAAGCGACGCAATTTCATTTGTGGTTCGACTACTCTCACCAAAACCACAATTGCCTCAACTCTCTGGAGTGATGATTGATGCAACCAACAATCAAGTCACGCTCTCAATTTTTGACTATGAAGTCACAGCGAAGGTAACTATTTCAGCCGCTGTTGATCAACCAGGAAAGGTATTGGTTCAGGCGAGGCTTCTTGCAGAAATCGTTTCAAAACTTCCTTCCGAATCTGTCTCAATGGCACTAAATGAATCCCGAGTCCAGGTTTCTTCTGGTTCCAGTAAGTTCTCGCTCTCTGCAATGTCAACATCTGACTACCCAGAAACCCCAAACACCTCTTCGGCTTCTGGAAAGGTTTCGGCCAGTGATTTCGCCCACGCTGTATCGCAGGTTGCGGTTGCTGCATCAAGAGAAGAAGTAACTCCGGTTTTGACAGCGGTAATGATCAGCGCCAAAGCAAAAAACATCAGCCTTGTAGCGACGGATCGTTTCCGAGTCGCTGTTAACAGCACAAACTGGCAGGGTTCCGAGCTCGATCGCGATATTTTGATCCCGGCGAAAGTTATGTCGGAAATTGCAAAAACCTTCAGCCAAGAGGGGGACCTCGAAATCGGCTTTGGTTCGGACGAGCGAGACATGATTAGTTTTTCCGCCGGCAACAAATCGGTTGGAACCGCGACGATCAAGGGCAAATACCCCGCTGTATTGCAGCTTTTCCCTGAAAATGTCGAGAATTTTGCCGTGGTAAACACTCACGACCTACTCGATGCAACCAAGCGCGTGGCGCTGGTGGTGGACCGCGAGAAACCACTTCGCTACAGATTCGAAGGGTCCGAGCTCTCCTTGGAGTCAATTGGTTCAGACGTTGCGGACGCCTCCGAACAAATCAGCTGCTCACTGACCGGAGATGCGGTGACCGTTTCATTGAGACCACAATTCCTGGTAGACGCTCTATCTGGCGTCGACGCGGAAACTGTGAAGCTTGGGTTCACTATCAACCCCTCTAACCCAAACAAACCGGGACCGGTCTTGATCTCAGCGGCTGATGCTAAGGGTTCTGCCGAAGGCTTCAAATATCTACTGCAACCAAACCTTCTGGTTTCCTAGTTAGGTGATGGCCGTTGTGGCTCAGCTCGTTACAACTCCTAGGGTTTAGGAACTACTCCGCTTTAGAGGTTTTCCTAACTCCGGGTATGACTTTGCTGCATGGACCCAACGGCGAGGGGAAGACGAACCTGGTTGAGGCCATTTTGTTTGCCTCGACCTTGCAGTCCCACAGGGTTGCCGGCTACCAAAACCTAATTTCCACAAACACCGATACAGCTCAGGTAAGCGCTCGAGTGAACCACAATGACCGTGAACTACTGGTCGGTATCGAGATATCGGCAAAAAACACCAACCGCTATTTCGTAAATGGCAACCAGGTCAGAAAGCCCTCGGAGATAGTTGGCCTTATTGGCACAGTGATCTTTGCCCCCGAAGATTTAGATTTGGTCCGGCGCGACCCCTCTGACCGTCGTAACTTTATGGACCAGGCGCTCTTTCAACTAAAACCCCGCCTCACCTTGGTGAAGGCCGACTATGACCGGGCACTAAAGCAGCGCAATGCTCTTCTCAAATCTGCAAAAGGGGTAAAAAATCCCGATCTTGGGACTCTAGACATCTGGGACGAAAAGCTGGTTTCTTTGGGGGTCGAGATCATTCAGCAGCGACTGGAGCTTTTGGTTGCGCTATCACCACTACTAAGTGATTTCTATAAAAAGCTTTCTGGCGCCGATGAGGAGATAAAACTCTCCTTGGTTTCCGCAATCGGTGAGGATGACAACCTCAGTGAGCTACCAAGTGACAAAGAGGAGCTTGCAACCCTTTTCCACCAAAGACTTTTGGAGAATCGCAGCAGAGAGCTGGAGCGCGGGCTCACTCTAGTTGGCCCCCATCGGGATGAACTATTGATCCAAAAAGACTCCCTGGTTGCCAGGTCGCATGCCTCGCAAGGCGAGGCGTGGTCTTTGGCACTGGGGCTAAAGCTCGCGCTAGCGACGCTGATCAAAGAAAACTCCAACCTCGGAGATCCAATCTTGCTGCTTGATGATGTTTTTGCTGTCCTAGACGTTGGAAGGCGGGCAAGGTTACTGGAGTTTGTGCTGAGCTACCAGCAGGTGATTGTGACCGCGGCTGATAAGAATATGGCTCCGGATGTGGAGTGGGCCGCAAGCTACATGGTCCAAGGAGGTGGGTTGCAACTTGAGGATTAATTTCGATATCGCAGACAAGTTCTTTAGAGATTTTCTAAAGAACAGCCATGGACTGGTCTCCAAAGACGCTCGGCGAAGGGCGGAAAACAAAAAGCGTGGCTCACAGCCCTTTGACAAGGGACGCCAACCCATTACCGCTGCCGCAGGTCTAGATGAAATGTTGGGTGAGTTCAACTGGACATCGAAATTGGAAAAGGCCACCCTGTTCACGCAGTGGGAAAACATCGTTGGTCCGGAATCCGCAGAGGCTTCCTACCCGGAGGATCTAGAGCGCAAGGTGTTGAGTGTTCGCTGTCGGTCGACCGCATGGGCCACCCAGCTCAGGCTTTTGCAAAACGAAATCTTGGGGAAAATCCACCAGGTGCACCCAGATTTGGAGATCGAAGAGGTGCGATTTATAGGTCCCGCTGCACCGAATTGGAAAAAAGGCCCTAGATCGGTGCCAGGGCGTGGTCCGCGCGACACTTACGGGTAATCACCATATGCCGACCTTTTTCTGCCCTCTGAGGTAGGCTTGAGGGGTTAGCAAACCCGAATCTAAGTCAGTCCAGCACTGCATTTCGTGGATCTAACCCAAACGGGAAGCAACTGAATATGTCTGATGAAAAACGGAATTACGACGCAACCAACATCCAGGTCCTTGAAGGACTTGAGGCGGTTCGCAAAAGACCCGGTATGTATATCGGGTCCACAGGTCCAAGAGGTTTGCACCACCTGGTCTACGAGATTGTTGACAAC
This sequence comes from Aquiluna sp., assembly GCA_036554355.1. Classification (GTDB taxonomy): domain Bacteria; phylum Actinomycetota; class Actinomycetes; order Actinomycetales; family Microbacteriaceae; genus Aquiluna. The sequence goes on from DATBNK010000128.1 coordinate 6,851, forward strand.
TCGGTAGACGAAGCGCTTGCAGGTCACTGCGACAACATCAATGTTGTAATCACAAAAGCAGGAGACATCAAGGTCAGCGACAACGGGCGCGGTATCCCAGTTGACATGCACCCAGTCGAAAAAAAGCCTGCTGTTGAGGTGGTTCTAACCGTTCTGCACGCCGGTGGAAAATTCGGCGGCGGCGGCTACGCCGTCTCGGGTGGTCTCCACGGCGTGGGTGCCTCGGTTGTAAACGCCTTGTCAGAGACGCTGTCGGTAGAGGTTCGCCGGGATGGCTTTATTTGGACCCAGGATTTCTCGATTGGTGTGCCAGACGCCCCACTAAAGAAGGGTGCCGCCACAAAGGACACTGGAACCAGCATCCGCTTCACCCCGAGCGCTGAGATCTTCGAGACGGTTGAGTTTGACTACGAAACCTTGCGGGCCCGCTTCCAGCAAATGTGTTTTTTGAATAAGGGCCTAAGAATCACCCTGATGGACGAGCGCAATGAGCGCACCGACACCTATCACTATGAGCGCGGGCTAATCGACTACGTCGAATACCTGAACTCGGCGAAGAAGGTTGAAACCGTTCATGACGAGGTCATTTCGGTGGAATCCGAAAACAAGGAAAAGACCATGAGCGTCGAGATAGCGATGCAGTGGACCACCGGATACAACGAGGGTGTCCACACCTATGCAAACACCATTAACACCCACGAGGGCGGAACCCACGAAGAGGGTTTCCGCGCCGCATTGACCTCGCTACTAAACAAATACGCTCGCGATAAGAACCTGCTCAAAGAAAAAGACGAGAACCTAACCGGTGACGATGTCCGCGAAGGACTCACCGCGGTGGTCTCTGTGAAATTGACCGAGCCTCAGTTCGAGGGTCAGACCAAGACCAAGCTCGGTAACACCGAAGCCAAGGCATTTGTGCAGCGCGTAGTCAACGATCAGCTCGGTGACTGGCTCGAGCGCAACCCGGTTCAGGCCAAAGAGGTAATTCGCAAGGCAATCCAGGCCGCCAGCGCGAGGCTAGCAGCCAGAAAAGCCCGCGAGGCAACCAGACGCAAGGGCCTACTGGAATCAGGTGGCATGCCCGGCAAGCTCAGGGATTGCTCATCCAGAGATCCGGTGGTTTCCGAGATTTACATCGTTGAGGGCGACTCGGCCGGTGGTTCAGCGGTCCGAGGTCGCGACCCAGAGACCCAAGCCATCCTTCCGCTACGCGGAAAGATCCTTAATGTTGAAAAGGCCAGACTGGATAGAGCATTGGCAAACACCGAGGTCCAGGCACTTATCACCGCCTTTGGCACTGGAATCGGTGAAGATTTCGACGTCACCAAGATCAGATATCACAAGTGCATCCTGATGGCAGATGCAGATGTAGATGGCCAGCACATTAGGACCCTCTTGCTCACCCTCTTGTTTAGGTATATGAGGCCACTAATCGAGCACGGCTATGTCTATATGGCGCAGCCCCCTCTGTTCCGCATTAAGTGGTCTAACGCCGAGCACGAGTACGTCTTCACCGATGCCGAGCGCGAAGCCGCGCTCGAGCGCGGCATGGCTGCTGGTAGGAAGCTGCCAAAGGAGAACTCGATCCAGCGCTACAAGGGCTTAGGTGAGATGGACTACGACGAGTTGTGGGAAACCACCATGAACCCGGCAACCAGAACCCTTTTGCAGGTAACCCTGGACGACGCCGCACTGGCCGACGAGGTGTTCTCAACTCTTATGGGTGAGGACGTCGAAAGCCGCCGAAACTTTATCCAGCGCAATGCCAAAGACGTCCGATTCTTGGATATCTAGGTCAGGGAGATAGAAATGCCAGAAAACCAAATGGACAAAATCGAGCAGATCGACCTACAGGTCGAGATGCAGCGCAGCTATCTCGACTACGCAATGAGCGTTATCGTCGGGCGAGCACTGCCAGATGTTAGAGATGGACTAAAGCCGGTTCACCGCAGGGTGCTCTATGCGATGTATGACGGTGGCTATCGACCAGACAAGCAGTTCTCCAAGTGCTCGAGGGTCGTTGGCGATGTCATGGGACAGTTCCACCCGCACGGTGACAGCGCAATCTATGACACCCTGGTCCGCTTAGTTCAAGACTGGAACCTGCGCTACCCACTGGTTTGGGGCCAGGGCAACTTCGGTTCCCCCGGTAATGATCCAGCTGCAGCCCCTAGGTATACCGAGTGCAAGATGGCACCCCTTGCCATGGAGATGGTTCGGGATATCGACGAGGAAACCGTTGATTTCCAAGACAACTACGACGGCAGAACCCAAGAACCAACTATTTTGCCATCCAGGTTCCCAAACCTTTTGGTCAACGGCTCCATCGGTATTGCCGTTGGTATGGCCACCAACATCCCCCCTCACAACCTCAGGGAGATCTCGGCAGCAGCACAGTTTGTGCTATCGAACCCAGATGTCACCGGTGAGGCACTTATTGAAGAGCTAATCAAGATCGTCAAGGGTCCCGACTTCCCAACCGGCGCCCAGATTCTAGGCCGCAAGGGTATCGAGGACGCCTACCGCACCGGACGTGGCTCAATCACGATGCGTGCAGTTGTGAACGTAGAAGAAATCCACAACCGCACCTGCCTAGTGGTCACCGAGCTGCCATATCAGGTGAACCCAGACAACCTGGCGCTAAAGATTGCCGAGTTGGTCAAAGAGGGCAAGCTCACCGGTGTCGCAGACATTCGAGACGAAACCTCGGGCCGAACCGGCCAGCGTTTGGTCATCGTTCTCAAAAAAGACGCTGTTGCAAGGGTGGTTCTAAACAACCTCTATAAGTACACCCAGCTGCAGGACAACTTCGGTGCCAACATGTTGGCACTGGTCGATGGCGTTCCAAGAACCCTCTCGATCGATGGCTTTATCACTCAATGGGTTGACCACCAGATCGACATTATCGTTCGCAGGACTCAGTTCCGCTTGCGCAAGGCCGAGGAGCGAGCGCACATTCTGCGCGGTTACCTCAAGGCGCTGGATTCCCTGGATGACGTAATTGCATTGATTCGCAAGAGCGCGACCGTCGAAGACGCTCGCGATGGCCTGATCAAGCTTCTCAAGATCGACGAACTGCAGGCCAGAGCAATTCTGAATATGCAGCTGCGACAGCTAGCTGCTCTTGAGCGCCAAAAGATCATCGATGAGGCTGCGGAGCTTGAGAAGCAGATCAAAGAGTTCCAGCGCATCATCGCTGACCCGGTTGCGCAGCGTGGAATTGTCTCGGAGGAGTTAGAGGAGATTGCCACCAAGTATGGCGATGACCGTCGCAGCGAGATCCTCTTGGGCTTCGATGGCGATGTCAACGTAGAGGATCTGATCCCCGTCGAGGAAATGGTTGTCACCCTAACCACCGGTGGCTACATCAAGCGCACCAGAAGCGACAACTACCGCCTGCAGCACCGCGGCGGCAAGGGCGTGAAGGGTGCGAGCCTGAGGGCCGACGATGTGGTGCAGAACTTCATTGTCTCCACCACTCACCACTGGCTGATGTTCTTTACGAACACTGGTCGGGTGTATCGCTCGAAGGTCTATGAGATCCAAGAATCCGGCAGAGACTCCAAGGGCCAGCACGTAGCGAACCTGCTTGCGTTGCAGCCAGATGAGCGAGTCGTCGAGGTAATCGATCTCAAGGACTACCAGCAGTTCCCATACCTGGTGCTCGCCACCAGGGCGGGGCTGGTAAAGAAGACCGCACTCGAGCTCTACGACACCTCGAGAACCGGTGGCATCATCGCCATCAAGCTTCGCGAGGGCGATGAGCTTGTGAATGCGATGCTGGTAACAGGTGAAAACGACGTGTTGATGGTTAGCCGCAAGGGAATGTCAATCCGCTTTAGCGCCGGGAACGACTCGATGCGACCCATGGGTCGCGACACCTCGGGTGTTATCGGTATGGCCTTCCGCAAAGAGGACGAGCTGCTATCAGCGAGTGTGATTGGTGAGGCCGGCTACGTCTTTGTTGTCACAGAGGGTGGCTATGCCAAGCGCACCTCGGTCGACCAATACCGTGTCCAAAAGCGCGGTGGTATCGGTATCAAGGTTGCCAAGCTGGATGAGAAGCGCGGTGATTTGGTCGGCTCGCTAATTGTTGAGGAAACCGATGAGGTTCTGGTCGTGCTTGCCTCCGGCAAGGTAATCAGGACATTTGCCTCCGAGGTTCCCGCTAAGGGCCGCGACACCATGGGTGTTGTGTTCGCCAGGTTCGAAGAAGGTGACTCGGTTTTGTCGCTAGCCAAGAACGCAGAGCGTAATCTAGAGGCGGGGGAGATAATCGACACTGAAGGAGCTGCGGATGGCGAAGCTGTTCAACCGGCAGAGTAAGCCAAAAGAGCCCAAGAAACAGGTTCGTCTCAAACTTCGCTCCATTGATGTTTGGTCTGCGGTGAAGGTTGGGTTTCTGATCTCCATCGCTTCCAGCATCGGGATTGTGGTTGGAGCCTGGCTCATTTGGTCGGTGCTGGCCAATTCCGGAGTTTTTTCGGCAATCGGCAGCCTGCTGTCCTCGGTCTTGGGTGAGGAGAACGCCTTCAACCTAGAAACCGAGTTCAGCTTCGACAATGTGATGTCAACCGCCTTCACCCTGTCGCTTTTGAACGTGGTGCTCGGGACCGCCCTGGCTGCCGTTTGGGCAGTCATTTTCAATGTGGTTTCCAAGCTAATTGGCGGCGTCTCGCTCACCTTCACAAACAACTAGTTTTTGGGGTTTGTGACTATCCAAACTTTCTAGTAATGTTGTGATGCTCTACGGGCCTATAGCTCAGGTGGTTAGAGCGCTTCACTGATAATGAAGAGGTCGGAGGTTCAAGTCCTCCTAGGCCCACGGTGAGCACTTTCCGCCAGGGAATGCTCG
>DATBNK010000130.1:0-14846 GCA_036554355.1 Aquiluna sp.
AACTGATTGATGATTTTGCCACCGCTTACGACCAAGCGCTTAGGCTTGGTGAAGAAACATCGATGCCAGTTTTTGTGACAGGTTCGCTTTATCTTGTGGGAGCGGTTCTGGGTTTGGTCCAAGAAAGAGAAGTAGTTGAAGAAGAGTAAGTCCTCGAAGCGCCTATTGGCCTCGATTGTTTTGAGCTTCGAGGCTTTTGTTGTTTTCTTTGCAACCCTGGCGGCTTTTGGCCTCAAGGTGGGTGACCCCTCAATCAACCTGCCAGACACAGAGTGGATTTGGGGAATCGGCTTATCGTTTGCGATTTTGTGCATCTTGGCCCCTGGGGTCTTGAGAAAGCCCTGGGGTTACTACCTCGGTTGGGCAATCCAGGCAGCCATGCTGGTCAGCGGCTTCTGGCTCTGGGGAATGTTCTTGGTTGCAGGACTAACAACCAGTATGTGGATTTGGGCACTTATTGCTGGCGGCACGATTGATAAGGCCAGAGAGAACTATCACAAGCTAATGGAAGGACGAGAAGGTGGAGAAGACTCTAGTTTTGATAAAGCCTGATGGCGTGAAGCGAAACCTGATCGGTGAGATCATCGCTCGTTGCGAGCAAAAGGGCTACTCTGTTGTCGATCTAAAGCTGACAACACCCTCCAGAGAGGTCCTGGCTGCTCACTATGCCGAGCATGAGGGTAAGAGCTTTTATGAGCCACTCATGGAATTCATGTCGTCAGGTCCGATTGTTGCTATTGCGCTTGAAGGACAAAGGGTCATCGAAGGTTTCAGGTCGATTGCTGGCACCACTGACCCAACAACTGCAGCCCCGGGCACGATTCGTGGCGATCTAGGTCGAGACTGGGGCACCACCGTGGTTCAGAACCTGGTGCACGGATCGGATTCCCCTGAAAGCGCAGCGCGCGAACTAAAGATCTGGTTCTAGAACAGGGTTGGCCAGAAGTCCCAGAAGTGAACGACGATCACTCCTGAGAGCGCTAGGTAGTTGATGATTGTCAACACCCAGGCCCACTCGTAGACGAATTCTCCGCTTGGCATGAGCTTGATGCCCAAATAGCCCTCTTTTAGGTTGTGGCCGAGAATCGACCAGAACAGTGGGATAGTCGCAGTCCATGCCACGATGCAGTAGAGGCAAAGTGAGCCGATAACAAATACTGATTGGCTAAAGAGCCAGAACACAAACCCCATCGCGAAAACGTGACCGAGTAAAAACAGGTTCCAGAACCAGGGCGCAAACTTTGCACCAGCCAGAATTGCAAACCCAATCAGGATTGGTGCGAAGAACGCGGCGATGCCAATTAGCGGATTGGGAAAGCCGAGTAGAGAGGCTTGCTCCGAGAGCATGACTGATTTGCAGCTAATAAATGGTGAGATATCGCACGGAGTGGCATAGTCCGGATTACTGGCAACGTTGAGTCTTTCAATCGTGAGGCCAAAGGACGCAATCCAGCCCGCGATGCCAAAGACGATGAGTGCGAAGGGAAATACCATTAGCGAATTATCGCATTTTGATAACAGTCATGTCATACTTTTAGTCAGATGTGATCACACTCACATCAAAGGTTTGGTCGAAGGGCGAGGCCCCGACAACAAAAAGGATTAGATTCCGGCTGCGGCTCGAATCGTTACTGAGAGTCCGGCAGGGTGTGAACGGCCGGAAAATAGGCACAAGTGGCTAAGAAAAAAGAAGAAGCACCCGTAAAACCAGCACCGGCGACAGCACTGATCTTTCAGGCTCCGGATCTGCCAACCCCCAAAGTTGACGCCAGAAGCGGCAAGCTCAAGGTTGATGTCGATGAGGCTCCGAAGCCTGAGCGCGCGCCTAGAGAGCGCAAGACACCAGCCAAGACAGCCAGCAAGCCCAAGGCAGCGGCGAGCGAAAAAGAGGAATCTGGCTCTACCCGAATGGACGCCAAGCGCTCCAGGCGTCGAGACTCCCGAGACTCCTCGAGAAGGCGCTCCTCTGTAACAGAGGCAGAGTTTCTTGCAAGACGCGAATCGGTAGATCGCAAGATGGCGGTTCGCGAAAAGGATGGCCGGGTTCAAATCGGCGTTCTAGAGGACGGCATGCTCGTAGAGCACTACGTCGCCGAGTCTCAGGGCGGTTCGCTGATTGGCAATGTCTACATCGGCAAGGTTCAGAACGTTTTGCCGTCGATGGAAGCAGCTTTTGTTGATATTGGTCGTGGTCGAAACGCGGTTTTGTATTCCGGTGAAGTGGACTGGGAGGCGGCAGAGACCGGCAACCAGCCACGTCGCATTGAGCTAGCTCTGAAAAGCGGCGACCAGGTTTTGGTGCAGGTCACAAAAGATCCAATTGGCCAAAAGGGCGCCAGGCTCACCTCGCAGATTTCGCTACCCGGCAGATTCTTGGTTTATGTGCCAGGCGGCAACATGTCTGGAATCTCCCGCAAGCTTCCCGAGGGGGAGCGTCAGCGCCTAAAGACTATTTTGAAGACCGCGCTGCCCGAAGATGCCGGTGTGATCGTTCGCACCGCTGCCGAAGGCGCAACTGAAGAGCAGTTGATTTTGGATGTTGAGCGCCTAAAGAAGCAGTGGGAAGAGATCTCCGCTCAGGTTGAAAAGGGCAAGGCCCCCGAGCTTTTGCACAGCGAGCCTGACCTTTTGGTCAAGATCATCAGGGATGTTTTCAATGAGGACTTCTCGGAGCTGGTAGTGGCCGGCGAGATTGCCTTTGAGACCATCAAGGACTACCTCGAGTCTGTGGCCCCCGACTTGATTGAGAAACTCGTTGCTCACAAGTCAGACGAAGACATCTTTGACCACTTCAGAATCGGTGACCAGATCGTGAAAGCCTTGGACCGCAAGGTTTATCTCCCATCTGGTGGTTCGTTGGTAATCGACCGCACCGAGGCCATGACCGTAGTTGATGTCAACACTGGAAAGTTCATTGGATCTGGTGGAAATCTTGAGCAGACCGTAACCAAGAACAACCTTGAGGCCGCTGAGGAACTAGTTCGTCAGCTAAGGCTTCGCGACATTGGTGGCATCATCGTTGTGGACTTCATTGACATGATTCAAGAGTCGAACCAGGAAATGGTTAGAAGAAGGCTTCTGGAGTGCCTATCTAGGGATAGAACCAAGAATCAGGTTGGCGAGGTAACCTCGCTGGGTTTGATTCAGATGACCCGCAAAAAGATTGGTCTTGGCCTTCTTGAAACCTTCTCAGAGCCCTGTGAGTGCTGCGCGGGTAGGGGAGTTGTGGTTCATGAGGAGCCCCGCTTCAAAATGCCAGAGACGATTGCCAAAAAGGGCAAGAAGCGCGAGAAGACAAAGCCTGAGGTAGTCAAAAAGGTCGTAACCCAGGAGCAGGCAGATGCCTTTAAGTCTGTCGTTAACAGAATCGCAGCGGCGGGCTTGAGCGAAGAGCCAATCGTTATTGAAATCGAAAAAGAGCCTGAGGGTAAAACGGAGATTTTGAACGCGGTTTTGGAATCGCTGCCGGACCCTGAACCAAAGCCCAAGCCTAAAAGGCGCAGGGCCAGCTCGTCGGGTGTAGTAAAGACTGACGAGGCGAAGAAATAGCGCCTCGATAGTGTTGACCAAACTGCGGTTTATTCACTAGAATTCATCGCTGTTGCCCAATTTAGATTTTGGGCGAATTCTTTCAAAGTTAGGTTTCAAAGTGGTTTACGCAATTGTTCGTGCTGGCGGCCGCCAGGAAAAGGTCGAGGTGGGCACCATCGTCACCATGAACCGTATTGCCCAAGCTTCTGGCACCGTTGAGTTGCCAGCTGTGTTGCTGGTAGATGGCGACAAGGTAACTACCGACCAGAAGGCCCTTGCAAAGGTCAAGGTTGTGGCTGAAGTGCTAGAGCAGACCCGTGGCCCAAAGATCATCATTCAGAAGTTCAAGAACAAGACCGGTTACAAAAAGCGCCAGGGGCACCGTCAGGACCTCACCCGCGTTCAGGTCACTGAGATTAAGTAGGTAGCAGACAAATGGCATCCAAAAAGGGAGTTAGCTCCACTCGTAACGGTCGCGACTCAAACTCGCAGCGTTTGGGCGTAAAGCGCCACGATGGCCAGGTTGTAAACGCCGGTGAGATCATCGTGCGTCAGCGTGGCACCCACTTCCACCCGGGCGTAAACGTTGGCAAGGGCAAGGACGACACCTTGTTCGCGCTAGCAGCTGGAGCCGTCGAATTCGGCGCCAAGGCTGGTCGCCGAGTGGTAAACATCGTCAACAAATAACAGATTTTTCCAATCGAGGCGGGCCTTTCTGGCTCGCCTCTTTTGCTAGGAGGGCAACATGATCACATTTGTTGATCAAGTAACCCTGCATTTGCGCGCCGGTGACGGAGGCGATGGCTGCACCTCCATAAAGCGTGAGAAGTTCAAGCCACTTGCCGGCCCAGATGGTGCTGATGGTGGCGATGGTGGTTCTATCACCCTGGTCGCTGACCACAACACCACGACGCTGCTCGACTATCACCACCGTCCACACCGCCAAGCGGACTCTGGGGGGCCTGGTGCAGGCGATTTCCGCAATGGGGCTCGCGGTGAGAATTTAGTGCTACCGGTCCCTGTTGGCACGGTAGTCAAAGACCCTAAGGGCAAACTCTTAGCCGATCTTTCTGAAGCGGGTATGGAGCTGCTGGTGGCCCAGGGTGGCCAGGGTGGGCTTGGTAACGCCGCGCTTGCCAGTCGCAAGCGAATTGCCCCAGCCTTTCACCTGTTGGGAGTTCCTGGCTGGCAGGGCGATGTTGTTTTAGAACTCAAGACCGTTGCTGATGTTGCGCTGGTTGGCTTCCCATCGGCTGGCAAGTCCTCATTGATTGCGGCAATGAGTAGTGCAAGGCCAAAGATTGCCGATTACCCATTCACCACACTGCACCCAAATCTCGGGGTGGTGCAGGCCGGCGAGAATCGCTACACCATCGCAGACGTGCCTGGCTTGATCGAAGGCGCAAGCGAGGGCAAGGGGTTGGGCCTCGAGTTTTTGCGGCACGTGGAGCGTTGCAGCGCCCTGTTGCACGTGATTGATTGCGCCACATTGGAGCCCGGTAGAGATCCAGTTAGTGACCTCAAAGTAATTCTGAGAGAGCTCGAGAACTATCAGGTTCCAGAGGGCCAGCTACCGCTGATTGAGAGACCGCAGCTTGTCGCACTAAACAAGATTGACATTCCAGACGCCAAAGAGCTGGCAGAGTTCGTTGCCAAGGAGTTCGAAGACATGGGCTACCCCGTGTTTTTGATTTCCACGGCATCCCGAGAGGGCCTAAAGGAGTTGAACTTTGCTCTCAGCGAGCTAGTTTCAAGTGCTCGAGCGGCATCAATCCCAGCCACCTCAAAGCGCTTTTCGCTTATCAGCACCAAAAAGGAAGAGACCTCCTTTGTGGTTCGGAAAGAATCGATCTCGGCCTCAGATGTGTATCGGATTCTCGGTGCCAAACCTGAGCGCTGGGTGGCTCAGACTGATTTCGGAAATGCTGAAGCTGTTGGTTACCTCGGGGAGCGATTGCAAAAACTCGGTGTTGAAGATGAGCTTTTGAAAGCTGGGGCCAAAGGTGGCTCCACGGTAATCATCGGCGAAGGTAACGGTGTGGTGTTTGATTGGGAGCCGTTGATCGACTCCGTTGCCGAAATGGTCGAGGAATTCAGAACAGACTCAAAGGCTGATGGCACTCAGCGCAGGACCAACCCTGAGCGTCGAGAAAAGTATTACGAGATGATGAATGAACGCGCTCGCGGTAGGGCGGAACGCCAGGCGGTTCGTGAGGCGAGCGTGTTTTTGGAGGAAGAGGATAAGTGAGTAACGTCTCAGCTTTGGCGAACTCAAAGCGAATCGTTCTAAAGGTCGGTTCCAGCTCAATTACTAACGGCAACGAGAAAAATCTCCAGCTGATTGCTGACTTTGCTAAGCGCATGCAACAAGCGGGCAAAGAGTTGGTGGTCGTGAGCTCCGGTGCTATCGCGACAGCGGCTCCACTTTTGGGTCTAACAATCAAAAGTGACGATCTTCCAACTTCGCAGGCACTGGCAAGCATCGGGCAGGCGATGCTGATGGGTCGGTACGAGCGCGCTCTTAGCCCCCACGGCATCATTCCCGGTCAGATTCTGTTGACGGTCGACAATTTAGAACAATCCCATACTGCTCAAAACGCGCTATTGGCGCTTGAGAGGCTGCTCGAGGTTGGCGTGCTGCCAATCATTAATGAGAATGACTCTGTTGCTACCTCAGAGATTCGATTCGGTGACAACGATCAGCTTGCAGCCAAGGTTGCAAAGCTATTGGGTGCTGATCTTTTGATTCTCCTAAGTGATGTCGACTCGCTATATACAAAGCCACCAGGTGAACCGGGTGCAGAGCGCTTGGCAGTTGTACCTGCTGATTTCGACCTTGAGAGTATTCAGGTCTCTGGCACCTCCACCGGCTATGGCACCGGGGGAGCGGTAACCAAGTTGGTTGCGGCGAGGCTCGCCACCATGGCGGGAATTGGGGTTTTGCTGACGGAGTCATCAAACATCGCAACCCTCGATGCCAAAGAAATCACCCACACCTGGTTCGAGCCAGCGGTTTAGAATCCCCTCATGAAGATTCAGCAAATTCTGGATGGTGCTGCAAGCGCAAAGCTAGGGCTATCAAAGGCAAGCACTTCTTTGAAGAATACAGCCCTTGAGAATCTCGCTCAGGCTCTAGAGGCAAACAGCGACAGTGTGATTGCGGCCAACAAGGAAGATCTTGAGAACGGCGTAAACAACGATATCTCCAAGGCCCTGTTAGATCGACTTGCACTGGACCAAAAGAGGGTTCAGGGTCTTGCGGATGCCGTTCGAGAGATTATTGCGCTTCCAGATCCGGTTGGAGATGTTGTCGACGGCATGACTCTTGCCAATGGACTGATGCTGACTCAGGTGAGGGTTCCTTTCGGGGTTATCGGCTGCATTTATGAAGCTCGTCCAAATGTCTCTATCGACATAGCGGCGTTGGCCATCAAGAGTGGCAATGTGGCAATTCTTCGAGGAGGCAGCGCTGCACTGCAGACCAACAGAGAGCTGGTTCGGCTAATTCAGGAGAGTCTCGAGAAGGCGGGTCTTGACCCGATGAGCGTGCAAACTGTAGATGAGTTTGGCAGAGATGGCGCTTTAGAGATGATGCAGGCCAGAGGCTTCATTGATGTTTTGATTCCTAGAGGCTCCGCGGAGCTCATCAAAACGGTGGTTTTGGAATCCAAGGTTCCCGTTATCGAAACTGGCGACGGGATAGTCCACATCTTTGTTGACGAAAGCGCAGAGTTAGAAAAGGCGATCCCGATCATTTTGAACTCCAAAGTGCAAAGACCCTCTGTGTGCAATGCGCTCGAGACGCTCTTGGTTCACAGAAGCGTCGCGGCTGAGCTGCTTCCGAAACTGGGTGAAGAGCTGACCGAAAGCGGCGTCATGGTTCACGGCTGCGATGTGACCATGGGGTTGATTCCTAACGCTGTCCTTGCAACTGAAGAAGATTGGGCCACTGAGTATCTGGCTCTTGAGCTAGCAATCAGGGTTGTGGATGATCTAGATGCCGCACTGTCACACATTGCAAAGTACTCCACCCGCCACACCGAGTCGATACTGACCACGAACATTCCAAACGCCGAGAGGTTTTTGGCAGAGGTTGACTCGGCGGCGGTCATGGTGAATGCGTCCACTAGGTTCACCGACGGTGGTGAGTTTGGTTTTGGCGCCGAGGTCGGAATTTCCACGCAAAAGCTACATGCAAGAGGCCCGATGGGCCTGAAAGAACTTACTTCAACCAAGTGGTTGATTAGAGGGTCCGGCCAGGTCCGTGGCTAAACTAGGGGAAGTCCAAAAAGGAGAGCACTTTGATTTACGCAGCTGAAGGCGCAATCGTTCACTACCAAGAGATTCCAATGGAGCCAATCCTCTACGGAGTCATCGCACTGGTGGTCATGATGGGCTTGGCGCTAGTGACCTGGTCCTATCGCGATGTCTCTAACCGCCACTCACACAAGAGCTCCTCACAGCAGGCCGGCCACTAGGTTTTCGTGAATCAAGAGCGGCCACGCATAGGCGTGATGGGTGGAACATTTGATCCCATCCACAATGGCCACTTAGTTGCCGCTAGCGAGGTCGCGGACGCATTCAAACTTGACGAGGTTATCTTCGTTCCGACCGGCGTTCCCTGGCACAAAAAAGCAGTCAGTTCCGCTGAGCACCGTTATCTAATGACGGTTATCGCGACTGCAGCTAATCCAAGTTTTACGGTCTCCCGGGTCGATGTCGATCGACCGGGCGTCACCTACACAATCGACACCTTGGAAGAGGTTTCAAGAACCTATCCAGATGCCGATCTGTTCTTTATCTCTGGAGCCGATGCCATCGCCCAGATTCTTGCTTGGAAGGACATCGACAAGATTTGGCCACTGGCAACCTTTGTTGCGGTTAGCCGTCCAGGGCATGTTCTCGAGCTTCCAGATACTGAGCAGGCAGCCATTGAGGTGCTGGAGGTGCCTGCGCTTGCCATCTCCTCGACTGCAGTCAGAGCAAGGGTTACGGCCGGTAAGCCAATTTGGTATTTGGTACCAGACGGTGTTGTGCAATACATTGCCAAGCACGAACTTTATGGAGCGGACGATTGACTGAGCTAACTCGCAGGCAGCAGCGTGAGCTTGAGCGTTCGGGTCAACTTGGGGGAGCCACGTTGACCTCTGAACCTGGTGAGAGTGAAACCAGGCCGATAGAACGCGAAGCTAAACCTGTGGCTAGTGAACCGGTTTCGAAGCCCATAGAAACGTCTTTTGGCGATAGGCCGATGAGTCGACGTGAGATGCGTCAGCGTGAACAGATGGCCCAGGGAGTTGGACAAGTTTCCAGCCTCGAAAGAGCAAGCGCGCTTTCAAAATCCATTGCTGCTGAGGAAGCGATTTCTGCTCCAGCTGCAAAAACATCCCCTCCTTTGCAACGAAGCCCAATCGCATCTCCGCCGCCGGTCGGTGAATCTCGCAGAGCGCAACGGCGCACTCCCGAGGCACAAAGCTTCGAGCAGCCCATTCACGAAATGGAAGCAATCGACGTAGAGATTCCAGAGGATGGTCTCCGAGGGGCCAACTATCTTGGGGAGCCCAGCACCCAGGCCATCGTTTTAGAGACCGCCCCAGAGGCAATGTCGCTCTCTGTCGACACCGGGGAGATCTTCACAACTGGTTCTATCGCAATCCTGCCGGACCCAACCGGGTCCACCACTGGAGCATTGGACGGAATTGATTTAGATAGCGAAGAGGCTGTCACAGGTGTCATATCGATAGTTGATCCTGTTAGTGCGAAGGATCTGATTGATCAGCGCAGCCCGCTGGGCGTAGTTCCCTCAAACGTGCTCCGCAAGGGCTGGTGGCGGCCATGGGTTGTGGGAGCTCTTTCCATTTTGATGGCCATTGCTGCAATACTTGCCTCAATCACCATCTTCAATTCACTAGGAGCCTAATTCTTGCCAGCAAGCACCGAGACTAAGCAGGTTCTTAGGGTTGCAGCTGACGCTGCAAGAGAAAAGCTGGGTGAGGATCTGGTTGCGCTAGATGTCTCAGAACCATTTGCGCTGGCTGAAATCTTTTTGATAGTGAGCGCTAAAAACGAGCGCCAGGCACAGGCAATAGCCGAAGAGATCGAAGATGAACTACTCAAGCAGACCCTGAAGCCAAGGTTCCGCGAGGGAAGGGAAACCGGTCGTTGGATCCTGTTGGACTTTGGCGACCTGGTTGTTCACGTGATGCACGAGCAGGAGCGCGAGTTCTACTCGCTTGAGCGGTTGTGGCGCGACTGCCCGGTTGTTCCGACCAGCTAAAGATTGTGTAGACTGTCCTAGCTTTAGGGCCTGTGGCGCAGCTGGTAGCGCACCTGCATGGCATGCAGGGGGTCAGGGGTTCGAGTCCCCTCAGGTCCACAAAAGAAATACCCCGCTTAGGCGGGGTTTTTCTCTATCTGGATGATCTTTTTGGTTGAGGTCTTTCCGCTAGTTATGGTGATGGCAGACTTCGGTACGTTGTAGTGATCAGCCAGCACGCAAATGAGTGCAGCATTTGCTTTGCCCTTTTCTGGTGCGGCTCGAAGTGAAACTGTTAGGCCAACGTTGGTTTTTTCAACAATGTTTTCTCGCTTATTTGGCTTCACTAAAACAGAAATCTTCACAGCTAACACCCTAGGGAATAAAGGTTTGTCTAGGGGGCTTGACTTAGAGCGGGAGGAAACATGAACGTTAAACCGCACGGTATTCACCACGTCACAGCAATCGCGTCGGACCCTCAGGCAAACGTGGATTTCTACACCAAGGTCCTAGGTCTGAGGTTAGTGAAGCAGACGGTGAATTTTGATGCTCCCAATGTTTGGCACCTTTACTACGGAGACGAGGCGGGTAGGCCTGCTTCGATTTTGACATTTTTCCCATGGCCTGGGGTCACCCCTGGCAAGGAGGGTGCCGGCCTTACGACCGCGACCGCATTCTCAGTGCCACCTGAGAGCATCGGCTTTTGGCACGAACGTGCTAAGAGGCTGGGAGTTGTTGTCGAGGCCCCAGTTGTCCGTGGCGACTCGGAAGTCTTGACGCTTTTCGACAACGACGGGATGCGCCTTGAGCTGATTGCCGCGGCCGGTGACGAAAGAAGTGGCTGGGATGGGGTCGGCGATATTCCACGGGAGATGGCCGTTCGCGGTCTACACACCATCACCCTGTCCGAGCGCAGCTTAGATCCAACCGCAACCATGCTCACGGAGCTCTTGGGCATGCAGCTCCATGGCGAGAGTGGCGATGCAGCGAGTTTCAACATGGGAGTGGGTGGTGTTGGTGCTTCTGTCCAGGTGCAGGCAGGTGTAGCTGAGCGAGGCCTTCAAGCAGGCGGAACCGTTCACCACGTGGCATTTAGGGCTCCGGATCTATCGACGATGGAGAGTTGGCGTCAGGAGCTTTTGGGTAAGGGGGTTCCCGTCACAGAGATCATGGACCGTCAGTACTTCAAGAGCATCTATTTCAGAGAGCCAGGCGGGGTTTTGTTTGAGATTGCAACGGACGAGCCGGGGTTTGATATCGATGAGCCACTATTGGAATTGGGTCGCAAGCTAAAGTTGCCACCGTGGCTCGAGCCCAGTCGCGAACAAATCCAGAATTCACTACCAAGGATCGAGGTTTAGATTGAACCCCAGAGACCTAACCAGGCCGCATGTTTTTGAGAAGAAGGGTGCAAGAAGCCTGCTGCTGCTGCATGGAACCGGAGCTGATGAGTATGACCTTCTTCGTCTTGGTGCGGCAATAGATCCGACCGCAAGCTTGCTCTCTCCTCGGGGCATGGTCGAAGAGAACGGCATGAACCGATTTTTCGAACGTCGTCCAGATGGCTCATTCGTTCAAGAGTCTGTCTTGCAGGCTGTTGACGAGCTCAAGGACTTTTTAGAGCTGGCCATTACGGAATATGACCTAGGACCAGAAATGTATGGTGTTGGCTTTTCCAACGGCGCTAACGCGAGCGCAGCGTTATTGGTTATGCACCCTGAGCTACTAGCGGGAGCAGTCATGTTTGGCTCCACCAAGCCGCTGGAGGTTGTTCCGAAGGTGGATCTATCTGGTAAGCGGCTTTGGATTGCGAACGGGCAAAACGACCCTTACGCCCCTGAGGCTGTCACGGAATCGTGGGTGGCGGAACTGCGGGGCCTTGGGGCGGAAGTTAGTTGGTTATCTCACCCCGGCGGTCACCAGATTTCCCCTGCACATATGCAGGAAATTTCCAGAGAACTCGCCTAGGCTAACGGCAGTCACACACAGGAAAAGGACGGTTATGGCTTCTCACAACCCAGCTTTTAACGCAGCTTTGCGCACTGGCATGCAGTCAACGCAACTAGATCAGCAGCAAGTTGATGGTGAGTTTTCTCGCATCACTTCAGCTCCTTTCACCATGGAGGGTGTCACCTCCAAGGTTTTGACAATGTTTTTGGCCGTGCTCGCGGGAGCAGGTGTCACCTGGTTCCTAGAGCTTTACGCTTTGCTACTCCCTGCTCTGTTTGTTGGGCTTGGTTTGGGCCTGTGGGCAAGCTTCGGTAAGAAGGTCCGCCCCGGCGTAATGATGGCTTATGCCCTGGTTCAGGGTGTATTCATCGGTGCACTCTCCGGCATTTTTGAGAGCATGTGGCCAGGGATCGTGCAGACAGCCGTGATTGGCACCTTCACCACCGCAGGAGCAATGTTCGCCGCTTATCGTTTCGGCTGGATCAAGGTCAACGAGCGCTTCACCCGAATCATGACCTTTGCTCTAATTGGTTACTTCATTTTTGCAATGGTCAACCTCGGCTTTGCGCTTCTAGCTGGCATGAGCGTTTACACAACCGGTTTCGGTTGGCTTATTGCCCTAGTCGGTGTTGGGCTTGCAGCCTTCACGCTAAACCTAGATTTTGAAACCATCAGAGTTGGCGTGCAGCAGGGTTGGCCACAGCAGCTTGAGTGGCGCGCGGCCTTTGGTCTTACCGCTACTCTCGTGTGGCTCTACGTTGAGATTTTGCGCCTATTGGCCATCTTCAACAACAACTAGGAAGCCTTTTGCTTGCGCTCTAACCAGAGCGCTCTGAGATCGAATGCGTTCTCAGCAAGGATAGAGACCCCTCGCACTCCGGTGCGGCGGGTCTTTCCTGATATCAGGAGCAATCGATTCTGAAACAACAGTTGAGCGCAGCGCCGCTGCGCCTCATCGAAAAAGGTGGCATCTGCGCAGCCGGTGCCATCATCAAGGGATATAAAGACCACCCGTTTCCCACTTCGCATCGGTGGTGTTTGGGTTGCGACTCGAACACCGGCAACCAACACCTCGGTATTGCTCCTGAGGTTCACCAGCTCACTTGCACGAACCACTCCCAGCTCATCGAGTAGTTCCTGAAACTCACTGAGCTGGTGATCGGTGACATCCATGCCTGTGATATCTAGTTCACTTTGAACCGTTTGAGTTTTCGTGGGGGCCTTGTTGCCGGTAGGCAGTCGATCTAGTTTTCCAAGATCGAAGCTCATCTGGTTCTTGTCCTGTTTGCCAAGAGGTTTGGAGCTGATCTGTCGAATATGAACAAGAAGGTCACCCCTATTACTCTCCTTGGATTCGGCTCTGATTCCTGCAATTTGGTCGAGGGCTCCAATCAGCGCAAGCCTCTCAAGAGTCCTGCGAGAGGGCCTAGCGCGAATATAGAAATCACTAATGTCTCTAAAGGGTTGCTCGGTCATGACTCTTTCAACCTCGGGTCTTGAGATGCCTGCCACCTCGGTGATTGCCATCCTGATTCCAGCACCATCGTTTGTTTGTTCAACCTGGTACTGATCGCTCGATTTATTAACGTCTATTGCTAGCAGCTTGACTCCGAGCCGCCTGGCCTCGGCAAGCAGTAGCCGTCTTGGATACATGCCCGGATCGTGCGTGAGCAATCCAGCTATGAACTCTGTGGGGTAGTGCTGTTTGAGCCAAGCCGACTGGTAGGTCGGTAGCGCAAAGGCGGCACCGTGAGCCTTGCAGAAACCAAATGAGCCAAAGCCTTCGATGATTGACCAGACTCGCTCTATGACGCTCTGGCTATAGCCGCGGGCGGCGGCTGACTGTTTGAAATAGCTAGCGATCTTTTTTATCTTGTCTTGTTTGGCTAGCTGCCTTCGCATTTCATCGGCTCTGGCCAGGGTGCAGCCGGTCATCTTTTGCATGATTCGCATCAGCTGTTCGTGGAACACCACGACCCCGTAGCTCTCTTCGAGAATCGGTCTTAGGTCTTGGTGAATGTAATCCGGTTCAATCAGTTTGTGGCGACCATCGAGATAGGGCTTGATCATGTTGCCCTTCATCGGCCCTGGTCTGAACAGCGATATCTGCAGCGTTAGATCGTTGAACTCGGTGGGTTGATGCTTTCCCGTTAGCTCACGTTGACCCGGGCTCTCGATTTGAAAGATGCCGAGGGTGTTGGTGGTTCTGATCATCTTGAACACATCGGGATCATCCTTTGGAACCGCATCTAGATCCAGGGTTTCCTTTTTAGTTCTCGCTATTTCCTTGACCGTGTAAGCCATGGCGGATTGCATTCGGACACCCAGAACATCGAGCTTTAGAAAGCCCATTGGGTCCATGTCGTCCTTATCAAATTGGCTCATCGGCAACCCCAAGCCGCTGGGCTCAGTTGGCGTTAGATTCAGAAGGTTTGAGTTTCCAAGAATCACTCCGCAGGGGTGCATTGATATATGCCTAGGGAGTCGGTCTAGTCTTTGGGTGATATCAATTAGCAGGTTCAGCTTCCGATCGTTTTCTGCCTGCAGGGCAAACTCACCAAGCTCTGGCTTTTCACGAAGTTCGGTTCGAAAGTTCCTCGCTGAGAAGCGCCACATGTTCTTGGCTATCTGGTCGATCTGCTCATCTGGTAGTCCAAGTGCCATTCCGCTGTCGCGGACAGCCCCTCGACCTCGATAGGTGGACTGCATTGATAAAAGCGTCACTCGCTCGCCGCCGTAGCGGCGGAAGATATTGCGATAGATGTCATGACGCCTGGCTGATTCAACGTCGATGTCTATATCGGGAAGGGTGGATCGCTCGGTCGACAAAAACCTTTCAAACAACAACCCTTCGGATATCGGGTCAACTCCGCTGATGCCAAGCAGGTAGTTGGTTAGCGATCCGGCTCCAGAGCCACGAGCTGCAATCCGAACATTCATATCCCTGATCATCTGGGCAACGTCGGCAACGGTTAGGAAGTAGGTGGCGAACCCGAGCTGATTTATCGCTATCAACTCTTTTGAGAGCCGGTGCTGAACCTGAGCCAACAAAGAGGCCTTGGCGTTTGGGTAGCGCCAATCAATCGCTGAGTGAGCTTTTTGCCACAGC
>DATBNK010000131.1:0-1964 GCA_036554355.1 Aquiluna sp.
GCTGTGGCAAAAAGCTCACTCAGCGATTGATTGGCGCTACCCAAACGCCAAGGCCTCTTTGTTGGCTCAGGTTCAGCACCGGCTCTCAAAAGAGTTGATAGCGATAAATCAGCTCGGGTTCGCCACCTACTTCCTAACCGTGGCCGACGTTGCCCAGATGATCAGGGATATGAATGTTCGGATTGCAGCTCGTGGATCTGGAGCTGGGTCGCTGACCAACTACCTGCTTGGCATCAGCGGAGTTGACCCGATATCTGAGGGGCTCTTGTTTGAAAGATTTTTATCTACCGAGCGATCCACCCTTCCCGATATAGACATCGACGTTGAATCAGCCAGACGTCATGACATCTATCGCAATATCTTCCGCCGCTATGGCGGCGAGCGAGTGACGCTTTTATCAATGCAGTCCACCTATCGAGGCCGAGGGGCTGTCCGCGACAGCGGAATGGCACTTGGACTGCCAGATGAGCAGATCGACCAGATAGCCAAGAACATGTGGCGCTTTTCAGCCAGGAACTTTCGAACCGAACTTCGTGAAAAGCCAGAGCTTGGTGAGTTTGCCCTGCAGGCAGAAAACGATCGGAAGCTGAACCTGCTAATCGACATCACCCAAAGATTAGATCGACTTCCCAGGCACATCTCAATGCATCCCTGCGGAGTGATTCTTGGAAACTCAAACCTTCTGAACCTAACGCCAACCGAACCCAGTGGCTTGGGGTTGCCCATGAGTCAGTTCGACAAGGACGACATGGACCCAATGGGCTTTCTAAAACTCGATGTTCTGGGTGTTCGAATGCAATCGGCCATGGCCTACACAATCAAGGAGATAGCGAGAACTAAAAAGGAGAACCTGGACCTAGATGCCGTCCCAAAAGACGATCCGGACGTTTTCAAGATGATCAGAACGACCAACACCCTTGGCATCTTTCAAATCGAGAGTCCCGGTCAGCGTGAGCTGACCGGTAAGCATCAACCCACCGAGTTCAATGACCTAACCCTGCAGATATCGCTGTTCAGACCAGGGCCAATGAAGGGCAACATGATCAAGCCATATCTCGATGGCCGTCACAAACTAATTGAACCGGATTACATCCACCAGGACCTAAGACCAATTCTCGAAGAGAGCTACGGGGTCGTGGTCTTCCACGAACAGCTGATGCGGATCATGCAAAAGATGACCGGCTGCACCCTTGCCAGAGCCGATGAGATGCGCAGGCAGCTAGCCAAACCGGACAAGATAAAAAAGATCGCCAGCTATTTCAAACAGTCAGCCGCCGCCCGCGGCTACAGCCAGAGCGTCATAGCGCGAGTCTGGTCAATCATTGAGGGTTTTGGGTCATTCGGGTTCTGCAAGGCTCACGGTGCCGCCTTTGCGCTCCCGACCTACCAGTCGGCTTGGCTCAAGCACCACTACCCCACCGAGTTCATAGCTGGATTGCTCACTCATGATCCCGGTATGTATCCAAGGCGGCTACTGCTTGCCGAGGCCAGAAGGCTCGGAGTCAAACTGCTGCCAATAGACGTTAGTAAATCCAGCGATCAATACCAGGTTGAACAAACAAACGATGGTGCTGGAATCAGAATGGCAATCACCGAGGTGGCGGGCATCTCAAGACCTGAGGTTGAGAGGGTCATGACCGAGCAGCCCTTTAGAGACATCAGCGATTTTTATATTCGCGCCAGGCCCTCTCGGAGAACCCTCGAAAGACTTGCGCTGATTGGAGCCCTGGACCAAATTGCAGGCATCAGGGCGGAATCTAAAGAGAGCAATAGTGGCGACCTGCTGGTTCATATTCGGCAAATCAGCTCAAAGCCACTTGGCAAACAAGACAAGAACCAGATGAGCTTCGATCTTGGAAAACTAGATCGACTTCCCACCGGCAATAAGGCCCCCACAAAAACCCAAACGGTTCAAAGTGAACTAGATATCACAGGCATGGATGTCACCGATCACCAGCTCAGTG
>DATBNK010000004.1:0-2193 GCA_036554355.1 Aquiluna sp.
AAGAACCGAGAGACCGGTCACTTTTGGTTGGGGTCCAAGGTTTTTGCACTCCACCGGTCAGTATCACAAGGGTGGGCCAAAGCAGGCTTTGGTAATTCAAATTACTGGCGAGCACGGCCATGACCTCGAAGTTCCCGGCAGACCGTTTAGTTTTGGGACGTTGATCAACGCTCAGGCCCAGGGTGACGCTCATGTCCTGCAGGAAAATGGCCTGAGGGTGGTTTCTTTGAAGTTCGAAGAGCCACTTGCTGGATTGGAAATGCTAACCAAGGTAATTGCTTCGTGACTCAAAACCCACTTCGCGATCCTGACGATCGCCGAATGAAAAGAATTGCCGGACCAAGTGGACTGATCCTGTTTGGTGTCACCGGGGATCTTTCTCGCAAAAAGCTCATGCCCGCAATCTACGACCTAGCAAACCGAGGGCTATTGCCTCCTGCTTTTTCCCTGGTCGGGTTCGCCAGAAGAGATTGGTCTAGGCAGGATTTTGAGCAGGTGGTTCACGAGGCGGTTCGCAAATACGCCAGAACTGAGTGGTCCGAGGATGTCTGGAATCAACTCGTTCAGGGCATTCGCTTTGTTTCGGGTCGCCACGATGACCCGGATGCCTTTGCGAGGCTAAAAGCAACCGTTGATGAACTCGATAATGAGCGCGGCACCAGCGGTAATCACACCTTCTACCTCTCGATTCCCCCAAGAGACTTTCCTCTGGTGGTAGACCAGCTTGAGAGGGCTGGCTTGGCCTCGGCTGGCCCTGGACAATTCCGCCGAGTGGTAATCGAAAAACCTTTTGGCTCAGACCTAAAGACCGCTCGCGAGCTAAACGAGGTTGTCGAGCGGGTTTTCCCTGCGGACTCCGTGTTCAGGATCGATCACTACCTGGGCAAAGAGACCGTTCAAAACATTCTTGCACTTCGGTTTGCAAACCAGCTGTTTGAACCAATCTGGAACTCGAGCTACATAGACCACGTTCAAATCACCATGGCCGAGAGTATTGGCATTGGTTCTCGAGGCGGCTACTACGACGGCATTGGTGCGGCGAGGGACGTAATACAAAACCACCTGCTCCAGCTTCTGGCGCTAACCGCAATGGAGCAGCCGATCTCGTTTGATGCCGCGGACCTGCGTGCGGAAAAGGAAAAGGTCTTGGCGGCGGTTCGGCTACCCAAAGACCTCACCCTGCACACCGCCAGAGGGCAATATGCCGCCGGCTGGCAGGGCGGCGAGGGCGTAGCTGGCTACTTGGACGAAGAGGGCACCAACCCGGAGTCCAGAACCGAGACTTTTGCAGCAATGCGACTGGATGTTGCCACTCGTCGCTGGCACAACACCCCTTTCTACCTTCGAGCTGGCAAGCGCCTTGGTCGCAGGGTCACCGAGATTGCGGTTGTGTTCAAGCGAGCTCCGCAGCAGATCTTTGGTGAAAGCGAAACCGCACTGCTCGGTGAAAATGCCCTGGTGATTAGGGTTCAACCAAACGAGGGTGTCACGATTCGATTTGGCTCCAAGGTCCCCGGTCCCTCGATGCAGGTGCGAGATGTGACCATGGACTTTGGCTACGGTCACGCTTTCACCGAGGCCTCTCCGGAGGCGTATGAGCGATTGATCCTCGATGTTCTTTTGGGTGAACCACCATTGTTCCCCAGGCAGAGAGAGGTTGAGTTGAGCTGGGAGATTCTTGACCCAATCGTGAATTACTGGGCCAACAATGGCTCTCCAGAGGCATATGCCCCTGGTTCTTGGGGTCCCCAAAGCGCTCACCAAATGCTTGAGGTTGATGGCAGAAGCTGGAGGCGACCTTGATAGTTGAGATGCCCAAAACCACCTCTTCCAAGATTGGTAAGCGGCTGAACGAGCTGCGAGAGAGTGGCGGAGTTGTCGCGCTTGGCAGAGTGCTAACGCTGGTGATCGAAGCCGACTCCAAGAGCGTTGAATCAGCCATCGAGGCCGCCAATGGTGCCTCGAGGCTGCACCCCTCCCGAATCATCGTGCTGACGAGCATGGAGGAGGGCGGCGAATCCAAGCTCGATGCAGAGATTCGAGTTGGTGGAGATGCCGGCGCGTCCGAGGTGGTAATTCTCAAGACCTTTGGGGCGGCAAGCTCAAATCCAGAGTCGTTGGTCACGGGCCTGTTGCTATCCGATGCTCCGGTGGTGGCTTGGTGGCCATCGAGCTGCGCTGCGAATCCCGCCA
>DATBNK010000011.1:0-13956 GCA_036554355.1 Aquiluna sp.
TGTTAACACCTATTGGCTTTTTGTGGCATAATTTCAGAGTTCTCGAAAGAGAGCATGCGGATGTAGCGCAGTTGGTAGCGCACAACCTTGCCAAGGTTGGGGTCGCGAGTTCGAGTCTCGTCATCCGCTCTCAGGATTTACCCCTGAACGGTGGAGTGGCCGAGAGGCGAGGCAGCGGCCTGCAAAGCCGTCTACACGGGTTCGAATCCCGTCTTCACCTCCAAGCATCAAGCCTGGGCGATTGGCGCAGTGGTAGCGCGCTTCCCTGACACGGAAGAGGTCACTGGTTCGAACCCAGTATCGCCCACCAGGATTCAATTCCGAACACCCCGCCTCCTTCAAATTTGTTGGCCACACGAGGTCGAGTAAACCTAACCTTCACCTGGAGAGTTACTCGATTTTTCACCAAGTTAACCTGTTGTCTTCTTGCAGGAGTAGCTTCATCACATGCAGTCAACTATTCAACGCCGAGTAAGACTCGGCCTTTCGGCTTTCGCCGCCACAGCACTGAGCGCATCGCTTCTGGGTGCGCCCGCCGTCTCAGCTGAGACGTACTCCTCCCCATCCGCTCCGGCCAAGATCACCGTTGCACAAACAACTGGTGGCCTGAAGGTTTACTGGAGAGCGGTGAGGGGAACTCCAGCCACCACCCACTACATCATCTCCGGAGGTGTTGGTAGCTGTCCGATCATCGTAGATGGAGACCGCACCAACGCAGTTATGCCCGCTTTGAGCACCGACGCAATGACTGTGACGGTTCAAGCAGTGAATGAGTATGGAATCTCATCTCCAGTAGCAACCGCGATTGAGGTCACTCCAGAGTCTGTAACCACCGCACCCCTCAAGAGCGTTCAGCTCCTTCAGCTAAGCGACTTCCACGGTCAGCTAGAGCCAAGCCGCTCCTTTGGTGCAGCTTTGCTAACCAGCAACTTCGAAGCCGAGAGGTTGAACAACGACGCAACCTTCACAGTTTCTTCCGGCGACAACATTGGTGCAGCTCCTCCGATCTCCTCACAGAACGCTGAATTGCCAACCATTCAAGCAATGAACGCAATGGGCTTTGACGTATCCGTTTTCGGAAACCACGAGCATGACCGCAACCTTGCACACCTCAGACAAATGATTCGCTACTCAGACTTCGAATGGGTTATCAGCAACTACAACACCCTGAAGGGTCTTGACACCGGAACCAAGCGAGCCAAGAGCTACCAGCTCGTAGAGCGTGACGGCGTGAAGGTTGGATTCATTGGTGTCAACACCAAGGACACCCCAGAGCAGATCACCCCTGGAAACCTCGATTTCACCTGGGCTGGCAAGGACTACACGATCAACATCTCCGACTCTGAAGAGCGCATCAACCGCGCTATTCGCGATGTGAAGGCTGCAGGCGCCGACATGGTGGTTGCACTGATTCACGAGGGTTGGAACGCCAACACCGGAGGAGAGGCAGTAGGTCCACTGATCGACTACGCCAAGTCCCTGGATGTTGACCTGGTATACGGAGCACACTCCCACCAGACCTACAGCTCGGTCCACGATGGCAAGCTAACCGCAATGGTTAGAAACGCTGGCGCGGAATACAACCGCACTCAGGTGTGTGTAAACACCGCCACCAACACCGTGTTAGGAGCGTCTAACGAGGTCATAACAACCAAGAACGCTCCTGTTGCAACTGCGGACGCAGATGTCGCAGAACTAATCGCTGACTACAAGTCTGAGCTTCAAGCCAAGATGGATGTGAAGGTTGGTCAGGTCAACATCGTGACCCCAATCGCTGGAACCCCTCCGGTTCAGCGCTCCGGAGAGCACGCGTTTGGTAACTGGTCAGCAGACACTGCTCGAGCGAAGTATGGAACAGACTTCGCGCTGGTGAATGGTGGCGGTATTCGCTCCACCTTCCCAGCGAGCAACTACGAACCTGCCGATACGACACTGGTTCGATCAGATGCAGCCGAGGGGCCATACGACATCGTCCTCGGTGATGTCTACACGATCCAGCCATTCGGAAACGTGTTCAGCATCATTGAGGTAACCGGTGCTCAGATTTGGAGCGCCCTTGAAAATGGTGTTTCAAACTACCCAAGCGATGGTCGATGGCCACACGTCTCGGGCATGACCTACACAGCAGACGTCACCAAGGAGAAAGGTTCGAGAATCGTCTCGATCACCGACCTTGATGGCAACGCGGTGCCCAAGGATGCCACCACCTTCACCATGGTCATGACCGACTTTGTTGCCAAGGGTGGAGATGGCTACGACATGTTCGATGTCTCTAAGCTCCAGGTTCGCGACCTAGATGCCGAAGTGCTAGTGGAAGCCCTCCGGGCTGACATGGCCGCTGGCAAGGTAACGGAGATGAAGCTAGACGGCAGAACCACCGTCATAACCGAATAACTCGCAAAAGATCAAGGGCCCTGGAAACAGGGCCCTTTTTCTTTGCTTTTTAAAACTAAGCCTTTAGCTTTAGTGACTTGGCCGTCTGAGCCAGGATCTTCTTGGCCAGAGCGGGCTTTGGGTTCAGGTTCTGTCCATAGGACGGAATCATTTCCTTGAGCGCAGGAGCGAAATCCTTGAAGTCATCTTTGTAAAGGTGTTCCATCACTTCTAACATCACGCTGACGCTTACTGAGGCCCCTGGAGAAGCGCCTAAGAGGCCCGCAATGGTTCCGTCCTTAGCTGCAATGACCTCGGTGCCAAACTGCAAGACTCCGCCACGCTTGGCTGGCTTGATGACCTGAGCTCTTTGACCTGCCTCGTAGTAGGTCCAGTCATCTGCCTTGGCGTTTGGAACAAACTCCCTGAGAGATTCCAACTTTTTCTTGCGGCTCTTGCTTACCTCTTTGAGGAGGTAGACAACGAGGTCGAAGTTCTTCAGTGCGACTGAGAGGTAGGGGATTAGGTTTTTGGGCCTAACCGAAAGCGGGAGATCTAAAACACTGCCGTGCTTGAGGAACTTTGGATTTAGACCAGCGAAGGGTCCAAACAGCAAAGACTCTTTTCCGTCTACAACCCTGGTGTCAAGGTGCGGAACTGACATTGGGGGAGCACCGACCTGAGCCTGAGAGTAGACCTTTGCTCTGTGCTTCTTGACCAGTTCAGGCTCATCGGTTCTCAAGAAGTGACCCGACACCGGGAAGGTGCCATAACCCTGAATCTCGTCTATGCCGGAGGACTGCAGCAGTTTTAGTGCCCAGCCGCCAGCGCCGACAAAGACTCGGTCGGCGTGGACAAACTCTTCTGCAATGCGACCAAGCCAAAGCTCCCAGCTACCCGAGGGGAATTGATGGACGGATTTGACCTCTGTGCTGGTGCGGATCTCGACACCCTGAGCCTTGAGCCAATTCACCATGTCCTTGGTCATGGTGCCGTAATCGACATCGGTGCCCTGTTCGATCCGAGTTGCTGCGATTGGGCCGGGTGATCTACCCTCGGCCATCAGCGGTGTCCATGTTGCAAGCTTTTCTAGATCTTCGGTGTATTCCATGCCGGCAAAAAGTGGCTGTGTCTTCAGGACTTCAAACCTGCGCCTGAGGTAGTCGACATCCTTCTCACCCTGAACAAAAGTCAGGTGTGGAACTGTTCTGATGAAGCTCTCGGGCTTACCCAAAACCTTCTTGGACACTAAATAAGACCAAAGCTGCCTTGATACCTGAAACTGCTCGTTGATGGCAATTGCTTTAGCGGGATCGGGCAGTGAACCATCTTTGGAATCGGGCATGTAGTTAAGTTCACAAAGTGCTGCGTGACCAGTGCCAGCGTTATTCCAGGGGTTGGAGCTTTCGAGACCGGGCTCAGCGAGCCGTTCGAACATCACGATTTTTGTTTCAGGGGAAACCAGCTTCACGAGCACGCCCAAAGTGGCGGACATGATGCCGCCGCCTATCAGGGCGAGGTCGTATTTCGCTATTTCTGGCATGCCCTCTAGGGTAGCGGGCTAATTGAGCGCAACCCCCAGCAAAGAGCCAATTAGGTATGAAATCCCCATCGTCAAAACACTGATTGAAACGTTGCGGAACACAGATCTCCAAATGGAGGCTTTCCCAACCCAAGCTGCCCACCAACCGGTCAAAGCCAGGGCCACAACCACTGCACCTACTGTTAGTGGAATCCTGATCGGCTCCCACGGGCCGGTAATGGCAATCAGAGGCAGCACTGCTCCGGCACTAAATGCCACGAATGAGCTCCATGCCGCAGACCAGGGCCTGGCGTTAATTTGCCCGCGGGACCGTCCGAAAGAAATCTCACTGTCACGCTGAGCGCTAACGCTGACATACTCGCCGCCGCCCATTGAGATAGCCCCCGCCACCACGGCTGCAACTCCTGCTATCAAGACAGTCTCCGGCTTTGCTCCGGTAGCCGAGACGCCCATGACCACTCCGGCAACTGAGACAATGCCATCGTTGGCTCCGAGCACGGCGGCCCTGATCCAATTGAGTCTTATCTCTAAGGCTCGCTCTTTTTCTGACATAGACGAAAGTGTGCCGTTTAGCTTTCTGAATCGCTAGCAAGGTTCACCTAACCACTCTCGGTAGAGTATTCAGGGTTAGGAGCCAACTTGAACATTTTGCTCGATGGAGAAACTCACCAGGTAAGTGAGGGTGCCACCGGATTCGACCTCTATGAGGACAGATCAATCGTTGCCCTAGTGGTAAACGGCGAACCAAAAGACCTCAGCTATCAACTGCAAGAGTCTGACGATGTCACCAAGGTTCACGTTGCTAGCGATTTGGGATTGAGCATTTTGCGCCATTCCGCCGCCCACGTCATGGCACAGGCCGTTCAGGAGCTATTTGATGAGGCCAAGTTGGGCATCGGGCCACCAATCACCGATGGCTTCTACTTTGATTTTGATGTCGCCGACCCCTTCACTCCAGAGGATCTGAAAAAGATCGAAAAACGAATGAAGGAACTGGTTGGCAAATCCCAGCGCTTTGTTCGTCGCGAGGTGAGCGACCAAGAGGCTAAAGAGCTCATGAAAAACGAGCCCTACAAGCTCGAACTAATCGGTTTGAAATCCGAGGATGTCGGAGAGGGCTCAGCCGAGGTTGGAGCTGGAGGACTCTCGGTCTATGAAAACCTAAACCCTGACGGCACAGTTGCCTGGATGGATCTTTGTCGAGGTCCTCACCTTCCCAATACCAGAATGGTTGGCAAGGGCTTTTCGCTACTGCGCTCAGCGGCGGCATATTGGCGCGGAAACGAAGCCAATAAGCAGCTGCAGCGCATCTACGGCACCGCCTGGCCGACAACCGAAGAACTTGAGGCCTACAAAGTGCGCCTCGAAGAGGCCGCGAAGCGTGATCACCGCAAACTTGGCGTCGAGCTTGATCTATTCAGCTTTCCCGACGAGATCGGCTCTGGTTTGGCCGTGTTTCACCCGAAAGGTGGAATCATACGCAAGGTCATGGAGGACTACTCTCGTGAGGCCCACGAAAAGGGTGGCTACGAGTTTGTCTATTCACCCCACATAACCAAATCAAACCTATTTGAAACCTCGGGTCACCTGAGCTGGTACTCGGAGGGTATGTTCCCTCCGATGAAGCTCGATGCTGAGTATGACGAGAACGGCGCCTTGAAGCGCCAGGGCGCGGACTACTACCTAAAACCAATGAACTGCCCATTCCACATCCTTATCTTCAAGTCCCGCGCGCGCAGCTATCGGGAGCTCCCACTGAGGATGTTTGAGTTTGGTTCTGTTTACAGATACGAAAAGTCTGGAGTGCTGCACGGTCTAACCAGGGTCCGCGGAATGACCCAGGATGATGCCCACCTGTTTGTTACTCAGGATGATCTTGAGAACGAGCTCAAGGGCGTGCTTGATTTCGTTCTGAACCTGCTTCGCGACTATGGGCTAAATGATTTCTATCTCGAGCTCTCCACCAGAGAAGAGGGCAACGAGAAATTCGTTGGTGACCACAAGATCTGGGACAGTGCCACCAAGACCTTGGAATCGGTGGCGAGAGCCTCCGGTCTGGAATTGATTCCAGACCCGGGAGGGGCCGCCTTCTATGGTCCAAAGATCTCGGTTCAGGCAAGAGATGCCATTGGAAGAACCTGGCAGATGAGCACAATCCAGCTTGATTTCAACCTACCTGAGAGGTTTGATCTGGAATACGTGGGCTCCGATGGGGAGCGTCACCGACCCATCATGATTCACCGAGCTCTGTTTGGCTCGATAGAGCGCTTCTTTGGGGTTCTCACCGAGCACTATGCAGGTCACTTCCCGCCCTGGTTGGCTCCGGTGCAGGTGGTGGGTGTCCCTATTGCCGATGAGTTTGGTGACTACCTAGAAACCATTGCAAAGGACCTGCGCGAGCACGGGGTTCGAATTGATGTCGATCATTCCGATAACCGGATGCAAAAAAAGATCCGCGATCACACCATGCAAAAAGTTCCGTTTATCTTGCTTGCCGGTGCTAGAGATCAAGAGGCCAAGACCGTGAGTTTCCGCTATCGGGATGGTTCTCAAGAAAATGATGTTCCAATTGAGAGCGCAAAGGAAATGATTCTTAGCGCGATCAGGGAAAAGAGACAGGTTTAGTTGACCGAGTTTTTAGACTCCATGAACCCGATGCACGACGGGTTCGAGAGGTTGTGGACACCGCACCGGCTGGTTTACCTGCGCGACCTACAGCAGCCGCCAGATGATGAGTGCCCTTTCTGCGAAGCTCCTACCAAATCAGACGAAGACGGTCTGATTGTCTACCGAGGCGTTACCAGCTACGCACTATTGAATCTTTTTCCCTACAACCCCGGGCACCTTTTGGTGGTTCCATACCGCCACTTCGACACCTACGACAAGGCCACCGAGGAAGAAGCGGCAGAGATTGCCAAAATCACGCAAGGGCTAATGCGCACGTTACGGAATGTTTCAGGAACTCACGGGTTCAACATTGGGATGAATCAGGGGGCGGTCGCCGGAGCCGGAATCGCCTCTCACCTGCACCAGCACATAGTTCCACGCTGGAGCGCTGATTCAAACTTTTTCCCGATCATCGCTCAAACCAAGGCAATGCCGAGGCTTTTGGGTGAGGTTAGGGAAGCTATTGCTCAAAACATCGCCAGCGAGATTTAGGATTAGAAAATGACTTCCGATAAAACCTCCGCAACACCACTAGTTAAGTCCGGCCTTGCAGAGATGCTCAAGGGCGGTGTGATCATGGATGTGGTCAACGCCGAGCAGGCCAAGATCGCCGAGGACGCCGGCGCCGTGGCGGTCATGGCGCTCGAGCGCGTTCCAGCTGACATTCGAGCTCAGGGTGGCGTTGCCAGAATGAGCGATCCAGATTTGATTGACCAGATCATTGAGACCGTGTCCATTCCGGTCATGGCTAAGGCAAGAATCGGCCACTTCGTTGAGGCCCAGGTTCTCGAGTCGCTGAAAGTTGACTACATTGACGAGTCCGAGGTGCTGTCGCCAGCAGACTATGTAAACCACATCGACAAGTGGGGCTTCAATGTTCCATTTGTCTGCGGTGCAACCAACCTCGGCGAAGCGCTCAGAAGGATCACCGAGGGTGCATCCATGATTCGCTCCAAGGGCGAAGCCGGCACCGGTGACGTCTCAGAGGCCACAAAGCACATCCGAACCATCCTCGGTGAAATTCGTGCTCTAAGCGCCAAGACCGATGACGAGCTATTTGTTGCGGCCAAGGAACTTCAGGCCCCTTACGAGCTCGTGAAAAACGTCGCACACAACGGCAAGCTACCAGTAGTGCTATTTGTTGCAGGTGGAGTCGCCACTCCGGCAGACGCCGCGATGATGATGCAGCTTGGCGCAGACGGAGTGTTTGTGGGGTCTGGAATCTTCAAGTCGGGTGATCCGGTTGCTCGCGCCAAGGCCATCGTGAAGGCAACTGCGGCATTCAATGATCCGGCAGTGGTGGCCGAGGCTTCAAGAGGCTTGGGCGAGGCAATGGTTGGCATCAATGTCAACGACCTACCAGCGCCGCACCGCCTCGCGGAGCGTGGCTGGTAATTGCGCGTTGGAGTCTTAGCGCTTCAGGGTGACGTTAGGGAACATCAAGCGATTCTTCACACCCTAGGTGCAGAAACTGTTTGGGTCAGACGCACAGAGGACCTCGAGAATCTAGACGGACTAGTAATTCCAGGTGGCGAGTCAACTGCGATCTCGAAGCTGATTGGCATTTTTAACCTGGTTCAACCGCTTAGGGATTTTGTTGCAACCAAACCCGTCCTTGGCACCTGTGCTGGGCTGATATTGCTCTCGGAGTCCGTTGAGGGTCGGCTTGATGACCAAGAGCTGATTGGTGGGCTCGACATCGTCTCATCGAGAAACGCTTATGGCTCGCAGGCAAACTCCTTTGAGGCAATTGTTGAATATGAAAATGCAACCGAACCGGTTGCATTCATCAGAGCACCAAAGATTTTGGACACCAAGAAATCCAAGGTCCTGGCTACCTATCAGGGTCAACCTGTCGCGGTTCAACAGGACAATATCCTTGCCGCTTGCTATCACCCGGAGATTACCGGGAGCACCCATTTACACAGCTTGTTGATAACTGAAATCGATTCACGCCAATAGGCGGTAATTTAGTAGCACTATGTCAGGACACTCCAAGTGGGCAACCACCAAGCACAAAAAGGCCGCTAACGACGCCAAGCGCGCAAAGCTCTGGGCCAAGCTAATTCGCAACATTGAAGTCGCCGCCAGAAGTGGCGGACCTGATCTGGACGGAAACCCCGCGCTCTACGACGCTATCTACAAGGCTCGAAAAAGCTCAGTCCCAAACGACAACATCGATAGAGCCGTAAAGCGGGGATCGGGCGATGGCAACGACGGGGTCGACTACCAAAACATCATGTATGAGGGCTATGGCCCGAACGGGATTGCGGTTTTGGTCGAGTGTTTGACCGACAACAAAAATCGGGCTGCCGCTGAAGTACGCCTAGCCTTCACCAAAAACGGGGGCAGCATGGCGGACCCCGGTTCGGTCTCATATCAGTTTGCACGCAAGGGCGTAATCATTGTTCCCGAGGGGCCAACCGAAGATGCGATCTTGGAGGCGACACTGGAGCACGACGTCGAGGACATTGCTGTTGGAAGCGATAACTTCGTGGTGACGAGCGACCCAAGCTCGATGGTCGCAGCGCGTGCTGCCCTTCAGGAAGCCGGCATCGACTATGACTCTGCCGATGTTGAGTTTGTTTCGAACTTGAAGATAGGCGCAGATTTAGAAACTGCAAATAAGGTGATCAGACTTATCGACTCTCTCGAAGACCTCGATGATGTCCAGGCTGTCTACACCAACATGGACCTTTCATCAGAGGTGCTCGGGCAACTAGAGGCCCAGGGCTAGTGGCACTTATTCTCGGGGTTGACCCGGGGTTGACCAGATGCGGGTTTGGAGTCGTTGAATCTGGGCTCAAGGCCGTTGACTTTGGTCTGTTTCAAACCGCTGCGGGAACTGATCCCAGAGATCGAGTCGGGGCCATCGCGATGGAACTTGAGAAACTAATTTTGAAATACAAACCAGACCTGATCGCCCTCGAGCGAGTCTTCGCTCAGGCCAATTTGCGCTCGGTTATGGGAGTCGCGCAGATTTCCGGTGCTTTGATGGCATCCGCCCACAAGCATGGGGTGCCACTGCAGTTTTTTACCCCATCCGAGGTGAAGCTAGCGGTGACCGGTCATGGAAGAGCGGGCAAGGAGCAGGTTGGTCAAATGGTGACAACACTTTTGAACCTTGCTGAGCAGCCCAAGCCAGCCGATGTGGCAGATGCTTTAGCCGTTGCGGTTTGCGCTCACAAGCGAGCTCTTGGCGTTGGAACTGCAGCGCAACAGAAGTGGGTCGCAGCGGCCAAAGCTGCGAACAGACGGATAGGTTAGCGAAGTGATATCCCAACTCCACGGCAAACTCATTGAGCTCTCGCTGGATCGTGCCGTGGTGTTGGTTGGGGGAGTTGGGTTCTCAGTTGCGCTAACCCCGAAGCACGCCCTCAAGCTCACTAGCGGCCAAGAGGTTTCGATCCAAACCAAGCTGGTCGTCAGAGAAGATGATCTTTCACTTTATGGCTTTGAATCTGCAACGGATGCAGAGTACTTTGACCTGCTGTGCTCAGTGAGCGGAATTGGCCCAAAACTAGCCATGACCATTCTTGGCGGGCTTGATTCCCAGGGCATCACCAACGCCGTGAACAATCAGGACGAGGCAGTCTTTAGGGCCATTCCAGGAGTGGGGCCAAAGACTGCGAAGCTGCTTTTGATTTCACTCGGAGGCAAAGTTGGCCTGAGTGCGAATACCAGCGTTAATCAGACCGTGCTGCAAGCACTAACCCAGCTTGGCACCGACAGCTCCAGAGCAATAAAGGTGCTGGAGCAACTACCCAAGGACGCATCAGATGCGGAGCTACTAAAGCTAGCGCTCTCGGAGCTGGGTAAGGGCAAGCTAAATGGCTGATGAGCTCTCATATGAAGACCGGGAGCTAGAGCAAGCCCTCAGGCCAAACAACCTCGCCGACTTTGTCGGGCAAACCAAGGTCGTGGAGCAGCTAAAGCTGGTTATTGCGGCTGCAAAAATCGGTAATCGAACCCCTGATCACATCTTGTTGGCGGGACCTCCGGGACTTGGAAAAACCACTCTTGCGATGATTGTGGCAACGGAGTCGAACAGGACCCTGAAGCTCACCAGCGGTCCTGCGGTGCAGTCGGCAGGGGACTTAGCTTCCATCTTGTCCGCACTGGAACCGGGCGATGTGCTCTTCATCGATGAGATTCACCGCATGTCTCGCTCCGCAGAGGAGATGCTCTACCTTGCGATGGAGGACTTCCGAGTAGATGTCATGGTTGGTAAAGGACCGGGTGCTTCCTCTATTTCTCTTGAGATCTCACCTTTCACCCTGGTTGGAGCCACCACCAGAAGCGGGATGCTCCCAACCCCACTGCGGGACCGCTTTGGTTTCACTGCCTTTTTGGAGTACTACGACCCCGAGGAACTATCAAGTGTGATTGCCAATAGCTCGAAGAAGCTCGGCATCGAGATGCCATCAAACGCGGCAGCACTCTTGGCATCTCGATCGCGCGGAACCCCTCGAATTGCAAACCGACTGCTTCGTAGAGTCAGAGATTTTGCCAGCGTTAAGGGCCATGACAACATCTCTCCAGACATAGTTTCCATGGCCATGGAGCTATTTGAGGTCGACGAGATGGGGCTAGACCGTGTTGACAGAGCCCTGCTGAATCTTCTGGCAACAAAATTCAGTGCAAAGCCGGTGGGGCTATCGACCCTGGCCGTGGCTATTGGTGAAGAGCCAGATACCATCGAGTCTGTTGTCGAGCCCTATCTAATTAGAACCGGTCTGATTCAGAGGACTCCTCGGGGTAGGGAGATCACCAAGGCTGGATTGGTCCACCTCGGGATTGTTTGAGGCATAATTTTCTTTATCCGCCTATAATTTCGGGGTACCGAATCGGTGAGGAAAGCTTTTGGATCTTTTGTTGCTCGGCGTGCTCGCCGTAATGATTCTTCTTCTGATCTCGCAAAACCGTAAGCGCAAGCGTGAGGCAGAGCTACTAGTGAGCTCGCTTGAGGTTGGCTCTGAGGTGCTCCTGCACTCCGGAATCAAGGGCAAAATCACGAAACTGCTCGAGGAGTCGGACATCGAGATCGAAACAAGACCGGGCGTAAAGCTCACGGTGGTTAGGCAAGCGGTGCGACAAATCGTTCCCGCTAAGGAGAATTAGATTTGGCTGAAAACACAACGGCGGCCTCCGCGAAGCGCAAGGTCTCCTGGCTAGCTGGTATTGCCGCATTTTTTGCAGGCCTCATGGTCTGGGGAGTGGTTACCGCGCAGCCGGGAGCGAGCTTCGCACCAGAACTTGCTCTGGACCTGCAAGGTGGCACCCAGATCATCCTGACCCCAAGCATCGCTGACGGTCAACAGGCCTCCCAAGAGCAGCTCAACCAGGCAGTAACGATTATTCGTCAACGTATTGACGGCTCCGGTGTTGGTGAATCCCAGGTGTCGATTCAGGGTAATGAGAACATCGTTGTTGCCATCCCGGGAATCCCAGACCCAACCACACTGCAGCTAATTAGGGCCAGCGCCTTGCTGGAATTCCGCCCCGTTATCACTTTCACAGGCTCCACCCCGCTAGAGGAGGGTGCTGAGCTATCCGACTACGACTCACTGAGCAATGAGCCCACCGCTCAGCCGGTGAACGCATCGGACCCGGCATGGATCTCGGAGCGCATTCAGCGCCAATTCGAAGAACTTGACTGCTCCACGCCATTTAGATCTCCAGGCCAGGTTGATGATCCAAATACGGCACTGGTGACCTGTGACGAGTTTGGCGCCAACAAGTACATCCTTGGTCCAGTTGAGGTCCAGGGCCTAAACATCTCCGACGCCTCGGCTGGAACCGTAACCACCCAGACCGGTGCCTCAACCAACACCTGGGCTGTGAACCTTGAATTTGATGCTGAGGGGACCACCGCGTTTGGCAATGTAACAGCCAGGCTCTTTGGCCTGCCCTCACCACAGAATCAGTTCGCAATCACTTTGGATGGACTTGTAATCACAGCGCCATCAACGAACGCAGTGATCACCAACGGTCAGGCTCAGATCACCGGTAGCTTCACTCAGGAGACCGCAACCATTCTTGCGGACCAGCTGAAATACGGTGCGTTGCCGATTGGCTTCGAGGTTCAGTCTCAGGAGAACATCTCTGCGACCCTTGGTGATGAGTCACTTCGCTCCGGTTTGCTTGCAGGTTTGATTGGTCTGATCATCGTTGTCGCCTACATGACCTTCCAGTACCGAGGTTTGGCCACCATCGTGCTTGGATCTTTGATTGTTGCCGCAATCTTGGTCTACCTATTTATTGCTTTCTTGTCCTGGAGACAGGGCTACCGCCTATCACTTGCCGGTGTTGCAGGTTTGATTGTCGCGATTGGTATTACGGCTGACTCGTTCATTGTCTACTTCGAACGTATTCGAGATGAGCTGCGTGATGGCAAGAGCCTCGAGGTTGCGGTTGAGGCTGGTTGGAAGAGGGCGCTAAGAACCATTCTGGTTTCAGACGCCGTTAGCTTCACGGCCGCAGTGGTTCTTTAC
The DNA here is from genome assembly GCA_036554355.1 of Aquiluna sp. Classification (GTDB taxonomy): domain Bacteria; phylum Actinomycetota; class Actinomycetes; order Actinomycetales; family Microbacteriaceae; genus Aquiluna. The sequence continues at coordinate 13,078 of DATBNK010000011.1, forward strand.
CTACTAACTTCAAGTTCGGTGCGAGGCTTCGCATTCACCCTCGGTCTAACCACCCTGATCGACCTATTGGTCGTAACCATGTTCACCCACCCAATGGTTCAGCTGTTGGCAAGAAACAAGTTCTTTGCCTCCGGCAGTCGCTGGTCGGGCTTTGACCTGACAGCTCAAAAGGCTTCCTATAAGGGGCGTGGCGAGTTCAGGATCTCAAAGGCAGTCCCCGAAACCAAGGCAGCTAAAGCCTCCAAGGAGGCACAGAAACGCCAAACCATAGCCGAGCGAAAAGCCGCGCTAGCAACGAAGGGAGACGGCGATGAGTAAGCTTCGCGAAATTGGTAACCAGCTTTACTCAGGAGAGCGCTCCTACGACTTTGTTGGCAAGCGAAACATTTGGTACACCATCGGTGCCGTCCTGGTCATTATCGCTATTGCTCTTCCGATTGTCAGGGGAGGCTTCAACTTCGGCATTGAGTTCCGCGGGGGATCAGAGTTCCGCCTGACAAACTCCCAGAACCTTCCTCAGCAGCTAGCTGTGGATGTAATTCAGGAGATTCGCCCAGGAGTTCAGGTGAATGTCACCGGAGTGGGCGCAAACGATCTACGAATCCAAACTGAGCAGCTGGAGGACCTCGAGTCTGAAGACGCCAGACTTGCACTCGGTGAGGCTTACGGAGTTCCAGGTGAAGAGGTTGCCTCAAGCTTTATTGGTCCAAACTGGGGTGCTGATGTCACCAGGCAGGCACTAACCGGTCTGGTCGTCTTCCTAGCCCTCGTGAGCCTTCTGATGGCCTTCTACTTCCGATCGTGGAAGATGTCGGTAGCAGCTCTAGTTGCGCTAGCCCACGACCTTATTCTGACCGCCGGTGTGTATGCGGGCATTGG
>DATBNK010000014.1:0-18570 GCA_036554355.1 Aquiluna sp.
TGGTCCCGAGGTTGCGGTTGCTTCCACGAAGGCCTTCACTGCGCAGATAACCGCGGGGCAACTTGTCGCACTCGCACTGGCCTCGCTCAGAGGTTCAATGCCCCAGGCAGAGCTAAATGACTTGGGTCAAGAACTTCTGAAGCTTCCAAGGAGCGTCAAGGAAGTACTCGATTCGGTTGGTCGAATGAAGGAGCTTGGCAAGGAGCTCTCTGATGCCAAGTCGATTCTTTTCTTGGGTCGCAACGTTGGTTACCCGATTGCTCTGGAGGGTGCTCTAAAGCTCAAGGAGCTTGCCTATATCCACGCCGAGGGCTTTGCAGCAGGGGAGCTCAAACACGGCCCAATCGCCCTTATTGAAGAGGGCCAGCCGGTAATAGTCATTGTCCCTGCCAAGAACACTCCCGGTTCCCTGCAGCCCAAGGTGATTTCAAACATCCAAGAGATTAAAGCCCGCGGGGCCAAGGTGATTGCCATTGCTGAGGCCGGTGACACCGAGGTTGCAAACTATGCCGACGAGGTTTTCTTTGTGCCGCAAACCCACCCCTTCATGGCCGCTCAGCTGAGCGTCTTGCCACTGCAGATCTTTGCAATGGAGTTGGCAACCGCCAAGGGGTTGGATGTTGACCAGCCTAGAAACCTTGCTAAGAGCGTCACGGTTGAGTAGTGATTATTGGAATTGGGACTGACGTTTGCTCAATCGAGAGACTGAGTGAATCTCTGAAGCGAACTCCAAATTTGGCGAATCGACTGTTCTATCGCACCGAGATAGGTCTAACGGATCAGTCCCTTGCCGGCAGGTTTGCCGCTAAAGAGGCCCTTGCAAAGGCCGTGGGAGACCCAAAGCTTTTGACCTGGAATGAGATCGAGGTCCACAACAATGAACTGGGCAAGCCCATTTTTCAGTTCCATGGCCGCACCGCATTGAAGATGGCAGAGCACGGTGTTGATAAGAGCTGGCTCTCAATCTCGCACGATGCCTCCGTTGCCATTGCGATGGTCGTATTGGAGGCTGATTAGATGCGCAGGATTGAAATTGACTTAGTTGCGATCAAGCACAACTACCTGAAAATCAAGAAAAAGCTCTCTGGTAAAGAGGTGATGGTTGTTGTCAAGGCGAATGCCTACGGTCACGGCATGCACGAGGTCTCCAAAGCTCTTGAGGATATCGGCGTTGACGCTCTTGCCACCGCGGATCTAGATGAGGCAATAGAGCTCAGGGCCGCCGGCATTAAATCCCGCTTGATCTGCTGGTTGGTGTTGCCAACCGATGATTTCAAGTTGGCCAAGGAGTTGGATATCGAAATTGGGGTTGCCAACCACGATGTTCTAAGTGCCGTCGATAACGATCAAAAGATCCACCTGATTGTTGACACCGGTTTAGGCCGAGAGGGTTTCGTGAAGGCCGATTGGGAATCGGCATTTGAGGCTGCTGCCGACAAGAGTGTGGTTGGTATCTTCACTCACTTGTCCAATACCTCACTCAGTGATGACCTGAAGCAGCGCAACAAATTTGATGAGGCAATCGCACTTGCGAAATCTAAGCAGATTTCTGGCTTCCAAACCCATATCTCGGCATCTGCCGCAGCTCTTGCCCACGAGGATTTTGATTACGACATGGCCAGAGTGGGGCTACTGGTCTATGGGCACAATCCCTTTGAGGACAAGGAGTTGACCTCGGTCTCACTCATTCCTGCAATGCGAGCCGTTGCAAAGTCTGCGGGTTTCAAGAGGGTGCAGGCGGGCCAGGGGGTTTCCTACGGCTATCGCTACATCGCTGAGCGCGCGACCAATTTGGTGCTGGTGCCCTTTGGCTATGCCGAGGGAATGCCAAGAATTTCAGAGGGCGCAGAGGTTCAAATTCTTGGCCGCAGATATCCCGTGGTGGGCAGAATCGCGATGGACCAGTTTGTGGTGGAGGTTGGCGATGACCAGATCCCGATTGGCACCGATGTGGTTATCTTTGGTGACCCCGCGAAGGGTGAGCCGAACGTTGACGATCTTGCTCACAGCGCCAAGACCATCAACTACGAGATCATCACCAGAATCGGCGGCAGAGCCGACAGGGTGTTTTTAGATAAATGAAGTTGACAATCTCTTCTCCCGAGCAAATGGAATCACTCGGCCTCGGCGTTGCCAAGAGTCTGCGTGCTGGCGATGTCGTGCTTCTCGAAGGAGAGCTAGGAGCGGGGAAGACAACTTTGACCCGGGGCATTGGCGAGGGGCTTTTGGCAAAGGGAACAATCCAGTCGCCAACTTTTGTGTTGGCGAGAACGCACCGAACCGAGGCGGGGCCAAAGCTGGTTCACGTTGATGCATATCGACTCGGTAGCGCGGTCGAGCTAGACGATCTTGACATCGACTTTGAGAACTCGATTGTCGTAATCGAGTGGCCCAGGGACTTTTTAGATTCGGTACTAACCGATTACCTAAAGATCCAAATTGATCGCACCCGTCAAGACGATGTTCGAGAGGTCGAACTAACCTTTTCCGGTCTGAGATGGCAGGGGGTCGAGATTGCTACTGGCAATTGATTCCTGTGCGGGGACCTCGGCCGCAATCTTTTCAGGCGACAAGCTTTTGTCAAAGCTTTTATTCGAGGACCCATTTGGCCATGCCGAAAACATTGGAGAGGCCATCAGCCAGGCTCTATCCGAGGCTGGCATCACCGCCGCTGATCTAGATGCCGTTGCGATTGGAAGAGGCCCTGCCCCCTACACCGGTTTGCGGGTGGGAATGGCAGCGGGCATCTCGCTGGCAAAGACCCTGAAGCTAGATCTTCACGGGGTTATGGTTCTTGATGCGATAGCGCATGGTGTCAAGGGCAATGTTGTTATCACCACCGATGCCAAGCGCGGTGAGTTGTTCTATGCGCGCTATCAAGATGGTGAAAGAGTGAGCGGGCCAACTGTCATCTCGCCAACTGAGTTGGCAATCCCCGAGGGCCACCAACACCTAACCCAGAGTTCTGATGCCGAAGCAGTTGGCCGCTATGCAATTGCGGCGCTCGCAAAAGGCGTTGATCTAAGCGATGTCAGTGCCTTGTATTTGCGCTCTGCAGATGTCTCGCCATCTAAGGGCAAGCGGGTGAGTGGCTAATGGAGATTCGCGAACTTAGGTTGGAAGATCTGCCAGTTCTGATGGAGCTCGAGCGCTCACTGTTTGACAGTGAGTCTTGGTTGGAATCCTCAATGAAATCAGAGCTCACCAATCCCAATACCCACTACCTAGGTGTCTTTGATCCTGATCTTGTCGGCTATGCGGGACTGAGCTCTGTCCCGGCAAGCTTCTCGGCCGACATTCAAACCATTGGGGTTCGGCAGAGTGAGCAGGGCAAGGGTCTTGGCAGAGCGCTCATGGAGCTTTTGATGAAAAAGGCACTCGCCTTGGGCGCGGAGCAGGTTCTGCTCGAGGTCAAAGCTGACAATGCTTCGGCAATTGCCCTTTATAAGTCTTTAGGTTTCGAGCAGATTGATCTGCGCAAGCGCTACTACCAGCCATCCGGGACGGATGCTCTGGTGATGCGGGCCAAGATTCGCCAGCCAATTGTTCTCGGTATCGAATCTAGCTGCGATGAGACCGGGGTCGGCATAGTCCAGGGCAACCGGCTGTTGGCCAATGCGCTTGCTAGCTCGATGGATGAGCACGCCAAATATGGCGGAGTGGTTCCGGAGGTGGCTGCGCGTGCTCACCTCGAATCAATTGGTCAGGTTTTGGACAAGGCGCTTTTGGAAGCTGGCATTTCGATAGACAAGGTTGATGCCATTGCAGTGGCCAACGGTCCGGGTTTAGCGGGTGCACTAATGGTTGGGATTGGGGCAGCCAAGGGTTTGGCTGTCGCTCACAACCTGCCGATCTATGCGGTGAATCACCTTGTCGGCCATGTTGGTGCCGATGTCCTTGAGCGTGGCAGCGTTCAGCTGCCAACCATCGCACTTTTGGTTTCCGGAGGCCACACCTCTTTGTTGCTGGTCCGAGACCTGCTGGAAGACGTTGAGCTATTGGGTGAGACGATCGATGATGCAGCGGGTGAGGCCTTTGACAAGGTTGCAAGGGTGCTGGGTCTTCCCTATCCAGGCGGTCCCCAAATCGACAAGTTAGCCCTGAATGGCAATCCAAAGGCAATTAGGTTCCCAAGGGGGCTAACTCTTCCAAAGGATATGGAAAAGCACCGCTACAACTTCTCGTTCTCCGGACTCAAAACCGCCGTTGCCCGGCACGTCGAGAAAGCCCAGGATCAAGGGCTAGAGCTCAATCACGCTGACGTGGCAGCGAGTTTCCGCGAGGCAGTCGTTGACGTCTTGATCTCCAAGGCAGTGGCGGCATGCAAGGCCCATGGGGTCAACAGGCTGCTCCTCGGAGGGGGAGTGGTGGCAAATGCCAGGCTTCGCGAATACGCCCAAGAGGTTTGCGACAAAGAGGGCATCGAGCTAAGGATTCCGAGGTTCTCCCTCTGCACCGATAACGGAGCGATGATCGCATCTTTGGGTGCTCAGCTAATCATGAATGGCCGCAAACCCAGCTCGCTTGGGTTCTCCGCAGAATCAACCCTGGATGTCACCGAGGTTCAAGCCCCTTAGTTCCTTTCAACAATCTCCCAACTTTCTCCCAAGGAAAGCCCAGCCTCTGCTGCTTTACTGCACTGAGTCTAATAAAGGAGAAAACATGACGGACGACAAACCAGCACTGCCCGAAGAGGCAGCAACAGAGCCACCTAGTAATGACGAGGTCCAAAAGGCTAGATATGACTGGCGTTCACTAAACACCCTCGCGGTGGTTTCGCTCGCCAGCGCCCTGACTGGATTTGGCGCACTGATGGCAATCATCACAGGCCACATCTCACTTGCTCAGATCAAGCGATCACGGGAAAACGGCCGGGTATTGGCAATCGTGGGAGTGGTGCTTGGATATTTAAATATCCTTACTTGGATTATTTTCACAACTTTGGCGGTTCTTAGTTTTGCATTTGTCGACTACGACCTCTCCGGACTCCAGCCGGGGATGTCAGAGCTATTTGAATTCCGCAAGGGATTCGGTGACCGTCACGGTCACTAGTCACTCCGCTAGGAGAGCCATCTAGCGGATGGATTTACAGACAATTGCTTGGCGGGCGCTGCCCACCTTGGTGAGAACCAGGGTGGAGGCGCCCGCTCCCTTTAACTTGAGTTTCGGCCTGAGCGCCTCCGGGGTAACATCCACCCCACGCTTTTTGATTTCCAGCACTCCAATGTCGTGTTTAGAGCAGTAGGCCTTGATCTGCTTGACATCTAATGGCAATACATCCAGCACCTCATAGCCCTTGACCCACGGGCTCGAAACCAGCTTGGCTGAGCTGAGGTAGGCAATCTGTTCTGAGATCAGGTGCAAGCCGTTTTGGTTTGCGTAATCGCCCACCAGGTGAGAGCGAATCAGGCTGACATCCGGTTCGTAGAGGTAGCGCTCAATCTCTGAAATTGCAGCTCGCTGGTCGGTGCCAACAAATTCGCTGACCGTTTCCCCGACCATCACTGCCTTTTTGATTCCTGGTTGACCTAAGCGGCCAGACCACAATGTCATTTCCACGAGATCACCATGATGGGAGACCCAGTTCGCCTCGAAGTTTGCGGGGATAAGTTCGTGCGGAAATCCCGGTGCCAGCTTGATGCCTGCGGGGTACTGATTGGCTATTTCAAAAACAAAATCAAGGTTTGGGGAGAACATGCTCGGCTCTAACCGCTGCACCGTCAGTGATTTTCGATCTTGATCTCGTCTTGCAGGATCGAGCCAAACGCCGGCTGAAGAGATCTGATGGTTGGTCGCATCTTGTTCTAGAGCTGTCGCATTGGCGATGGTTGCGAGATTGTGTTTGAGAGCCTGAAATGACTCCGGGTGGTTTTCCACCGCGGTCACCTCTAGGCCGGCATCAGCAAACCCAATGGCATCGGAACCGATGCCGGCTCCGAGATCTGTGACCGAGGCGATGCTCGCTTCATTGAATCTGCTGGCATGCCAGGCTGCGACCTGTTGGCGGGTTGCCTGCTCGAGGCCCGCTTCGGTGAAAAGCATCTCACTGGCTCGCTCGCCAAATTTGACGATGCCGCGCTGTTTATAGCGAGCCTGGTTCAACGCAAAGGTGATCATTTCAGGATCGATCCCTAGTTTGCGGTATTCATTTATGAGCGACAGCTGGTTATTGGCATCGAGCCTTTTGGCTATCTCAACCGCTAGCTCTTTGGCTTTTGGGGATTCAAAAAAACTCTCGGTTTGGCTCACGCAACAAAACTATCTGTAAACACCTAGCACTCACCTTGACTGAGTGCTAATAAGGCCCTAAAGTTTTGTTAGCACTCGCAAGGCGAGATTGCTAATTCATGAATCTTTAGAGAAAAAGAAGAGGTCAAAGTGTCGGTTTCTATCAAGCCACTCGAAGATCGCATTGTTGTTCGCCCACTAGAGGCAGAGCAGGTAACTGCATCCGGTCTGGTAATCCCAGACACCGCAAAAGAGAAGCCACAGGAGGCTGAGGTTATTGCCGTAGGCCCAGGTCGCTTCAACGACGATGGTGACCGTATTCCGGTCGACGTCAGCGTTGGCGACAAGGTTATTTTCTCGAAGTACGGCGGCACCGAGCTGAAGTACGGTGGTCAGGACTACCTGGTGCTATCTGCTCGCGATGTGCTTGCAATCATCGAGGGATAAAGAACTAACTTTTTAGGATTCGGCCCGGGAAACCGGGCCGTTTTCTTTACCCTAAGATTTGAGAGTGAAGCAACGCTCCCAACTCAGCACAGGGCTATTTTTTGGCGTCTCTGCTTACCTTATTTGGGGTTCATTCCCGCTGATCATCACGGCTTCCGCATTTGCCAACCCTCTGGAGACTGTGGTTTGGCGAGTGGTCTTTGGCTTCTTGTTTGCAGCGCTGCTGGTCACTATTACTAAGACTTGGAAGCCAATTGTCGAGCTTGCCAAATCGCCAAAGAAGCTCGGTTGGATTGCAGTTGCGGCGCTGTTTATTTTTATCAATTGGGAAACCTATGTAATCGCGGTTGTCACCGGCAACACCATTGAGAGCTCGCTGGGCTATTTCATCAATCCGCTAATCACCATCTTGTTTGCGGTGGTGCTTTTGAAAGAAAAGCTCCGACCGATGCAGTGGGTGGCATTGGGCATTGGCCTGATTGCAGTCATAGTGCTCACCGTGGATTACGGTAGGCCACCCTGGATCGCATTGATTCTCGCCTTGAGTTTTGCCACTTACTCACTTGCAAAGAACAAGGTTGGTAAGTCCATACCCGCGCTGCAGTCATTCACCCTGGAGTCCGCCATCGTTATGCCCTTGGCTCTTATTCAGTTGGCTTTTGTGGCATCGATGGGCCCGATCATGATCCTCAGCGGGGGCTATGAAGCCAGCGTGTTGATTGGCTTTGGAATCCTCACCGCAATTCCTTTGATTCTGTTTGGAGCTGCTGCAAGCAGGATTCCACTATCGAGCATCGGCTTCATTCAGTACCTGACCCCGACCCTGCAGTTTTTGATTGCCTACTTCATTTTGCAAGAGCCAATGCCCGCGGCCCGCTGGATTGGCTTTGGGCTGGTCTGGATTTCATTGGCGGTTCTCACCTTCGATGCACTGCGCTCTCGGAGGCCATCCCTGCCAATTGCTGAGGTTGCCTAGTTTCGAAACAAGATTGTTACTCAACCGTATAAAAGCCTGTAAACAACGAATTGCGAATCTATTGAGTGCCACTTGCTTCGGTTTCAGTTGAATTACATCATTCAACTTCGAAATCTAAACTGAAAACTATGTAAGCGTTTTCTGAGGGCCTTTGGTTCACACCGCGTAGAGGTTCTCGTTACTAAACTTTCAACAGCAATGCTGGCAACTGCCGGCGTTCGCCTTCAATTTGCTATTTCAAGGAGCAAGAATGACCAACAAGAACACTAGGTCGCGCACCGGCCTCAAGGCACTATCTGCAGCAGGCGTTTTGGCGCTTGGTGCAGCAGTCTTGACTGGTTGTGCACCAGCTACCACCGCTGGCGGCTGTGAGCTAGGTCCAGAGCAGAGCGGAGACCTAACCCTAAAGCTAGGTTCAGCACTGCCACTGACCGGTAACCTCGCATTCCTCGGCCCACCAGAAGAGGCCGGAGCCTTCATGGCTGTTGAGGAAATCAACGCCGCTGGCAAGGGCATCACCATTGACTACCTTCCAGGTGACTCTGGTGACACCGACAACAAGGCTTACGACACCGAGATCCCACGTTTGCTTGCAGCTGACGTTCAGGCAATCGTTGGTGCAGCTTCCTCGGGTGTATCACTACAGTTCATCGACCGCGTTGTCGCTGAGTGTGTGATTCAGTTCTCCCCAGCTAACACCTCCGCTGCTTTCAGCACCTACGACGACAAGGGTCTGTACTTCCGTACCGCACCTTCTGACGTTCTACAGGGTGAGGTTCTAGGAAACCTAATCGCTGAAGACGGTCGCGAGAGAATCTCCATGATCGTTCTAAACGACTCCTACGGAACCGGCTTGGCTGGATTCATTACCGAAGCGTTTGAGGCAGCTGGTGGCGAGGTAATCGCTGCTCCTACCTACAACACCGGTGACACCAACTTCACCAGCCAGATCTCTGAGGCTCTTGCAGGCGACCCAGACGCTATCGTCCTGGTTACCTTCGACGAGGCAAAGACCATCGTTCCTGAGCTAACCAGCCAGTTCCCTGGCGAGGACCTTTACTTCGTAGACGGTAACCTAACCAACTACTCTGAGGACTTCGCTCCAGGCACCCTAGAGGGCGCCAAGGGAACCTACCCAGGTGTGAACGAGGCAAACATTGCTGACTTCATCGCAGAGATGAACTCCTTCTGGGAGGGTCGTGGAAACGAGCCACTAGAGCTCTACGCATACGGTCCTGAGACCTACGACGCAGTCGTAGTTCTAGCACTTGCTGCTCTTGAGGCTCGCAGCACCCAGGGTGCCAACATGGCTGAGAAGCTACGTGAGGTATCTGGTGGAACCGGTAACGGCACCAAGTGCACCAGCTTTGCTGAGTGTGCCGACATCATCAATGGTGGCGGAACCGCTGACTACGACGGTCCTTCAGGTGCAATTGCCTTCGATGAGGTCGGAGACCCAACCGCAGGTAACATCCTGATCCAGCAGTACGACGGAAACAACGTTCAGTCCACCATCCGTGGATAGTAACTAGTTCCAACAAAGACAATCCCCCCGGGCCTTAGGGCCCGGGGGGATTTCTTATTGTGCCGACCTTACGGGGTTGGTCAATTCTTCTTTTTGCGATTTGCGGTCTCAAAGGCTGCGCCAATTGCGACGCCAAGGGCTAGGCCAAGGGCAAGATTGTCGATCATCAGACCAAAGACCACTCCGAGAGAGATGCCTAGAGCGATGCCACTGCCGTCGCGGCTAGACATTTAGGTGCCGAGGGTTCCGAGGTACAGGCCAATGACCTGAGGGTCGTTTAGTAGCTCTCTACCGGAGCCCACAACAGCTTCCTTGCCCTGGTCGAGGACGTAGCCGCGGTCGGCGATCTGAAGGCAGCGGCGAGCGTTTTGCTCGACCATGATGCATGTCACACCGGCCTTGTTGATCTCAGAGACTCTCAAGAAGGCTTCATCCTGACGAACAGGTGAGAGACCGGCTGATGGCTCATCCAGAAGTAAAACCTGAGGGTCCATCATCAAAGCTCGTCCCATGGCGACCATCTGGCGCTCACCACCGGAGAGCGAGCCTGCTCGCTGCTTCAGGCGCTTGCCCAGCTCGGCGAAGATCGAAACCACAAATTCCAAGCGCTCGTCGTAGAGCTTAGGCTGCTGGAAGATACCCATTTGCAGGTTCTCTTCGATTGTTAGCGATGGGAAAACATTGTTGTTCTGTGGGATGAAACCAACACCCTTTTTCACGAGCTCATTGGCCTTGAGGCCAACGATGGATTCGCCATTGAGGGTGATTGAGCCCTCACGCACTTTCACAAGGCCAAAAATGGCCTTCAGAAGGGTTGATTTTCCGGCACCGTTAGGACCGATAATGCCAACCAGTTCACCCTTGTCCGCATACAGGTTTGCACTATTTAGGATGTTTACCCCTGGTAGGTAACCGGCGGTTAGGTCTGTGACCTCAACTACTCTTTCGGTCATTTTCCCTCCTCGGGAATGATGTTGATGCGGCCAGTTACCACGCCTAGGTCGGTGTCTTGGTGGGAGCCGAGGTAGGCATCGATAACTGCCTGCTCCTTCATCACGGTTTCTGGTGGACCTTCGGCAACAACCTTGCCCTCTGCCATAACAACTACCCAGTCGGCAATGTGGCGAACCATGTGCATATCGTGCTCAACGAACAGCACGGTCATGCCGTCCTTTTTGAGGTTGATCACGTGATCTAGGAGCGACTGAGTTAGCGCCGGGTTCACGCCAGCCATTGGCTCATCGAGCATCACAAGAACAGGATCGGTCATCAGCGCTCTTGCCATTTCCAAAAGCTTGCGCTGACCACCGGAAAGCGATGCTGCGAAATCATCCTTTTTGGTGTCGAGCTTGAACCTGGCCAAAAGCTCCATGGCCTTGATTTCGATCTCGGCATCCTGCTTGCGCCAAAGAGCCGGGATCAGAGAACTCAAGATGCCCTCACCCCGCTGACCCTTAGCTCCAAGCTTCATGTTCTCTAACACGGTTAAAAGGCTCAACGCTTTGGTCAGCTGGAATGTTCTCACCTGTCCGAGCTGAGCCACCTTGAAAGAAGGGATCCCGGCTAGTGAGGTGCCCTCAAAAGACCAGGTGCCGGTGTCGGGGGAGTCAAAGCCGGTGAGCAGATTAAACAGCGTGGTCTTACCCGCACCATTTGGACCAATTAGCGCCGTGATGGCATTCTTTGGAATCTCCAGGTGCTCAACGTCAACGGCGGTCAGACCACCAAAGGTCTTCTTGACATTGTCGATTACCAACATTGGGTCAGTCTTGGCGCAGCCCGGAGCTGGTTCGCCGATGTGCAGTCCGCTCGTGCGGTGTGATTGCTCGTTATTTGACAAAGGTCAACTCCCTCTTGTCTCCGAAAATACCCTGCGGTCGATAAATCACCAGCAGCATCAACCCCAGACCCACCAGCACGAACCTCAGGGTCGAGGCCTGAGTTGTCGATACCGGCAAGATGCCAGAGAGCGCTAGCTGGGACAGGAAGTTTGATAGGAATGCCTGCAGCACCCAGAAGATGATTGCACCGATGACCGGACCCAGGATGGTTGCTGCTCCACCTAGTAGCAGCGAGGTCCAGATGAAGAAGGTCAGCGAGGTTACGAACACTCCAGGGGAGACGTTCGAGAACGCGGCGAACACGATGCCACCCAGTCCTCCAAAGACACCACCAATGACAAGTGCCTGCATCTTGTAGGCAAAGACGTTCTTACCAAGGGCGCGAACTGCGTCCTCATCCTCGCGAATACCTTTGATGACGCGGCCCCAGGGTGAACGCATTAGCGCCCACAGTAGCCACACGCACAACCCCAGAATCGCTAGTCCAAAGGTTAGGACCCAGAGTGTCTGGTGATTGAAGCTCAAGGGTCCAAACCCGTAGTCTCCCGAGGGGAATGGGTTTGAGTTTTGGAAACCAGTACCGTCCTGCCTGGTGTTGAAACCAAACAGTCCATCAGCACTACCGGTCACATCAGTGAACGCGGTGGTCAAGAACATGAGTCTTGCGATCTCGGCAGCCGCAATCGTGACAATCGCGAGATAGTCACCTCGCAACCTCAGAGTCGGCAAACCCAGCGCAATCGCAAACAGGATGGAGCCGACGACTCCCACCAGCATGCCTCCCCACCAGGGCAAGCCAAAGGTGAGAACCGAGATTGCGTAGCCGTAGCCACCAATTGCCATGAAGCCCGCGATACCAAAGTTCAGAAGTCCGGCAAAGCCGAAGTGCATTGCAAGGCCAAGTGCTGCCAGCGCAAACGCAATTGTGGTCGGCGTTAAAAACGCAGCAATGGTGTTATTGAGAATTGATCCCCAGTCCATGGTCTACTCCTACCCAACCCTCTGTTTTCGGCCCAACAAACCTTGTGGTCTGACCAGTAGCACCACGATCAGTACTACCAGCGCTGCCACGTACTTGAGGTCTGCAGGGATTAGCAATCCGGAGGTCTCGATGAGAATTCCAACAATCAGTGCACCCAAGAGGGCTCCAAATGCGGTTCCCAAACCTCCAAGAACAACTGCGGCAAAGATCAGTAGCAGGATCTGGGTTCCCATGTCCCACTTGATGCCTGGGCGGAAATAGGCCCAGAGCACTCCGGATAGCCCGGCCATTGCTGCTGCGATAACCCAAACGATTCTGATAACCCGGTCGACATCGATTCCGGAGGCTGCAGCAAGATCTGGATTGTCCGAGATTGCTCTGGTTGCCTTGCCGGTCTTGGTCTTGAGTAGCCAGAATGCGAACAGGCCAATCACCGTGATGGATAGTCCCATCGAGAACAGGTCGGTGACACTCAGTGCGACCGCGCCAAAGAGCGGAACCTTCGGGGAGTCGAATCCTGGCAGCTGCTCGGTGGCACCACCAACGAAGAACTGAATCACGTAGCGCAGGAATAGCGAAAGACCAATTGAAATAATCATCAGCTGGACAATGCCCAAGCCTTTTTTGCGAACCGGTCGCCACAAGCCCGCATCGAGCGTCCAGCCAAAGCCAGCAGACAGCGCAACTCCCAGTGGGATTGCGACCCAGATTGGCAGCCCGGTGCTAACTAGCAAGAAGGTTGCTACCGCTCCAAAGGTAACCATCTCACCGTGCGCGAAGTTTGATAGACCCGTGGTTCCAAAAACCAAGGACAATCCCACAGCTGCCAGACCGAGCATCAAACCGAAGTTGATGCCGTAGATCACTCTGGATACGACCTGATCGATTGTGGAGATTTCGTTTCTTTCGGCCTCGCCAATAAAGAAGTTCTTTACAACACGGTCGGAGAGTCCAAACTCAACCTCTTGAGTGGCACCACCCTCAACTCCCAATTCGGTTGAGGGAAGAGTGCTCTCATCAATGGTTACCGAGTAGATGCCTCTAACGGGCACTCCGATGAAGTAGCGACCGCGCTCATCGGTCACGGTTGCGGCACTGTAACCCTCACCGGTTAGTGAGATTCCAACGCCTTGAACCGGCTCGCCCTCAATGCGGACGTTACCCGTCACGGCATCTGGAAACTCTTCACCAACAGAGTCGGCGTTAGCCGGCGTGATAGCAAGTCCGAGACCAACGAACAGCGAAACGATGCCGAAAATCAGTATTTTGAGCAAACCCTGTGGTTTGCCAGTCGAGAGGAAATTCACTCGTCCTCCATGTCCATTGAGCTACCTTGCTCAGTCTTAACCTTGAAAAAGGGTATTGGAAAACAATAGCAGTGCAAGCGTTTTCACGATGAGACTAATGGTCGGATCGTTAGCAAACCCTGTTCTAGGGCTCAGTGGCTTGGGTAGGATTGCCCTTAGTCGACGGCCATTACGTAGCGAGGTTTTTGTGGAATTACCAGACCCATTTTCCCTAGTAGGCCTGACCTACGACGACGTGCTGTTGCTCCCAGGCCGCTCCGATGTCATTCCATCCGGGGTCAACACCGCGACCCAGGTGACCAGGAACCTATCCATTAACATCCCGCTGATTTCATCGGCGATGGACACCGTCACCGAGGCTCGCATGGCAATTGCAATGGCTCGCCAGGGTGGCCTTGGAATCCTGCACCGCAACCTCTCTATTGACCAGCAGGCCGGTCAGGTTGATTTGGTGAAGAGATCGGAAGCGGGCATGGTCTCGCACCCGGTCACCACCACCCCCTACGCCACCATTCAAGAGGTGGACGAGATGTGCGGCAGGTATCGAGTCTCCGGTCTTCCGGTCATCGACGAGGATGGCACCCTGGTTGGCATAGTCACCAACCGAGACATGCGGTTCGTGCTCGAGGTGCAGCGCACCACCACTTTGGTGAAAGACGTGATGACCCCGATGCCACTGATCGTTGGCAAGGTTGGCATCAACCCAGACGAGGCAATGGCGCTATTGGCTCAGCACCGCATCGAGAAACTGCCGCTGGTTGATGACAATGGGAAGCTGCGCGGTCTGATCACCGTCAAGGATTTTGACAAGAGCGAGAAGTATCCAAACGCCTCCAAAGACGGAGCCGGCAGGCTCCTGGTAGGTGCAGCGGTTGGAGTTGGCCCAGACGCTTGGGAGCGCTCAATGGCACTGGTTGAAGCCGGTGCAGATGTCTTGGTTGTTGACACAGCCCACGGTCACAACTCAGCAGTATTGGAAATGATTACAAAGCTCAAGAGTGAGCCGGTTGCTAAGCACGTTGACATTATCGGTGGCAACGTAGCGACCAGGGAGGGCACTCAGGCTCTTATCGATGCCGGAGCTGATGGGGTCAAGATCGGCGTTGGTCCAGGTTCAATCTGCACCACTCGAGTGGTTGCCGGCGTAGGCGTGCCACAGGTAACCGCCGTCTATCTAGCAGCCCAGGCCGCGAAGGCGGCCGGGGTCCCGGTAATCGCCGATGGCGGGCTGCAGTATTCGGGAGACATCGCAAAGGCGCTGGTTGCCGGAGCAAACTCGGTAATGCTGGGTTCGTTGCTGGCCGGTACTGATGAGGCTCCAGGAGACATTACATATGTCTCTGGAAAGCAGTACAAGACCTATCGCGGCATGGGCTCACTCGGAGCAATGCAATCCAGAGGTCAGCAGCAGTCCTTCTCAAAGGACCGCTACTTCCAGGACGATGTCTTGAGGGAAGACAAGTTGGTCCCCGAGGGCATTGAGGGCAGGGTGCCCTATCGAGGCACCGTCGCATCCGTAGTCCACCAGCTCATCGGAGGACTGAGAGCATCGATGGGATATGTCGGCGGCGGAACCATTCCAGAGCTTCAAGAACGCGGCAAGTTTGTTCGAATCACCGCGGCAGGTCTGAGGGAGTCTCACCCGCACGATATTCAAATGACCATTGAGGCACCCAATTACGGCACTCGTTAGGAGGCCAAAATGAATGAAGTAGAAATTGGCAGGTCAAAGCGCGCCCTGAGGGGTTATGCCTTTGATGACATCGCGGTTGTTCCAACCAGAAGAACCCGAGACCCAGAAGACGTATCGACCAGCTGGTCGATCGATGCCTACAGCTTTGGGCTACCAGTTGTTGCAGCCCCCATGGACTCTGCAATGAGCCCAGCCACCGTCATTGAGATGGGCCACCTCGGTGGCCTGGGTGTTTTGGATCTTGAGGGTCTTTGGACTCGCTACGAGGACCCAACCCAGCAGCTTGGCGAGATTGCCGCTGCCAAGCCAGAGGACGCCACCGCGGTTTTGCAGCGGGTTTATTCAAAACCTGTTCAGCCAGAGCTGATCACTCAGCGACTTGGTGAAATTAGAGCGGCTGGGGTGACGGTCGCGGGAGCGCTATCTCCGCAGCGCACCGCTGAGTTTGCAGATGTCGTAATCAAGGCCGGTGTCGACATGTTCGTGATTCGAGGCAACACCGTCTCTGCAGAGCACGTTTCGAAGTCGGTTGAGCCGCTAAATCTAAAAGAATTCATCTACAAGCTAGATGTTCCCGTGATCGTTGGCGGTGCAGCAACCTACACCGCAGCGCTTCACCTGATGCGCACCGGCGCAGCCGGTGTGCTGGTTGGCTTTGGTGGCGGTGCAGCTGGGGCAACCAGAAAGGTGCTGGGTATTCACGCACCAATGGCAACCGCGGTTGCAGATGTTGCTGCAGCGAGGCGTGACTATATGGATGAATCCGGTGGTCGCTACGTTCACGTGATTGCCGATGGTGGTCTTGGTCACTCGGGAGACATCGTGAAGGCGATTGCGTGCGGTGCCGATGCCGTGATGCTCGGAACAGTTCTTGCCAGAGCAGCTCAGGCGCCCGGCCAGGGTTGGCACTGGGGTCAAGAGGCTGTCAGCACCTCGCTGCCAAGAGGCAACCGGGTTTGGGTTGGAACCGAAGGCCCACTGGGCGAGATCATGAATGGTCCAGCTCACAACGCCGACGGAACCGCAAACCTCATTGGAGCGCTAAAGCGCTCCATGGCCACGACCGGATATTCAGACGTCAAGGAATTCCAGCGCGTTGATGTCGTGCTTAACTCCTATCTCTAGATGACGCCAAGCTTCTGGGAAGTAGCCCGCCAGCCTAAGTGGCTTGCGGGGCTTGCCCTCGCCGCCCTGGTTGCGGCAGTATTCGCAGGGCTAATGCAGTGGCAGCTGGATAGAACTTTCAATGTGGTGGGCGTCTCGATAGAGGAAAGAGAACCAGTCCCGCTTGACACCCTTGCAGCTCCGGCTGAGCTGCAACCCTTTGCCTTTGACCGGTTGGCAACTGCGGAGGTCGAGATCGATGGCGAGAATGCCTACGTGGTCTCAGATCGAATCCAGCTCATTGACGGTGAGTCAGTTCGTGGCTACTGGGTTGTTGTGAATTCGTTTATAGATGGTGCTTCGCTCACCCTCGCGATTGGTTTCACAACCGACCTGGAAAAAGCCAAAACTGTGGCAGCAAACCTCAGCTCGGAAACCGCTGAGGTTTTGGGTTTTGTTCAACCAACCGAGGCGGTTAAGCCCAGGGTGGATGGAGTGCTGGGCTCGGTGGTTCTTGGAGAGCTCGTGAATCTTTACTTCACAGAACCCACCCCGAGCTACCCGATTTATTTGATTTTGCAATCGGGCATTGAAACCGAATTGGATCAAATCTCGATCGAGATTCGCCAGCAGGAGATCGAAATCAACTGGCTGACCGCCTTTTACGCAGCGGAATGGGCATTTTTTGCCCTGGCCGCTTTCTATGTTTGGTGGCGCATGATTCAGGACTTCAGAATCCGTCAAAACGAGCCGAGTTTATAGAAACGTTATTTGTTTCTGTGGTTTTCTGCCCGTTTTTGTTTTCTTTCCTGTGTAAGTCCTGCTAACTTGTCCGAAAGCTTCAAAAACGGACAATGGAGACCGCGCAGATGTTGGCAGAGGAACGCAGGATAAAACTTGCTGAGTGGACCCAGGTTGATGGGCGCTTGGACGCTAATGATGCTGCCTCAAAATTGGCCGTTGCCGTTGAAACAGTTCGTAGAGATCTAGACGTCCTGCAGCGCAGAGGAGTTGTTCGCCGAGTTCACGGCGGTGCGATTGCGGTTGATCGTTACACCCACGAATACACAATCCCAGAGCGCCTTGGTCAAAACCTTGATTTGAAGCACAGCGTTGCAGCTGCCGCTGCATCTTTTATCCCAGACGAGGGCTGCATCTTTGTTGATGGTGGAACCACCGCTGGGCAGATGGCAGAGTTCTTGCGTGATCGGCCCAAACTTGTGGTGGTGACCAACAGCATCACACTGGTTTCGAAGTTGGCCGATAGCTCAACCCAAACCCATATGCTTGGTGGTCGAATCAGACCGGCTTCCCTAAGCGCCGTGGGTGCCAAGACAGTTTCCGACCTAAATGACCTAAATGCGGACATCGCCTTCTTGGGTGCCAACGGAGTCTCTTTCGAGGGCGGGGTCACCGCCTATGACACCGATGAGGCGATGGTGAAAAGAACCATGATGGCGAACTCCCTGGAGCGAATCTTGTTGGTGGATAGCGGTAAGTTCGGGTCTTCTTACCCAGCTAGATTCGCAACCTTCGACTCATTTGACCGAGTGGTCACAAACTTTGATGCCGAGCAGCGCTACGTTGACGGCTTCGCGAATGCGGGGGTCGAAGTTGCTCTCGCGTAATGGTTTCTCCATCCGAATCGCGGCTGGAGAAAAGAAGCAACAGGTGAGGGCTGCCTGCAAGCGAACCCCCACCTGTCGCTCTAATGAATACAACCAACTATCAGGAAGGTAGTACCCATGGCTAATTTTATCCCCGCCGGTGACGGCACCCATACCGGGTGGCGCGCTTCAGTGCAGAAGCTCGGTGGCAACCTCGCGGGCATGGTGATCCCAAACATCGGTGCATTTATTGCATGGGGTCTGCTCACCGCGCTCTTTATCCCGACCGGATGGCTTCCAAACGAAGACCTATCCTCCATGGTCGGTCCAATGATCATCAACCTGCTTCCAATCCTCATCGGTTACACCGGTGGTCGTTTGGTCCACGGTCAGCGCGGTGCCGTTATCGGTGCTATCGCAACCGTTGGTGTGATTGTTGGTGCTGATATCCCAATGTTCCTAGGTGCCATGTTGATTGGTCCTTTGGCTGCATGGATCCTAAAGAAGATTGATGAAGTACTTGACCCACGCACCCCAATGGGCTTCGAGATGCTGATCAGCAACTTCTCACTAGGTATCACAGGCATGCTGATGGCGATTCTTGGATTCCTAGGCATTGGCCCAACAGTCAACGCATTCAGCGATGTTCTTGGTCGTGGAGTTCAGACTCTGATCGACACCGGCCTATTGCCACTGGCTTCGATTTTGGTTGAGCCAGCGAAGATTTTGTTCTTGAACAACGCGATCAACCACGGTGTTCTAGCTCCAATTGGTGTTATTCAGGCTGAGGAGATGGGCAAGTCCATCATGTTTATGCTTGAGACCAACCCAGGTCCAGGTCTTGGTATCTTGGTGGCCTA
>DATBNK010000019.1:0-5686 GCA_036554355.1 Aquiluna sp.
TGAGCACTTTCCGCCAGGGAATGCTCGCTTTGGGGACTTAGCTCAGTTGGTAGAGCACCTGCTTTGCAAGCAGGGGGTCAGGGGTTCGACCCCCCTAGTCTCCACAAAGTGAAAACCCCTCCTTCGGGAGGGGTTTTCTGTTTCTTTGGGGCCTCTTTTGGCTCTCCCTCAGAAATTAGAACATCTCAGTTAAGTGACTCAGCCAGGGACCTTCGTCCCTGGCTGAGTTGTTAATGCCGTTGGTTTTATCCAAGCAATGCGTCTAGGTCGACGCTTGCTGGGACGATTACCGCGTCAATAACGTGGATCACGCCGTTAGATGCGGCGATGTCTGTCGCGGTTACGTTGGCTGTTCCATTGATGACAACACCCTCTGAGGTGTCAACCATGAAGGTTGATCCCTCAACTGTGGTTACATCACCAGTGGTTACATCAGCGGCGAAAACCTCGCCCGATACAACGTGGTAGGTCAGGATTGACTGCAAGACAGCTACGTTCTCAGGAAGAAGTAGTGCTTCTAGCAAGCCCTCTGGTAGGGCTGCGAATGCGTCATCGGTTGGTGCGAAGACGGTGAATGGTCCTTCACCCTCAAGAGTCGCTACCAAGTCAGCTGCACCTAATGCTGCTGCGAGGGTTGTGAAGGTTCCAGCTCCGACGGCAACTTCAACAATGTTTCCCGGAGTTTCCTCTGGGGCCGCCTCTTCGGTCTGAGTCTCCTCAGTTGGAGTCTCCTCAACCTGAGCCTCTTCAGTGGTCTCTGTTGAAGGAGTGTTGTCTTCCGCTGGTGCACAACCGGTCAGCAATAGAGCCGCCACGGCAATTCCAGCCAGGGCAGTTAGTTTAGTTTTTTTCATTGTTCCTCTTTTTTCGGGTGTTCAGCGATAGCAGTGTGAGGTTTTCACACTGGATCCCCAAGCTAACTGCTTGGTATGGGTGCGGGCTGAGTGAGGCGTAGCAATGGTCTGTGCGTCAACTAGGAAAGTGCTGAGTCAAGGAATTTTTGTAAGTGCTTGGAAAACTCTTCTGGCCGGGCTTCGAAGCTATTCAGCGCAAAACATGCGGTGAATAGGACTACAATCACCGCAAGAAATGCGGTGATTATGAGCTGGGTCTATGAACTTCCCGAGTGGCCTGTGTGGCGCTGGGATTCTGTGCGGGCTCAAAAGCTATTGGTTCGTGCTGAGCTATTGCAGGCCAGGCTTGGCGGTCGACTCGAGGCGTATGGCAATGAGCTCTTTTTTGAGGCATTGGTTGCTTCGCGCACTGAAGAGGTTGTCACATCCTTTGAAATAGAGGGCGAAGCCCTAGATAGCAGGGCGATCAAATCCTCTATCGCCAAGAGTTTGGGCGTGCTTGATTACCCAGGTGAGTCAACTGCTCAATCTGAGTCACTCGCAAGGCTCCTAAGTGACATAAATGAAAACCGGAACTCCGAGTTGGGGCTAGATCGACTAAAAACCTGGCACAAGCTGTTGTTTCCGGAAGTCTCTAGTTTTAGGGCCGGGGTTTTTAGAGATGATTCGCAAGGGCCAATGCAGGTGGTCTCTGGACCTATCGGGAAAGAGCAGGTCCACTTCGAGGCACCGCCTGCGGCAGCGATTACCTCGATGCTTGGCCAGCTGATCCTCTGGCTGGAAGATTCCAAAGAGCATGATTTTGTCAAGGCGGCCATAGGTCAGCTGTGGTTTTTGACCATTCACCCCTTTGAAGATGGCAACGGCAGAGTGGCCAGGGCGATATCTGAACTGTTTCTTGCCAGGGCTGATGGTCTTGGGCTTCGCGCCTACAGCGTCTCCGGTGAGATTCTGAAAAATCGAAAGACCTATTACCAACTTCTCGAGGCGGCTCAGCGCAGTGATTTAGATGCCAGCGGCTTTGTTGAGTGGTTTCTGCAATCAATTTGCAATGCAATCGAGTACTCATTTGAGGAACTCGATCTAATGTCGGGCAGATCAAAGTTGTTGCTAAGGGTTGGACCTCAACTTAACGAGAGGCAATTGGCGACATTGCGCAGGCTGTTAGACCCCTCATTTGAGGGCAAAGTGACAGCGCAAAAGCTGGCCAAGCTGGGTAAGTGCTCGGTTGACACCGCGCAGCGAGATATTGCGAAATACATCGAGCTGGGAGTTCTGATTAGGGATCTCGCTGGCGGTAGGTCGACGCGGTATTTGGTAACTCTCTAGCCCTGCTGCTCCGGGGTTATTGGAATGCTTTGGGTTATTAGCTCAGGTTCCGGTGTTTGATAACACGCTCGCAGGAAACAAAACCCTGAAGTTTCGGTTCTTGAGAGCACGCATTGCACTTTCTCTGACCATCAGAGAAGGATACTAAGCCGACTGCTATTTCTTCGCTGGGATGGTGAGCTCAGATATTGGTAGCCGCTCGGCTCCCCAGCCATTAATTGGGTGATCGGAGGGGTAGCCGATGCTCATTCCACAAACCAGTGCGTAGTCGTCGCTGACATCAAACTCTTCTCGGATGATGTCTGGGTAGTTGCCCAAGTAGCCTTGCGGGCAAGTGCCAATGCCTCTGGCCTTGGCGGCAAGCATCAAAGTTTGCATGTAGAGGCCGAGATCCAAGGTGCCAAAGTGATCTAGGCCCTTGTGGGTGAAAAAGAACAGTGCTGCTGGAGCACCAAAGAACTCGTAGTTGCGCTCCAAGAACTTAAACCTGGCCGCCTTGTCAGACCTATCAATCCCGAGGGTGTCGTATATGCCAAGGCCAACTCGCTGGCTTCTCTCGATTAGCCCTTCTGGGTAGGGGATAACGTGGGTGTAGTCGGGGTTAGCACCCTGCCCCTTTAGCTCTGCCGACTCTCTGAGTCTTGTAACCAGCGCGTTCGAGATGCGATCACGCTGTTCCCCGGTTGCCACCGCAACCATGTAGGGCCTGGTGTTAGACCAACTCGGGGCAGTAACTGCCTCATTCAAGATCTCCTCTAAAACCTTTGGGTCAAGTGGGGTGTCGAGGAAGTCTCTGGTTGAGCGTCTAGATGCGGCTAATTCGTGAAACTGTTCAGGGCTAAGCATCCTTGAATGCTATGGGAAAAACCGTTTTGGTGAAGACCGAGCTGGGTTTTTCAGGGCGAAGCCGCTTCACATCGCGGAAACATCGGCTGTTATCCTTCAGCCATGTTAGAAACCGCATTTGCTCAGATAGCAATGATCTTTCTGCTTGCGGCGGTTGTTGGCTTTGGGGCAAAACTTGCGAAGCAACCGGTAATTGTTGCCTACATTTTTGTGGGTATTTTGTTGGGCCCTTCTTTTTTCAATCTTGTTTCTTACGAGGACGAGATTGAACTACTCGCAAAACTTGGCATTGCCATTCTGCTTTTCTTAGTTGGCCTGAAACTGGACATTGGACTAATCAAGTCCACGGGCTTGGTTGCGCTTCTGACTGGCGTTGGCCAGGTTGTCTTCACATCAGTAGTTGGCTTTTTCATAATCATCGCTCTCGGGTTCGATTTCATCCCAGCGCTTTACATCGCAGTTGCTCTAACTTTCTCCTCAACAATCATCATCGTGAAACTGCTCTCTGACAAAAGAGAAATCGACCAGCTTCACGGTCAAATCGCGGTGGGATTCCTGATCGTTCAGGACATTTTGGTGATTGTCGCGATGGTTGTGATCGTAACAATTGGCTCTCCGGGTAGTGAGGCAGCAGCTCCGGTAGGCCTGCTGATCACATTTGCCGGCAGCATCGTCTTCCTTTTGGTTGTCGCGATGCTGGCCAAGTTCGTGATTCCGAAACTTTTAGATTGGCTAGCTAGCAGCCAAGAGCTGACACTGCTCTTTGGTGTCGGGTGGGCAATGTCGCTCGCCGCGGTGAGTGCTGCGCTCGGTTTGAGCATGGAGATCGGAGCCTTTGTTGCGGGAGTCGCACTGGCATCCACCCCTTACCGCGAGAGCATCAGTGCTCGAATGGTTAGCTTGCGAGACGTGCTGATTTTGTTCTTCTTCATTCAGCTCGGCTCATCACTGACCTTCTCTGATGCGATTGATCAGCTCTGGCCAGCAATCCTGCTTTCAGCTTTTGTTTTGATTGGAAACCCAATCATTGTTTTGGTCATCATGGGCCTCATGGGCTATCGAGCCAAGGTGTCATTCAAGGCCGGGTTGGCCGTGGCGCAGATCAGTGAGTTCTCGCTAATTTTGATTGCGCTTGGTTACTCCCTGGGACAGGTCGATGAGGCAGTGCTGTCACTCGTGACGGTGGTTGGAATCATTACCATCACCCTCTCCACCTATCTAATCCTCTACTCGGAGCAGATCTATCAGCGGCTAGCCCCAATGCTTTCCATTTTTGAGCGCAAGGAACCAAAAGCCGGGCTGAACGAGGCGGCGCAGGCGGCAAGGTATGACGCGATCGTGATTGGCGCTGGCCGTCTTGGCAGCAGCGTGGTCACTGGGCTACTCAAGAAAGGCGCTAGCTTGCTGGTTGTTGATGTTAGCTCAGAGGCGCTAAAGAAAATCAAGGACAAGAAGTGTGACATCTTGTTTGGTGATATCACTGAACCAGAGTTCGCAGCATCTTTACCGCTGCACGAAACAGATGCGATTATTTGCACCGCTCAAGAGCGAGCCACGAACCTAATGCTGCTGCAAACCCTCGAACGGTTTGAGTTCGAGGGCGCGATTTGTTTGACCGCCATGGACGACCCAACCGCAAAGCTGTTCCAGGAAAAGGAGGGGGTCACCGTCATAAGACCTCTGAAGATGGCGGCAAACAGCATCGTCGATTCACTGCCCGGTCTGCGAGATCGCGGTTAGGTAGCACTGGTCTCAAAAACAACAAACTCCGATTGCTTCGCAACCTTTTCATATAGCGCAATGGCGGTCTTATTGGTGTGGTGGGTTTGCCAGTGAACCTTTGAACCACCTGCCTTGAGGCAGATATCGACCAGGGTTTGGATGAGTTTTGTTCCAATCCCGCTGCCTCGAACCGAGGGTGAGACAAATAGGTCTTCAAGATAGAGGTCTTTTTCTTGCTGCCAGGTCGATGGTGTCCAGTAGTAGTGAGCCAGTCCAACTAGCTGAGAGTCAACCTCTGCAACTATTGCGTGCAGGCCATCTTTGGCATGAAGCAGTCGCTGCCAAGTTAGCTCGGTTTGCTCTTCGGAGAGCTTCTGCTCATAGAAGGCTAGGTAGCCGGCCCAGAGCTCTAGCCACTGAGGCTTGTCTTCAGGTCTAAGGTCTCGCAACAGTAGGTCCATGGCTTGAGTCTATAAACCCCTTGTTTTGGCTAGCCTTGTGAGATGTTTGCATGCTCTTTTATCTTCACTCCCGGTAACTATGACGAGGAGTTCCACCGGCTTGACAAGTTGGTGATGGATTATGCCGAGGCAATGCCCGGCTATGTCGGAGTTGATCGTTGGTTCTCTGAGGATCGCAAATCAAAGAATGTTATTTACTACTTCAAGGACCAGGAGTCGGTCAGAGAGTTCGCAACCTTCTCAGATCATAAAGAGGCCAAAGAAAAATACGCGCGTTGGTATTCGGGGTATCAGGTTGTAATCAGTGAGGTGAAGGCAACCTATGGAGATGGCAACTACCCTCACATCACCAACAATCAATAACGTTCGTCCCTGACGACCTCAACCTGGCTCACCCAGGTGGTGCAGGCGTAGTGTGGGAAGTAGTTCTGTTCTAGAACCTGAAGAATCTGCTCCAGCACCTCGTTACTCACC
>DATBNK010000036.1:0-16952 GCA_036554355.1 Aquiluna sp.
CCCAGGTGTACTCATCAACGCTCTTTCCCTCAGCCTGAGCGTCCCTCTCGAGGTTCTCAAAACCTTTTTTGATGGCGTCTTGGTGGGAACCGGAGAATGCTGTGTAAACCAAATCTCCACCGTAGGGACTACGCTCTGGGACCGGGAGCTGGTTGCAGTACTCGACAGTGCGCTTGATCATGTCAATGTCACTGAAGTTGATCATTGGGTCAATGCCCTGACTAAACAGGTTCAAGCCCAAGGTGACCAGATCAACGTTTCCGGTTCGCTCTCCGTTACCAAACAGGCAACCCTCGATGCGATCGGCACCTGCCATGTAGCCGAGTTCGGCTGCGGCTACTGCCGTGCCGCGATCGTTGTGAGGGTGCAGGGACAGCATTATGGAATCTCTTGGAGCAAGGTGGTTGCTCATCCACTCAATCGAGTCCGCATAAATGTTTGGGGTAATCATCTCGACCGTGGCGGGTAGGTTGATGATTAGTTTTCGTTCAGGGGTTGGCTTGATGATTTCTGCCACCGCGTTACAAACCTCAACTGCAAACTCCAGCTCGGTACCGGTGTAAGACTCTGGCGAATATTCATAGAAGACTTCCGTCCCCGGGACGGTGTGCTCTAACTCGAGACACTTTCTGGCTGCGCTTAGAGCGATCTCCTTGATGCCATCTTTGTCCTGGCCAAAGACCACTCTTCTTTGCAGTACTGAGGTCGAGTTGTAAAAGTGCACAATTGCACTCTTGGCACCCTTGATGGACTCGTAGGTTCGCTCAATAAGGTGGTCACGAGCCTGAGTAAGAACCTGAATCGTGACATCATCAGGGATCCAGTTGTCCTCGATCAAAAGCCGAACGAAGTCAAAATCGGTCTGCGATGCCGAGGGGAACCCAACCTCAATCTCTTTGTAGCCCATTGAGATCAACAGCTTGAACATCTCAAGCTTTCGCTCTGGGCTCATTGGGTCAATTAGTGCCTGGTTGCCATCTCGAAGATCTACCGCGCACCACCTTGGCGCCTTAGTGATTGTTTTGCTGGGCCAAGTCCTTTCAAACTCAGGGATCGTTATCTGCTCATGAAAGGGCAAATAGCGCCCAAAGGGCATATTTGATGTTTTTTGGAAGTCTTTCATTTTCTCTCTTTGCCTAATTCGAAAATGGCCGCATGCTTGCTCCGCGACGAGATGGGCCGAAGATTAGGCCTCGTCGCGGCCGCTAAGAAGGAGAGCAAAACGCATTCGCCTAGGCTAGCACTCTAAAAAGCCATCTGGCTAGAAGCCCAGTTTTCCAAGCTGCTTCGAATCACGCTGCCAGTCTTTGGCAATGCGCACCTGAATTGCCAAATGCACCGGACTGGAGAGCAACTCCTCGATCTCTTTGCGAGCCTTGGTCCCAATGGTCTTGAGCATCGAGCCACCCTTGCCAATCACGATTCCTTTTTGGCTATCGCGCTCCACCCAGAGTGACACGTGAAGGGTTTGCTTGTGCTCTCCTGGAACAATCTCGTCAAGTGTTACCGCAAGTGAGTGTGGCATCTCTTCGCGGACCAACTCCAAAGCTGCTTCCCGAACTAGCTCGCATATGCGATCTTCGTCGGTTTCCTCCGTGTGGATATCCGTTGGATATAACTGCGGTCCGTCATCTAACTTGGATAGCAAAACATCGACCAGGTGCTCGACCTGATCGCGGGTCAAAGCGCTCACCGGAATGATCTCATCCCAGTCGTAGACCTCGTTGACGCTCATCAGGTGCTCGGCAAGCTTTTCGCGCGACACCGCATCGGCCTTCGTGACAATGGCGACCTTTTTTGCCCTGAGCTGGGAAATGTCCGCGATGATCTTTTTGTCACCAACTCCGATTGGCTCATTTGCCGGAGTGCAAAAAGCAATCAGATCGACCTCGTTCAAAGTGGTCTCAACTAGCGAGTTGAGCCTTTGCCCCAGCAGTGTCCTAGGTCTGTGCAGGCCAGGGGTGTCAACAATTATGAGCTGACCCTTATCGGTGCTGTGAATTGCGCGGATAGCCTTGCGGGTAGTTTGCGGCTTTGAAGATGTGATGGCAATCTTTTCTCCAACTATCGCGTTGGTGAGGGTTGACTTACCAACGTTGGGTCTTCCGACAAAGCTCACAAAACCGGACTTCATGCGCTTTTCTCAGATTCGTAGAAGCTTGCAAGAATGCTTGCCTGAAGGGCAAACATCTCTTTTTCTTCCTCTTGCTCGGCGTGATCAAAACCTACGAGGTGCAGCATGCCATGGGTAACCAGCATCAAAATCTCACTGATTGGCTCGTGACCGGCATCCTTGGCCTGCTTGATGGCAACCTGCGGGCATACCACGATGTCGCCCAGCACGCCCTCGGGTGAGAGCACCTCCTCGGAGCCTGGCCTGAGCTCATCCATTGGAAAAGACAAAACGTCCGTGGGTCCTGGTTCATCCATCCAACGGATGTGCAGATCGGTCATCGGCCCCTCGTCAACAAATACAATGCCGACATCGACCATGGGGTGAAGTTTTAGTGAATCCCGAGCATGCATAGCCAGTAATTGCACCCGGTCGGTGTCTATTTCAACCTCAGACTCATTGGAGATCTCGATACTCACTTTGGACCTGCCTTCTCATAGGCATCAACGATTCGGGTAACCAGCTCGTGTCTAACCACATCTTTGCTAGTGAGCCGCTCTATCCCTAAACCTTCAACGTCTCCCAAAATACTGGTGGCGATGCTCAGACCCGACTTTCCTCCGGGAAGATCTACCTGAGTGGTGTCACCGGTGACAACCATCTTGGAATTAAACCCCAACCTCGTTAGAAACATCTTCATCTGCTCACCGGTGGTGTTCTGAGCCTCATCCAAAATAATGAAGCTGTCATTTAGAGTTCTTCCCCTCATGTAGGCAAGAGGTGCAACCTCGATGACACTCGATTCCATCAACTTGGTCAAAATCTCAGGCTCCAACATCTCCTGCAATGCATCAAATAGTGGCCTGAGATAGGGATCGATCTTCTCGGAAAGCGTGCCTGGCAAAAACCCCAGCCGCTCCCCCGCCTCGACCGCAGGCCTAGTCAGAATTATGCGGCTGATCTGCTTTGAGTAAAGAGCGCTTACCGCCTTCGCAACAGCAAGATAGGTCTTTCCAGTTCCAGCTGGTCCGATGCCGAAGGTGATGGTGTTTTGATCAATGGCCTCGAGGTAGTTCTTTTGACCCTGAGTCTTAGCCCGAACGGTCTTAGCGGGCGTAATAACAGCCCCGGCACCTAAAACCTTGGAAGGGGTTTGCTTACCTGCAGCAAGAATTGCCACCGTTTCACGAACTGTTCTAGCGTCGGGTGAGACCCCGGTGGCAACCAGCTCTGCTAACTGAAGGACGACCGCCTTTGCTAGATCCGCTTGGGCCTTATCGCCAATTGCGGTGAAGTCGTGACCACGATTGGATAGCTGCAGGCCGGGAATCTCGGTTTCGATAGCTCTAATCACCGAATCTTCGGCACCAAGTAAATCTAAAAGCGCAACGTCTGGAGCCTTGAAGCTAACGGTTGCCAACTAGGCCGCCCCTTGGGAGAGGATGTGTGCGTGGGTGTGAAACACCGATTGCCCCTCTCTTTCACCAGTATTAAATTGCAGCCTGAACTGACCATCGGTCTGCTCGCTTGCGACCTTGCGGATTAGCTCGAATAGACCAGTCAACGTGCTTGAGTCATCCAGCTTTGAAATATCAGTGGTGTGGCTCTTGGGAACTACCAAGACGTGAACTTTTGCCTGCGGGTTTATGTCCCGGAATGCAACGGCATGATCGTTCTCACCAATTAGCTCGGTACCGAACTCACCGGCAACGATTTTGCAAAAAATGCAGTCCACAACCACCTCCAAATCTCAGTCTAAGCGCTTGCCGAACTCACCGGAAATAAGTTGCAGGCAGCCAATCGCAACTGCCCCGGCGGTCGAGGTTCGCAACACCGAGTCTCCAAGTCGCACCGCAACAAAACCCTTGCTGGAAAGTTCATCGAGCTCAGCCTGGCCGAATCCACCCTCAGGCCCAACCACGACGGTGTAGCTATCTGAAGCTGCGACCTCGCCGATTTGCATTTCAGCTTGAGGGTCTAGCACAAGTGCCATGCCCGTCGGCTGCAACTTGCCAACCGATTCACAGTGATGAATGTCCGGCAGAACTAGCTGCTGGGACTGCTTTATGGCGGCAATAGCTATTTGCTGCCAGCGATTTAAGTTTTTCTCAATCTTGGAATCCCAGCGTGAGATTGATCTCTCGGCTTGCAATGCTGTTGCGCTCGCAATTCCCATCTCGGTGGCTGCTTGCAAAGCAGCCTCGTCGCGTCCACCCTTAGCAATTGATTGCACGAGATGGATTGCAACTCTTGGCTTGGCGACAAGCTTTTTGCCGATTTCGATTAGTCCGGTTTGAGGATCAATCACTTTTGCCTCAAAACCAAAGCCCTTGCCGCTGGTAATGGCTATCTGCTCGTCCTTGGCAATCCTGAGCGACTTGAAATGAATCAGCTCGCTCTGACTAATGCGATCTGAATCTTCTATGATCGCGGGGTCAAAGAAGTAGTGCACTAAAAACGACCTCGGACTCGCCTAGAACCAAGTCGTGGAACGTCATTTTTATGCAGCTCGCGAATCTTTTTGAAAAGATCCTTCTGTTTTCCATCCAACCGGTTTGGGGTGAGCACTCTTACCTCGAGGTTCAGATCTCCTCGGCCCCTGCCACGGATTTTGGTGGCCCCAAGATTTTTCAGGGTGATGACATCGCCATGCTGGGCACCCGGCTTGACCTCGACCTGCTGCTCGCCATCGAAGGTTTCGATCACCGTCGTGAAACCAAGAGCAGCGTCGGCCACTGGAACCTCAAGGGTTGCAGTGAGGTTGTCACCATCTCTTCCAAACACAGCATCTGGTTGAACCTGGATCTCCAAGTAGATGTCTCCTGCTGGCCCGCCCGCGAATCCAACCTCACCTTGACCTGCTAGGTGAAGGCGCATGCCGTCCGAGACTCCGGCTGGTATTTCAAGATCGAGCTCTCTTTGAGCACGGATTCTTCCTTGACCGCGGCACTTATTGCAGGGGTCGGGAATGACCTCACCGGTGCCGCGGCATGAGCCGCAAGGAGCAGTGGTCACCATCATGCCCATGAAGGACTGCACCTGACGCTGAATCTGCCCTGAGCCTCGGCAAATGTCACAGACCTTGACGCTGGTGCCGGGTTTGCAACAGCTTCCAGAGCACTCCGGGCAAAGAACCGCCGTGTCGATGCTCAAGCTTTTCTCTACACCGAAAACTGCCTCTTTAAGGCTCAAATCGACTCTCAAAAGGGCATCTTGGCCACGTTGCGCTCGAGAAGCGGGGCCACGTGACCCACCGCCACCAAAGAAGGTCTCGAAGATGTCTCCTAGGCCAATGCCATCCTGACCTCCGCGGTCGTAGCTCGCCCTGGAAGCTGGATCTGATAGGACCTCAAAGGCGTGAGTGACGAGCTTGAAGCGCTCTTGGGCGTCCGCGGCTGGGTTGATGTCGGGGTGCAACTCTCTGGCTAGCTTGCGGTAAGCCTTCTTGATCTCATCTTCGGTAGCCGTGCGGGAGACGCCCAGCACCTCATAATGGTCAGCCACTAATTGTCCTCCAAGACCTTAGAAAGGTATCTTGCAACGGCTCTCACCGATGCGATGTTGTTTGAGTAATCCATTCTGGTTGGCCCTAAAATGCCCAACTTGGCAACTTCGGTGCCCTTGGACTCGTAACCAGTGAACACTACCGAGGTGTTTGTGATTCCCTGCATTCCAAGCTCGGACCCAATTCTTAGACCAACGCCGTGAGCATCTAGGTGGAGCTCATCAAGCAGCTTCATCAAAACCACCTGCTCC
Source organism: Aquiluna sp. (assembly GCA_036554355.1). Lineage (GTDB taxonomy): Bacteria > Actinomycetota > Actinomycetes > Actinomycetales > Microbacteriaceae > Aquiluna. Next base: position 5,870 of record DATBNK010000036.1, read on the forward strand.
TCAATCGCCTCCAGAACCTTGGAGAGCTCTCCCGAGAAATCAACATCCTGCCTAATCAGATTTGATGCCCCGGAGATCACGAGTTTCTCTTGTCGGTTGGCATCAACTAAAGACATCAGCGAGCTGACAACGCGATCGACAAACTCTCTTCGCTCCAAAGCGAACTGCTGAGCTAGGTCATCAAGGACTCCCTGGACCTCAGACAACTGCGATCCGGCCAACATTCCATTTAGTCGACCTCTGATCTCCTGAACCAACTCATCATCCAGGTCCGCTTGGCATTCAATTTGAACCTGCTGCACCCGACCGTTGTCGGTAATAAGCATTAGTAGAACGCGAGTCTGGCTCAGGGGCAAAAGCTCGATGTGGCGCACTGCGCTCTTGCCTAAGGATGGGTACTGAACCAGTGAGAGCGCATTGGTGAGCTGCGATAGCGAGCGAGCCGTTCTCTCCACAACATCATCTAGATCATTTGCTCCCACCAAGAAACTCTCTATAGCGTTGCGCTCAGCCTGACTTAGCGGCTTCACCTCACCTAGTTGATCAACAAAAAGCCGATAGCCCTTTTCGGTTGGAATGCGACCGGAAGAAGTATGGGGAGCGGTAATCAGCTCCTCCTCCTCCAAAAGCGCCATGTCGTTGCGAATGGTGGCGGCGGATACGCCCATGGGGTGCCGATCGAGCAAAGCCTTGGAGCCAACGGGCTGGTTCGAGCTGATGAAGTCTTGAACGATGGCGCGTAGCACATCGAGTGATCTCTCTGGAATCATTTAGCACTCACCTCACTTGAGTGCCAAGTCTAAACAATGTTGCATCTCTAGCTAAGAAAATCCAGCACCATTGCGTCAACCACCAACCTGCCGGCCTTAGTGACGACGATATTTTCGCCCTTGAATTCAAGATTCCCATTGGCAATTGCCATCGCAACCTTCTCTGGCTGAACATCGAGCTGTCTTACCAGCGACCTTGGCACTCCAGTTGAAGTTCTAAGCCCAAGCATCAGCTGCTCCTCGAGCTGCTGAGAATGGGTGAGCTCTTCTCTGCCTGTGACCGCAAGCCCAGTAGCAATCGCCGACTGGTAGCTGGTTGGGTGCTTTAGGTTCCAAAAACGATTACCCGCTAGGTGAGAGTGAGCACCAGGCCCATAACCCCACCAGTCTTGCGAAGCCCAGTAGGCACTGTTGTGGCGCGAGGGCTTACCCCAGTTTGAAACCTCGTACCAACTAAGCCCAGCTAAATCAAACAATTCGGTGGCAAGCTCGTATTTTTGCGCGTTCAAATCCTCATCTACCGCAGGCAACTTTCCAGATCTCACTAGGCGCTCAAGCTTGGTACCGGGCTCTACGATCAGCGAGTAAGCAGATATGTGGTCGGTTCCGAGTTCTAACGCTCGCTCAACGCTATTGCGCCAGCTTTCTAGGCTCTCCCCCGGAGCTCCGTAAATCAGATCAATGCTGACCTCGTAGCCAAGGTCTCTGGCCGCTTTCACCAATGGGGCAACGTGGTCCTTTGAGTGGGATCTATCCAAGACCTTCAGCACATCGCTATCAAAGCTCTGCACCCCCATGCTCAGGCGATTTACCCCAAGTGCCCAAAGCCCTTCAAGAAACTCAGCACTAGTGGATTCTGGATTGGCCTCGGTGGTTATTTCCACCTCTTGCACAAAACCAAACTCAGAGCCAAGAGCATCGAGCACATTTTTGAACTGTGCCGGAGTGAACAAAGAGGGAGTCCCTCCCCCAAAAAACACTGTGCTTATTTCTCTTGCGGGGTATCCGGAATCTGAAAGCACCCGAGCACTTCTAGCTATTTCCTTGCAAAGATGCGCATCAAAACCCGAGCGCATATCACCGTTTAGCTCGTCTGAGGTGTAGGTGTTGAAATCGCAATAGCCGCAGCGAGCAACGCAGAACGGAATGTGGACGTAAGCGTGAAAAGATCTCTCAATCGCATCCAGTGCCGGAATCCGATTGTCTTCTGGCCATTTGAGCCCGACGGGCAAGGTTGAGGGCACTTACTTCTTCTTCTCGCCCTTAGATGCCTCATCAGAGGACAGAGCTGCGATGAAGGCTTCTTGTGGAACCTCGACCCGGCCCACCATCTTCATGCGCTTCTTGCCCTCTTTTTGCTTTTCCAGCAGCTTGCGCTTTCGGGTGATGTCACCGCCATAACACTTTGCCAAAACGTCCTTGCGAATCGCGCGAATGGTCTCGCGAGCAATGATTCGCGCTCCCACGGCAGCCTGAATCGGTACCTCAAATTGCTGCCTTGGAATCAGCTCTCTGAGCTTGCTCGCAATCTTGGTGCCGTGGGCATAGGCCTTGTCTCGGTGCACGATAGAGCTAAAGGCATCCACCTTTTCGCCCTGCAGCAAAAGATCAACCTTGACAAGGTCTCCCGAGCGATAGCCAGATTCTTCGTAGTCCAAAGACGCATAGCCCTGGGTTTTGCTCTTGAGATTGTCAAAAAAGTCGAAGACGATTTCAGCTAGTGGCAACTCATACCGGAGCTGCACCCGGTCCTCACCGAGGTACTGCATGTCGATCATGGTTCCGCGTCTTGACTGGCAAAGCTCCATGATTGTTCCGACATAGTCCTTAGGACTCAGAATCGTTGCCTTCACGATCGGCTCCGAGACGTCCTTGATCTTCCCCTCGGGAAACTCGGAGGGGTTGGTAACGGTGAGCTGACCGCCATCGTCCTTTGTCACCTCGTAGACCACCGAAGGGCTGGTGGCAATCAAGCTCAAGTTGAATTCTCGTTCGAGTCTCTCTGTGATGATCTCAAGGTGTAGTAGACCCAAGAATCCACAACGGAAACCAAATCCAAGAGCAACACTGGTTTCTGGTTCGTATACCAACGACGCATCGCTGAGTCGCAACTTGTCAAGCGCGTCTCTGAGGTTTGGGTAGTCGCCTCCGTCAATCGGGTAGATACCAGAGAAGACCATGGGCTTGGGCTCCGCGTAGCCCTTCAGTGGCTCGGTTGCGGACTTGGCTTTGGTCGTGACCGTGTCACCGACCTTTGACTGACGAACATCCTTCACGCCGGTAATCAGATAACCAACCTCGCCCACTCCCAAGCCAGCGGTGGGCTCGGGCTCTGGGCTGATGACGCCAATTTCCAAGAGCTCGTGAACGGCTCTCGTGGACATCATTTGAATCTGCTCTCTGGGCTTTAGGGAGCCGTCGATCATTCGAATGTAGGTAACCACTCCCCGGTAGCTGTCATAAACCGAGTCGAAAATCATTGCCCTGGTCGGTGCATCTGGATCTCCGACTGGGTTAGGAACGGTGCGAACGATTCGATCGAGCAATTCCGCTACCCCGGCCCCGGTCTTTCCAGAGACCTTAAGGCAATCCTCCGGGTTGCCACCGATTAGGTTCGCAAGCTCTTCCGCATACTTCTCTGGCTGAGCAGCGGGAAGATCAATCTTGTTCAATACCGGAATGATTTCAAGGTCGTTTTCCATTGCAAGATAAAGATTCGCCAGCGTCTGGGCCTCGATACCTTGGGCTGCATCCACTAGCAAAACGGCCCCCTCGCAAGCGGCGAGTGATCTTGAGACTTCGTAGGTGAAATCGACGTGACCCGGCGTGTCAATCATGTTCATCGCGTAGGTGACCCCATCTAGCTCCCAGGGCATCCGAACGGCCTGGGATTTAATCGTGATGCCACGCTCACGCTCAATGTCCATGCGGTCTAAGTATTGAGCTCGCATCTGGCGATCATTGACAATCCCAGTTAGCTGCAACATCCTGTCCGCAAGGGTCGATTTGCCATGGTCAATATGCGCAATTATCGAGAAATTGCGAATCAACTCAGGTGGCGTCAGCGATGGCTGCAACGCTTTGAGTGCACGTGGCGACAAGTAAGACCTCAATGGGATGTGGGAACCCGTTTATTCTCGCATGTCTCTTGCCCATCCAGGACCAAACTGCTAGAGTTTCAGCTTGTTCTGGTCACTGACCAAAAAATAGATTTCGCCTAAGAAAGTAGAACATGGCAAACATCAAGTCCAACATCAAGCGAATTGGCACCAACCGCAAGGCTGAGGCACGCAACAAGGCAATTCGCTCCGAGCTAAAGACCGCAGTGCGCGCAGCTCGTGAAGCAGTAGCAGCCGGCGACAAGGCTGCAGCCACCGCTGCTGTTGAAACCGCTTCCCGCAAGATTGACAAGGCCGCCAGCAAGGGTGTTCTTCACAAGAACCAGGCAGCTAACCGCAAGAGCTCAATCGCAAAAGCTGCTGCTGCTCTGTAACTAAATCTCGAAAGGAACCAGGTCCCGATGGGGCCTGGTTTTTTATTTACCCGCTCTGGCCATGGCTAAAAGCAACTTCTCCACCGAATACTCGGGCTCTCTCGCTGCACCTTTGACGTCAGCATCGGTCTTTGCGACCAGCTGAACAAGCTCCCCCAGCTCAGCCTCTGACCAACCAGAGAGCTCCTTACGAGCCTTATCGATCTGCCAGGGGGCCATCCCAAGCGCTGCAGCGTTTGCGCTGCGGTCATTAAACAACCGCGCGAGCTGACGAACCCTCATAGCCAGCGCCGCAGTTAGCGCAACCGGGTCTATGCCGGTTGCAAAGCCATGGCGAAACAATCGGATTGCTTCCGCGGCGTTGCCCGCCATAGCAGCATCGGCGATCTTGAAGGCGTTTGTCTCGACCCTTCCACCGAAGGTGCTCTCCACGTCGGCAGCCGAAATCTTTGGCTTGCCCAGCGCCGCTAACTGCGAACATGCGGCACCCATCTCGCCCAGGTCGTTAGCAAATGCCTGCAATAAAAGCTTGGCAGCTTGTGGCTCAATAGTGACATTCCGGCTTGCAAACTCACCTTTTATGAACTCGAGCTTGTCGTTATCCCGCTTGATCTCTTCGCAAGAGATGTTCAAAGCCTGCTTTGCGAACTTGGCCTTGAACTTGCCGTTATGGCCAACAAGATTGGGTATGCGAACAACAATCGTGCAGTCGGGATTTGGCTCCACCAGGTACTGCTCCATGTCGCTTGCCAGGTCCTCGGTGGCACCGGTAATCAAGATCAGCTTGGCCTCGCCAAAGAGCGATGGTGATGCAAGAGAGCTCAAAAGACCAGCGGAGTAATCGCCCTCGGAAACCTCGGATATCTCGAGGTCTGGGTGAGCATTGCGAAGTTCTTTTCTTATCCGCGAGCTTGCCCTAGAAGCAAGGTAATGTTCGGACCCGAAGATTGTCACCAGCGAATAAGGCGCTGCCTGGTTCCAATTGACTGTCTTACCCGCGCTCACGTTGAAAGCTTACCGCCGCGATAGACCTCAATCTCCTGAGCAAAGTGCAGCGCCACGGGGCCATGTATGTCGGTTCGAAGGATCTGCGCACCTGAGCGCGCAGCCAAAGATAGGGCTTTATCGGTTGGGTGCCCATAGTCGTTCTTGCCGACGCTAAAAACGGCGTAGTCGGCCTTCAGATAATCCATCAGTTCGGCTGACTGATCCGCTGAACCGTGGTGGGCAACCTTTAGTGTCAATCTCTTTTGTCGAAGCATAGATAGATCAGGCATTGAGTTTCTCAAAAGTCGCAACTGAGCACCTTTGCCAAGATCACCTAAGGCAAGGACGGAGTTTTCGTTATTCCAAATAGCCGTCACCAGGGAAGCATCGTTACTATCCCCTGCCTCGGATGCGTCAAAAGATGGCTGCAGAATCTTCCAGTTGTAGCTGCCGATTTGTCCTGAAAGCCCTGCCCGCCCAACCATTACCTCTACCCTTCTTGCGCTCAGTTCACTTGCTACAACCTGCACCAATGGCCTGTCGTCTTCAAAACCAGAAACCAGCGCTAGACCGACGGAGCGATTGTTGAGAGCGCCTCTGATGCCTGCAACGTGGTCTGAGTCAAAGTGAGTCAGTATTAGAAGGTCAATGTGCGAAATTGATGCCGAACTCAGGCACTGATCAATGGCCTGATCATCTGGCCCGACATCAATGAGCGCAACCACTCCTGAGTCTTGAAACACCAAGGCGTCCCCCTGGCCAACATCACAGGCTAAAAGTGTGAAATCCCCAGCAAAGTTCTCGAACCTAAGAACATCGCTCGCGCTCCAACTAATTGCCACCAATGTCACGGTCGCGGCCATAGCCCGCAGTGGAATAGCTATGTGCTTTGGTGCTGCGAGGCTGAGCGCTATCAACGCAACGATTAGGCCCACTAGCAAGATCCCATAGATGCCGTTCACAAAATGGACTCTTGCACTTGGCCAACCAGCAAGCTCCCCTGAAACCAGCACTATCCAATTTGCAAAGACGGAGGCTAGGTAGCTGACCCCACCGGCAAGCGGGATACTGAAGCCGGAAACAATCACTGAGACAATTCCAAGAATCGTGACCGGTGCAACAACTGGCTCAACAATGACATTTGCCAGCACGGAGTAAACGGGGATTGATGGCTGCAAAATCAAAAGCACAGGGGTCGTGAAAAGCTGCGCCGAGAAACTCGCCGCAACCCCCAGGGCTAGGAAATCAGGCAGGAACCTCCTGAGCCATTCGAACATCGGCTCAGCAAGAATTAGCAACCCAGCTGTGGCAAACGCTGACAACGCAAAACCAATGTCCCGAGACAAGGCCGGATCGAATACCAGAAGCACGATGATCGCAAGACTCAGAGAGTTCAGCGGAGTGGACCCTCGCCCCAGCCACAGCCCAATCATCACAAACAGGGCCATGGTTGCCGCCCGAATCACCGATGACTCCGGTCCGACCAGCAGCACATAAGAAACCATCGCAACTAGAGCGATTAGAAACCTCAGGTTTCTCCGAAACCCCAGGCCAGCCAGCAAGAAGTAGATAGCCCCAACAACAATTGCAAGGTTTGCCCCTGACACCGCCACCAAGTGTGTAAGTGAAAGCGTCTTCATCTGAGATTCAACCTCATCGGACAAAAGTGACCGCTCACCGATAGTTAGACCGGCAACGAGTCCCACTGCGTCAGCTCCAACCCCGTTTAGTGAAAGCAGGAAACGCTCCCTGAACCAGTCCACAAGCGCGACCTCTGGATAGTTCTGCTTGATTTCACTATCGCCACTAGGGGCAAAGACCCAGGAGAGCACCCAGAGCAAAATCGCCAGCGCTAGATTCAAAGCGTCAGCTGATCTCTAATTTGTTCGAGTAGCTTGTTGCCGATTCCAGCAACCTCTGTGATTTGATCCACCGAGGAGAACGAACCTATTTTGGATCGGTGAACAACAATCTTCTTGGCAATAGCGGGCCCTACTCCAGGTAGCTCCTGCAGCTTTGCTTCGCTCGCCGAATTCAGCGAGATGAAACCCCCACTCGCCTCGATTTGCGAGCTGTCCAGGACCATAATCTGCTCCCCATCAGAAACTAGTCGCGCCAGATTCACGCTGGATTCCAAGGCCCCTGAGGTGAAACCACCGGCAAGATCGACAGCGTCGCTCACTCTCGATCCAGCTCGCAGTTCGTAGAGGCCAGGTGATTCGACCGCCCCGGCAACATGCACCATGAAGGTTGTGGGCGCGAGCACCTCGGAAACTATCGGCCGTGACTCATCAAGGTCCGGCGCGGTGGAATTGGAAAACCAAAGCCCGAGCAAGATTGCTGCAATAGCGATCGCAATCATGGCGCGCTTTTTAGCGCCAGGCTCAATGCCCTGCAAAAGCTCAGATATACGATTCATGGGCGCAACTCTGCCCAAAATTTGAAAGCGTTAGAAACTGTCGAAGAAAACTGGGGAGAACTGGCTAACTGGTTGCTATGTTGACAAGCTTTGGAGCACGAACAATCACGTTCTTGACCTCACTAGACCCAATCGCCTTTTGGACTTGCTCCGACGCCAACGCCAGCTCTCGCAGTTCATCCTCAGAGATGTCGACCGGCACGCTGAACTTATCGCGAAGCTTTCCGTTGACCTGAACAACGGCGACTATCTCACTTTGCACCAGCAATGATTCATCCGCAGCCCTAAAGCCTGCTAGCGCAACTGACGGCTCATGGCCAAGAACTGCCCACATCTCCTCGGCGGCGTATGGTGCGTAGAGCGATAGCGCCTTGGCTAGTTCCTCGGCGCCCTCCCGAACTGCAGGGTCAGCGGCCCCTGGGCCCGTGTCGATTGCCTTGCGCAGTGCATTGGTCAGCTCCATGACCTTCGCAACACCGACATTGAACTTGAAGCCCTCAATCGCCTCTCCGAAGGACTTCAAAAATTGGTGAGTGTGCTTGCGCATTTGTGCATCACCAGTCTTAGGATCGACTCCCACATCAGACCTAACATCGTTAGCGACGCGCCAGGCTCGAGCTAGAAACTTAGAGGCTGCGGCCGGAGAAACATCGGCCCAATCGATATCGTCCTCTGGTGGTCCAGCAAACGACATGGTCAAACGGATTGCATCAACTCCGTGCTCGTCAAGCTGCTCGCTGAGCCGCACAAGGTTGCCTCTTGACTTGCTCATCGCTGAGCCATTCATCAGAACCATGCCCTGGTTCAGCAACCTTGTAAAGGGCTCTTCGAAGTCAATAAGGTCCATGTCATACAACACCTTGGTGAAGAACCTTGCATACAAAAGGTGCAGGATCGCGTGGGTTACCCCACCGACGTATTGATCAACGGGCGCCCAGCTCTTGGCCTTTTCAACATCAAAGGCGACCTCTTCAGAGTTTGGGTCTAGGAACCTAAGGAAATACCAAGAGCTATCGACAAAGGTGTCCATGGTGTCTGAATCTCGTCTTGCCGCTCCAGAGCACTTCGGGCAAGAAACATTCACCCAGTCGTTGGCTGCTCCAAGCGGCGATGTTCCCTTTGGCTGCAGGTCTAGGCCAGCGCTATCAGGCAATTCAACTGGCAGCTGCTCCAGGGGAACCGGCACCTCGCCACACTTCTCGCAGTGAATGATTGGGATCGGAGTTCCCCAGTAGCGCTGCCTAGAAATGAGCCAGTCTCGAAGCCTAAAGTTTTTCGACCTTACTCCGGTCTTTCTGCTCTCGAGAATCTCGATCGCCTTTTCAATAGCTTCGGCTTTGCCCAAGCCATTGAGTTCGCCAGAGTTGACTAGCACTCCATCGCCGGTTGTGGCGATGCCGGTCTCGATTGGGTCTTCATCGGTTTGCACGACAACACGAACCGGAAGCTTCATGGCATTTGCAAAATCGAGGTCACGCTGATCATGAGCGGGTACGGCCATGATCGCGCCGGTTCCATAGTCGGCAAGAACATAATCGGAGACCCAAATTGGAATCCGCTCCCCATTTAGAGGATTGACGGCATACCTTTCAAGGAATAGACCGCTCTTCTCGCGATCAGTCGAAAGGCGCTCAATATCGTTGGCCTGCTTGGTTTCATCGAGGTAACTATCAAATGCTGCTTTGACTTCAACCGGAGCATCATCGGCTAGCTCACGAGCCAATTCGGAGTCCACTGCCACAACCATGAAGGTTGCTCCATACAAAGTGTCAGGCCGGGTCGTGAAAACGCTGACGGGCTGATCTCTACCCTCAATTTGGAAATCGACGTTTGCACCAATGGACCGTCCGATCCAATTGCGCTGCATGGTCAAAACCTTTGATGGCCATGCTCCCTCAAGGGTGTCAAGATCATCGAGCAGGCGGTCTGCATAGTCCGTCACCTTGAAATACCACTGGGTCAGCGCCTTCTTGGTTACCTGGGAATCGCAACGCTCACAAAGACCCTGCACCACCTGCTCGTTGGCCAAGACCGTCTGACAGCTCGGACACCAGTTCACATTCGAGTTCTTGCGATACGCAAGGCCACGCTCGTAGAACTTTAGAAACAACCACTGGTTCCAGCGGTAGTAAATGGGGTCGCAGGTCTGCAACACCCGGTCCCAATCAAAGCTGCAGGCGTAGCGACGCATCGAGCTCTTTTGCTGGTCGATGTTCTCGTAGGTCCAAGCTCTGGGATCTAGCCCTCTTTTGATTGCAGCATTCTCAGCTGGAAGGCCAAAGGCGTCCCAACCGATTGGGTGCATGACGTTATAGCCGCGCTGCAACCAGTACCTTGCCACAACGTCTCCAAGGGCATAAGCCTCGGCGTGACCCATGTGAAGATCGCCGGAGGGATAGGGAAACATGTCCAAGATGTACTTCTTTGGGCGATTATCATCCGCGCGAGACGAGTCAAAAGGCTTGAGCTTGTCCCAAATAGGTAACCAGCGCTCTTGAATCTTCGATATGTCGTACTCAGTGCTCAATGGTTACCTCGTAAAAACGTCCAAAAGATAAGGTTACCAACTCACACTCGCACCGAGCGCGCTAACCAGGGCGTTGGACTTCAGGACTATCTCCTCGTGTTCGCTCTCAGGTATTGAGTCCGAGGTTATGCCGCCACCTATTCCAATGCTTACCCGGTTTGACTCAAATACCGCGGTTCGAATAACCATTCCAAGGTCCATGTTCCAATGACCATCGATCCAGCCAACACCCCCCGAGTAAGCCCCACGCGAACCAACCTCAAGATTTGAAAGAATTTCGATCGCGCGAATCTTTGGTGCACCAGTCATAGAACCACCGGGCAATAGGGCCAACAATGCATCTTTGCCAGTTTTTCCATCTCTCAGTTCACCCGAGACATCCGAAACCAGCTGGTGCACGGTTGAGTAGCTCTTTACCGCTAAAAGCGACTCCACCCTGATAGATGCGGGGTCGCAGGCAATTGACAAATCGTTTCTGATCAGATCAACGATCATGAGATTCTCGGCTCGTTCCTTGGCGTCGGTGCCAAGCTCTTCAATAAGTTCCTGATCCCTAACTGGGTCAGCAGATCTGGGCCTGGTTCCCTTGATAGGTGAGGAGAGCACTCTGGAACCACTAACGGTGATGAACCGCTCTGGGGAAATTGAGACATAGCTCACTGCCCCGAGCTTTAGATAGGTCGTGTAGGGGGCGGGGTTGTCTTTGCGCAGCCTCAGAAAATAGCTGAGTGGGTCCCCAACAAAATCGCCTTCGATCTTCGTGGTAAGACAGATTTGGTAGACATCTCCTTTAGCGATGTGCTCTTGGCAAGCATCAATCTTGGATAAATAGTCACCCTTTTTTACCTTAGGTTCTAATTTTGCCGCTGTTGCAGCCGGGTAATTTA
>DATBNK010000067.1:0-4813 GCA_036554355.1 Aquiluna sp.
GAAATAGCGGAATCACTCAAAAGAAACTAAGAGGTAATTTAGCGTGCGTACTTATTCGCCAAAGGCCAGTGAGCTGAGCCACCAGTGGTTCGTCATTGACGCCGCCGACGTTGTGCTCGGTCGTCTTGCATCTCATGCAGCCACCTTGCTGCGTGGCAAGCACAAGCCAACCTTCGCCGCCCACATGGACAACGGTGACTTCGTAATCATCATCAACGCCGAGAAGGTTGCCTTGACCGGCTCCAAGCTCGCACAGAAGCAGGCTTACCGTCACTCCGGTTACCCAGGTGGTCTAACCGCTACCAGCTACGCAGAGCTCATGGAGAAAAACCCAGAGCGCGCTGTCGAGAAGGCCATCCGTGGCATGCTGCCAAAGAACACCCTGGGTGAGCAGCAGTTCGGCAAGCTAAAGGTTTACAAGGGTGCAAACCACCCTCACGCTGCTCAGCAGCCAACCCCGTTCGTAATCGATCAGATCACCCAGTAAGGACTATGACCTTGGCAGAGAACACCGCTATCGAGACTGAGCCAGAGGCAACAACCTCTTACTCAACTGAGTCCACCCCCGAGCCAGCCGTTCGCACTCGCGGTGAGCTAACCCAGCCAGGCGCTGGAACCGGTCGTCGCAAAGAGGCCGTTGCTCGCGTTCGCATCATGCCAGGCACCGGCAAGATCGTTGTAAACGACCGCGCATTCGAGGACTACTTCCCAAACAAGCTGCACCAGCAGCTAATCACCGACCCATTCAAGGTCCTGGACCTAACTAACGCCTATGACGTCATCGCACGTATTGATGGAGGTGGCATTGCAGGTCAGGCCGGAGCGCTTCGCCTAGGCATCTCCCGCGCTCTAAACGAGATTGACACCGACAACAACCGCGCAGCTTTGAAAAAGGCTGGCTTCTTGCGTCGTGACTCAAGAGTCATCGAGAGCAAGAAGGCTGGTTTGAAGAAGGCTCGCAAGGCCTCGCAGTTCTCCAAGCGCTAGGAAACCTCTCCTTCATGGCCAGGTTGTTTGGCACAGACGGAGTTCGTGGAACAGCAAATCGCGAAATTACCGCCGAATTTGCCATGCGCCTCGCACAGGCCGCAGCTATCGTTCTTGGATCCCAGGCAAAAGAGCGCGGCGAGCGTCCGCGAGCTGTCATTGCTCACGATCCCAGAACATCTTCCGACTTCATCTCTGCAGCCGTTTCGGCAGGGTTGGCCTCCAGTGGAATTGATGTGTTTGACGCTGGCGTTTTACCAACTCCAGCCGCTGCATACCTGACTGCGGATTTGGATGCCGACTTTGGTGTGATGATTTCCGCCAGCCACAACGCAGCCCCCGACAACGGCATCAAGTTTTTCTCACGCGGTGGCCACAAACTTCCCGATGCAACTGAGGATCAAATCGAAGCCGAATTCGGCAACGCCCTAACGCCGATTGGCGCAGAGGTTGGCCGAGTAGTTCGCTTCGCGGATGCCGAGGATCGCTACCTCATCCACCTGCTGAGTGCAGTTACGAACAGACTCGAGGGTCTGAAGATAGTTGTCGATTGCGCCAACGGTGCTGCGAGTGCCATCTCCCCCGAGGCCTTCCGAAACGCCGGAGCCGAGGTGTTTGTAATCGGTGCCGAGCCAGATGGCAACAACATTAATCAGGGTTGTGGTTCGACCCATCTATCGGCTTTGCAGGCCGCCGTCTTGGAGAACAAGGCAGATCTTGGCATCGCCAACGATGGCGATGCGGATCGCTGCCTTGCGGTTGACCACGAGGGCAAGATTGTCGATGGCGATCACATCATGGCGATTCTGGCTATCAGCGAGCTTGCCTCCGGTTCGCTAGCTAGGAACACCCTGGTCACCACGGTGATGAGCAATCTCGGTCTAAAGATCGCAATGCGCGAGGCCGGAATTGAGCTGGTCGAGACCGCGGTTGGTGACCGCTATGTTCTTGAGGCAATGCGTGAGGGTGGCTACACCCTCGGTGGCGAGCAGTCAGGTCACGTGATCTTTTCGCAATTTGCCACCACCGGAGACGGCATTTTGACTGGTCTGCTCTTGGCATCCGAGGTTGCTAGAACCAAGAAGCCGCTGGCTGAGTTGGCAAAGGTGATGACAACCCTGCCGCAGGTATTGATCAATGTTCCAGGGGTTGATAAGTCAAAGGTTTATAAAGATCAGGAGCTAAACGAGCTTGTCGCTCAGGCCGAGGCCGAGCTCAACGGTTCTGGAAGAGTCTTGCTGAGACCCTCGGGGACAGAGGACCTGGTCCGAGTGATGGTAGAGGCAAAAGACCTTGGCACGGCCCAGAGCTGGGCCGAGCGAATCTCGGTACTGGTCGAGAGAAGGCTTGGGCTTTGAGGACTTTTCAATTCAGGCGCTACGAGCTAGAGCCCGATGGGGCCAAGGATTTTGTGGCATGGGCGGTAAATGAGATTTTTCCGCTGCGGGAAGACTTTGGCTTCACTGTTGAGTGGAGCTATTTCAATGAGGCCGAATCAGAGTTGGTCTGGCTGGCATCTGCCGATGGCACGGAATCCGAATTTGAAGCTCTGTCAGCGGCATGGGATAAAAGCGCTGAGCGAGCTGAGGCTGTGAAATTGATGCCACCAGCGTTGATAAAGATCAACGCGAGCATCGTAGAGCGCGTCTAGATCTTCCTTAGCAGCACCTTGTCCACGCGGTGCTCATCACCTTTTCGCATGACAAGAGTTGCTCTTGAGCGTGTGGGCTCAATGTTCTCTTTGAGATTCACCAGGTTGATGTCTCGCCAGAATCCTTGAGCTCTATCCATGGCCTGCTCCTCGTTTAACTCCGTGGTGAGGGCGTGGAAGTAGGAGCGAGGATCTGTGAATGCGGTGGACCAAAGCTGGGCGAAGCGAGAGAGATACCACTTCTCGATGTTTCTTGGATCGGCATCAATATAAATCGTGAAGTCAAAGTAGTCACTCAGTGCAACCTCTTGGCCAACGCTCGGAGGTTGCAACATGGTCAGACCCTCAACAATCAAAACATCGGGAGCGGTGACCGTCACATATTCACCTGGCACGATGTCATAGGCGAGGTGAGAGTAGATCGGAGCGGTGACGTTTTGCTTGCCTGATTTGATGTCGGAGACAAACTGCAAAAGCGCCTTGCGGTCGTAGCTTTCGGGAAAACCCTTGCGAGACATCAGACCGCGGCGCTCCAACTCGGCGTTTGAATACAGGAAACCATCGGTGGTAATCAGTTCAACATTTGGAATGCCTGCCCAGCGCTTCATCAACAGCTTTAGCAGCCTCGAGATTGTTGATTTACCAACCGCCACCGATCCTGCAACACCAATGATGAAGGGCGTCTTGGCGTGCCTGGAGCCAAAGAACTCTGAGGTGGACTCGTGTAGCCCCTGAACGTTAGTGGCATATAGCGAAAGCAGTTGGCTTACCGGAAGGTAGACGTCGGTGACCTCCTTGAGATCCAGGAAGTCTCCCAGGCCTCTTAGGTTCTCAACCTCTTCCTCACTCAGCGGGGGAGAGGTGGTCATTCCAAGCTCGGCCCAGTCTTCCCTACTTATCTCAACGAAGGGAGAGAGGCCTTGAGCGCCTTGGCTTGCAGTCACGAGAGACTATTCTGGCGTAGATTAGTCGCCATGTGTGGAATCGTGGGCTATGTAGGTCCAGGGTCTACCCTTGAGGTTTTGCTCGGCGGTCTAAAACGCCTGGAATATCGAGGCTATGACTCTGCGGGCATTTCGGTAATTGATAGTGAAGCTGGTCTTCAAACCAGAAAGCGCGCGGGCAAGTTATCCGTGTTGGTTGACGATCTTGACCAAGCCCCAATCAAAGACGCACACATCGGCATTGGCCACACCCGCTGGGCCACCCACGGAGCTCCAACCGATGGCAATGCCCACCCTCACCTAGGTGGTGAACACCTAAAGCTATCCCTGATCCACAACGGCATTATCGAAAACTTTGCTGAACTCAAGGCAGAGCTAATCTCTCAGGGAGTCAAGTTCCAATCAGAGACCGATAGCGAGGTCGCCGCGCACTTGGTGGCCGGCGAGTATCTCAAGAGCAACGACCTGAGCGCGGCTTTCCGTTCGGTGGTGAAAAGACTCGAGGGAGCCTTTACGCTGCTCTGCATTCATGAAGATCACCCAGACCTGGTTTTGGCTGCCCGAAGAAACTCTCCGCTGGTAATCGGTCTTGGAGAAAACGAGAACTTCCTGGGTTCCGATGTCGCTGCGTTCGTTGCTCACACCAAGCGTGCTGTCTCTGTGGGGCAGGACCAGATTGTTGAACTTAGGCAAAACTCCGTCCACGTCACAAGCTTTGATGGCGACCCAGTAGAGCTCAGTGAGTTCAAGGTTGACTGGGATGCCAGTGCCGCATCCAAGGGTGGCTGGCCATCATTTATGGCCAAGGAAATCGCCGATCAGCCTCAGGCTGTCGGCGACACCCTCATGGGCAGACTGGCATCCGATGGTTCTGTGAAACTCTCGGAGTTTGCCGGCATCGATGCTCTAAGCCAGGTTGATCGCATCACCATTGTTGCCTGCGGCACTGCTGCCTATGCAGGTGAAGTGGCAAAGTATGCAATCGAGAAGTGGGCAAAGCTTCCGGTTAGCGTTGAGCTCGCTCACGAGTTTCGCTATCGCGATCCAATAATTACCGAAAACACCCTGATCATTGCGATCAGCCAGTCCGGCGAAACGATGGACACTCTGATGGCAACCAGGTATGCCAAGGAGCGCGGAGCAAAGGTTTTGGCAATCTGCAACACCCAGGGCGCAACCCTGGCCAGAGAGGCAGATGCCACCATCTACACCCATGCCGGTCCCGAGGTTA
>DATBNK010000072.1:0-2627 GCA_036554355.1 Aquiluna sp.
GTTTACCTAGCCAGGCTGGTCACCCAGCCTGCTGGTGGTCTCTTACACCACCGTTTCACCCTTACCCTTGCGGGCGGTTTGCTTTCTGTTGCACTGTTCTCTCAGGTTTCCCTGGGTGGGTGTTACCCACCACCGTGCTCTGCGGAGCCCGGACGTTCCTCGGCAATGCCGCGACCGTCTGGCCGACCCTTCCAGCCAATGAGCCTAGTCAGAAATTAGGTGTTGGCAAGAGTTGATAACGAACTGCTCGGCAAAGCCAGTGCCATAGAAACGCACGATGCTCACCGAGCCTGGAGAGAAATTTGTGCTCCAGAACATGTCCGGAGCCCCCGGTGCACTGAGAGCCGTGATTGTTCTAACCGGCATCATGTGTGAAACGAGCACCACTGTCTTTCCCGAGTGCTGCTCTGAGACCTCAGCAATGAGCGGCCTAATCCTGGTCACGAGATCGTCAATAGATTCACCGCCCTCGGGACTCACGCTCATCGAACCCTGCCATTTTCTGACCAGGTCTGGATGCTCAGCAGCGATGGTGGTCATCTCCTGACCGTTCCAGCTGCCAAAACCAATCTCACGCAATCTCTCATCTGGTTCTAATGCGATACCAAGTTTCAACCCGATTGTCTGGGCGGTTTGAGAAGTTCGGGTCATTGGCGAATGAATGATTGTTGATGCCTTGGGAAGTTTGAAGTACTCAAGCAGTTTGGGGATAGCCTCCGCCGCGGCCTGAGCGTCTAAGCTTCCCAATTCGCTAAGTTCGGGATCGGAGCCATCTCCCCCGGCAATCAAGTCCTTCTCGGTCATCTGGGTGTGACCGTGGCGAACCAACACCAGAGTTACTGGCTCTTTTGTTTGGCGTGGTGCACGAATGCTTCTGGGCTGGATTCCGGAAAGCTCTATTTGCGCCGGTGCAAACTCCTCGACCTCGCCATCGAGTGCGAGGTTGGCGAGCTCATCAGCCCTGGAGTTATCTTCCCTTGGGATCCATTCGAGCTTGGCATTGAAGGGACCAAGGAGTCTGCTGGCCTCCGCAACCAGTTCACGCATGTCGGGAGATTTGACCTTCCAGCGTCCAGCTAACTGCTCAATCACCAACTTGGAGTCCATCCGGACTGTGATCTCCCGATGTTCAGTTCCGGATAGGTAGCGAAGAGCTGCAATAACGCCCTGATACTCGGCGTAGTTGTTGGTTCGAATGCCGAGTTTTTCACCAAACTCAGCGATTACCTCACCCTGAGCATCAACGATGCTCACTCCGTAGGAGGCTGGCCCAGGGTTGCCCCTGGAGGCTCCATCGCAGTAGATGTAAATCATTATCGAACCAGTATCGCAGTGCATTCTGGGCAGCGTGCAAGCTCATCGCTTGGGACCTTGTGCAGGTCATTCAGCGCGGTTGAGGTCAGGCTCATATTGCAAGCCCCACACGTTGATTTCATTAGCTTGCCAATCGGAACACCCCTGAGTGCTCGCTGATCGTAGATTGCGAGGACGTCTTCCGGGGCACTAGCTCGGAGCTTGCCGATTTGATTCTCCAGTTCCAAGATGGCGCCCTCGAGAGAAGCCAAATCAGACTTGGTTGAAACTCTTGCGGCATCCAGATCTGCCTCTAGGACGCGCTTGTGCTCTAAAAGCTGCTCTAACTTGGAAGTTTCATCGTCGATCGATTCCATCATTTCAAGCTCGATGGTTTCTAGTTCGTCCTTGCGCTTTGCCAAGGTGTCCATCTCGTGCTGTATGCCCTGAATATCTTTGGGGTTGGTGGATTGGTTCACCAGCGCTCGATCCTTTTCAATTCGCTTTTCGACCAGTTCTAGATCGCCGGCAACCCGCTTGGTCTCCCGTTCGATTTCCTCGACCTTGGAACGCTGAGCTACGACTTCCTGAGCCACCGCCAGAATCTCTTCCTGCTTCTGAATCAGGTGTGATCCGGTTGCTAGAACCTGATGCTCAGCCTTTATCTTCTTGAGCTGGGTCTGCTTTTCAAATAGCTCGACAAGGGATTCGAGTTGCGCGCTTGCTACCTTCACTGCATCACCGCAAAATCCCAAGGGTCTGTCCTAAGTTCACTCAGAACAAAGTCAACTTCTGGGTGTCGCTTTGTTAGCTCAGCCTGTGCAAGTGGAAGCCACAATGACTCCGCAGCCCAGTGGCTAATGTCCATAAGGGCCAATTGTTTTCCGATCTGATTGGACTCGATGTAGTCCTGGGCTGGGTGATGACGAAGATCCGATGTGACAAAAAGATCTACATTCGCCGCCAAAGCGTTTGCCATGAAGCTGTCCCCCGCTCCAGGCGCGACTGCGATAGTTCGAATCAGCTGCTCCGGGTTACCGGCAACCTTTAGTCCGGCAGCAACGCTTGGCAAAATCTTTGCCAAGCGGGTGCTCAATGAAATTAAGCTTTCCGGCTCGTTTAGTTCTGCCACAAAACCGTGACCACTAGCGGCATCTAGCGCACCGGTGATTCTCACATCCATAGCCCTAGCCAACGCCTGTCCAGTGCCGATCTCTGACTTGTCAGCGTTGGTGTGGGCAGAAAACACTGCGATGTCGTTCTTGATTGCCAGACTGGCGATGTTGCCCTTGATCGTGCCTGTGCCAAGCTCGTTGACGCCACGAAGCAACACA
>DATBNK010000040.1:0-5396 GCA_036554355.1 Aquiluna sp.
ATGGCCACTCCTGTGATTGGGAAGTTCTCAACCGCTCTTGCGGTGTGGACACCCCAGAGGGCCTCCTTTGGAACTTCCATGTCGCCAATGAGATCGTGTTCTAAGCGCGTCTTCGTCACGCCAGCATTCTCGCACTAAATCGGTTGGTCTTGATTTAGGCGCAACCTGTCTCAGGTGAGTTCGAACTGACCGCCATCAATTTGACCCTGTTTGCGATACATGTCGAGCTTCTGGCGAGTGTCCTGAATATCAAGGTTGCGCATGGTCAACTGCCCGATGCGGTCATCTGGGCCAAAGGCTTCGTCCTGATTGCGTTCCATAGAGAGCTTCTCGGGGTGGTAGCTAAAGTTCTCGCCCTTGGTGTCCAAGATTGTGTAGTCATCGCCACGACGAAGCTTCAGGGTCACACTTCCGGTTACGGCAGCTGCCACCCACCTCATTAGTGATTCACGCAGCATTAGGGTCTGCGGGTCTAGCCAGCGGCCTTCATATAGAAGTCTTCCCATGCGCCTACCCTCGTTGTGATAGGCGGCGATGGTGTCCTCGTTGTGGATGGCGCTTAAAAGTCTTTCGTAGGCAATGTGCAATAGCGCCATGCCGGGTGCTTCGTATATGCCGCGGCTCTTGGCTTCGATGATGCGGTTCTCAATCTGATCGCTCATGCCAAGACCGTGGCGACCGCCAATCTCGTTGGCCTTTTGAATAATGCCAACCGCGTCCAGCTCCTCGCCGTTGATCTTGACGGGGCGACCCTGGCTGAACTCGATGGTGATCTCTTCTGGGTCGATTTTCACGCTCTCATCCCAGAACTTCACGCCCATGATCGGGTTCACGATTTCATAGGAGGTGTCCAGGAACTCCAGGCTCTTTGCCTCGTGAGTGGCACCAAGCATGTTGGCATCTGTCGAGTAAGCCTTTTCCTGGCTAGCGCGATATGGAAGATTTCTCTCGGTGAGCCACTGGCTCATCTCGTCGCGACCGCCAAGCTCGGCGACAAAATCACTGTCGAGCCAGGGCTTATAAATCTTGAGGTTTGGGTTTGCCAATAGGCCATAGCGATAAAAGCGCTCGATGTCGTTGCCCTTGTAGGTGCTGCCATCGCCCCAGATCTCGACTCCGTCCTCGCGCATTGCGCGAACCAGAAGCGTTCCGGTTACGACCCTGCCCAGGGGAGTGGTGTTGAAATAGACCTTGCCACCGGTTCTAATGTGGAAAGCTCCACAGGCAATTGCAACTAGACCCTCTTCGGCCAGATAGCTCTTGCAGTCAACGAGCCTTCCAGCCTCGGCGCCGTATTCTGAGGCGCGGTCTGGGATTCCCGCAATGTTATCTTCATCGTGTTGTCCAAGGTCTGCGGTGTAGGCATAGGGGATTGCTCCCTTTTCACGCATCCAGGCAACGGCTACCGAGGTGTCTAAACCACCTGAGAAGGCGATTCCTACTTTTTGACCAACGGGAAGGGAAGATAAGACCTTTGACATGGGGTCAACAGTAGCGAATCTTGGCTGGCTACGCCTTGGCCATCACTCGCTTCAGGGTGTCAAGACCAAGACCTCCGAGATTTAGGGCGGTGGTGTGGAATTCCTTCATGTTGAATGAAGCACCCTTTTTGGCCCTGTAGTCATCGCGAATCTGCTCCCAGATTCGCTGACCGATCTTGTAGGAGGGGGCTTGGCCTGGCCAACCGAAATACCTGGTTACCTCGAACTTCACAAACTCTGGCGGCATGTTCACGTTTTCCAGCATGAAGTTCAGCGCGTAGTCAAAATCCCACTTGCCAGTACCGTCAAGCTTTGGCTTTCCGAGGTGGACACCGAGATCTAGCACCACGCGAGCAGCGCGCATGCGCTGGGCATCCAGCATGCCGAGGCGATCTGCAGGGGTCTTGAGATAACCGAGTTCGTCCATCAATCGCTCGGCATAGAGCGCCCAGCCCTCGCCGTGACCAGAGGTCCAGGAGGCAAGCCTGCGCCAATCATTCAATGTGTCGCGAACATAGGTGGCTTGCGCGACCTGCAGGTGGTGACCTGGGACACCCTCGTGATAGACGGTGGTGGTCTCCCGCCAGGTGTCAAACTCTGTGACTCCCTCTGGCACCGACCACCACATTCTGCCCGGTCTTGAAAAGTCATCCGACGGCCCGGTGTAGTAGATGACTCCGGACTGAGTCGGTGCGATCATGCACTCGAGGTTTCTAATTGGATCGGCAATGTCGAAGTGGGTCTTGCCAAGATCTTCGATTGCCTGGTCGCTCAGTTCCTGCATCCACGCCTTGAGTTCATCGGTGGAGTGCAGTTTGTTCTTTGGGTCTTTATCGAGGTGCTCGATTGCCTCTTTGATAGTGGCTCCAGGAAGGATCTCGTTTGCAACGGCCTCCTGCTCGGCAATCACTCTGGCTAGTTCTTCAATGCCCCACTGGTAGGTCTCATCAAGATCGACCTTGGCTCCCAAGAAGCGCTCCGACAAGATTGCGTAGCGCTCACGCCCGATTGCATCCTCAGGGTTTGCCTTTGGAAGCATCCTGGTTAGGTAATCGGAAAACGATTGGTAACCAGCGCTGGCCTCTTTGGCAGCTGCCATCAAGTCGGTCTTCAGCTCTTGAGAGAGCTCAGGCTTTGCGCTCTCGACGAAGCTCTCAAAGAATTTGCCATCCACGATCTGCTTGATTTGCTCGATGACAACTTCAACTTGGCGCTTCGCCGGTGCATCGCCAGATTCAAACCCGATGTCTAGTGTTCTTTGGTAGCCCTCTAGTGATGCTGCAACCTTGCGAAGCCGGTGGGAGATATCCACCCAGTTCTCCACGGTGTCGGTTGGGGTTAGATCAAAGGTGTCCCTGACCCCTTGGGCAGGGGAGGCAATGTTATTCAGGTTTCTATAAACCATTCCTGATTCGTGAATGGCAATCTCTGAACTCAGTGACTGCAGCATCGCATCTAGTGTCACCTCATCGACAACGTCTTCAACCGGCAGCGTCTTTAGTTTGGCTACGGTCTGTTTTGCCAACTGGTAGTCGCGCTCGAGCGCCTCGGGGGAGTGATCGTCCAACTCGCGCTCGCCACCTGGGAATCCAATAGAGGTTGCAAACGAGGGGTAGTTCTTTGCAAGGGTCTTTACTAGCTCGTTTGCTAGCTTGTCGATTTGTGATTCTGGACGCATCTTTGCTCCTAAAAATTAGAGATCACTATTGTTGCAGGGTTTTCTAGCGCTCTTTCCACTGCTGGGGTGAAAAGCGCTTGAGCACATAGTTCTCTATTAGGCCGACGATGTTATACAAGAGAATCGACACCAGCGTAATTACGACGACGTAGGCCCAGACCTCATTTGCCTTTGCTCTTCCAACCGCCGAGATGATGGCATAGCCAATGCCCTGGCCGGTCGCTAGCCACTCCACCAGCAGCGCTCCGGTAATGGCTCCTGGGACAGAGATTTTGACCGCTGCAAAGAACGAGGGCAGCGAGGAGGGCAGCGCTACATACCTAAGCGCTGCCAGCTTGTTTGCGCCATAGACGGTTGCAACATCGAGCATTGATGGTGAAGCGCTGCGCAGGCCAAACACAATGTTCACAAGGGCTGGAAACAGCACCACAATCGCACCCATCACCGCAACGGTCACCTGCTCACGACCAAAGATCAAAATCAAAATTGGAGCCATTGCAATCAGCGGCACACTTCTCAGCAGCATTGCAATTGGCATAAGCGCCTGCTCGATCGATCTTGAGAGGGTGAACAGAATTGAAATCACAAGCGCAAACAAAAGCCCAAACGAAAATCCAATAGCTGCGTCATACATCGTCTGACCAAGCGCAACCATCACGAGCTCTTGGTGCTCGGCGGCATTCTCAGTCAGAAACAGGTAGTTGAAGACATCAACCGGGCCTTTGCCAATAAATGGTGTGACATTAAAGGCCCAAAGCCCAAACATCCAAAGTCCCAAAACCACCACAAGCGCGACGGCAGTGTTGGCTATCGAGGTCGAGACAATCTTCAGTGTTTGCTTGGCGGCATCGCGCTTGACCTTGGTTCGAAGGGCAATCAGCGAGCGATCTTCGGTGTCTTCTAGTTTGAAGTTCATTTCACCACCTGATCGTTAGCCCAGGGGGTGAGAAGCCTGCCAATGACGCCAAAGATCCAGTAGCCGGTTCCTGCCAAGAGTCCTGAGACCAAAGCCACACCCCAAACCCTGGCAACCTCCAAGGACTGCTGGGCATTCACCATTGCAGGACCAAAGCCCACGTCGGTGCCACCGACATACTCACCAAGGATCGCACCCAAGAATGCGGCTGGTGCCGCAATCTTGAAAGCTGCGAAGACAGATGGCAGCGCAGAGAGTAGTTGAACCTTGAACAGCCGATCAAGCGTGCTGCCGCCATAGGCGGAAA
Organism: Aquiluna sp.; assembly: GCA_036554355.1. Lineage (GTDB taxonomy): Bacteria > Actinomycetota > Actinomycetes > Actinomycetales > Microbacteriaceae > Aquiluna. Next base: position 4,383 of record DATBNK010000040.1, read on the forward strand.
CCACATCGAGGATCCTCTTGTCGGTTGACTTCACACCAGTCACGGCTCCGATATAGGTAGTGAACAAAACGCTCATTGCAGCAAGCACCACAGCAGCCCCTGCCGGTTCACCTGGGCCCGGCGCTCCAACAATCAGTCGCACGATTGGACCGATTGCAACAATCGGAATCAGGTAGGTGATGATTGCCATCTGCGAGGCAAGTGAATCGAGCTTTGGAACAGTAAGAGCGATTGCGGCCAGCACCAGAGCTATTGAGTTTCCCCATAGAAAACCAAGGGCAGCCTCCAATAGGGTGATGCTGCCGTTTCGAATATAGAAGCTAAGGCCATCTTCAATCAGCTGTTCGATTACAGCCGGGGGAGTGGGGATGGCTCCTCCGGAGCCATCTGGCCTTGCCCCAACCGATGCGAAGACCGTTGCGGCTAGAAGCCACCACACACCAATCGTCGCGGCAATTCCAGCCAGCGAGGTCAGTCGACCCCGAGCCTTTTTAGTGACGGTGCTAGTCATCTGAGTGCAATGCGCCGGAGCCAAATAGCAGATCTGAGGCGTGGTCGTGCAGGGCGTGGAATTCGGGAGTGCGCATCATTTCGGGAGTTCTTGGCCTAGGGAGATTCACGTCAATAACCTCTTTGATTCGCCCCGGCCTGGGGCTCATCACCGCAACCTGGTCGGAGAGGAAAATCGCTTCCGAAATGCCGTGGGTAACCATCAAGGTGGTGGCTGGTTTCTCGGTCCAGATTCGCAAAAGCTCTAAGTTCAAACGCTGCCTGGTCATGTCATCGAGTGCACCAAAGGGCTCATCCAGCAAGGGCACACTTGGTTGAACAACAAGTGCCCTGGCAATCGAGACTCGCTGTCTCATGCCTCCAGAGAGCTGAGCGGGCTTCGCGCCCTCGAAGCCCTTGAGGCCAACCAGTTCAATCAGATCTTGAATCAAAGAATCGTCTGCGTCGACCCGTGCTAGTTCGAATGGCAGTTTGATGTTTTGGTAGACGCTGCGCCAAGGCATC
>DATBNK010000013.1:0-8416 GCA_036554355.1 Aquiluna sp.
CGCACCGACTGTTTGAAGAAATTGAGAACTCCTTCCCAAAAGTCGGTTGGCGTGAGCTGTTGCGAACAGGGTCTAAAGATGGCCCCCCAATTGGTTTTTTGGTCGGGCTAAACCTTTTGACTCTCCCAAGGAACATTGAGGTTCTAGGGCTGCAGTTCGGAGCGGCCTACTCCTTCACCACTTCGCTCTTGCTGCTTTTAGCCCTTTCGGGGTTTAGTTGGCTATTGCGTCGTCTGAGGATTAGCTCCTTGGCCTCAACGACATTCTTGATTTCAGGTGCCACGCTGTTTGCCTACGCGGTCGCATGGCTCATTTATCCGCCACTGGGCCCAAACTTCTGGTTCATCGGGGTTGCCCTTGTGATTTGGCTTGGTCAGTCTGGCCTGGTTTTTATTGTCGTGAGGGAGCTTTTCAAGCTTCGCTCGGAGGCAAAAACGGACTTCGAGCTGGAAACCGTTGAAGCCAACAATCGGCAGGCAAGTGGTCAAATTGAGCGTGCAAAACTTGGCCTACTTCTTCATGGGCAAGTTCAGTCACGGCTCATGAGCCTGAGCTTGCAGGGAAACCTCGGAGAGGTCGCCAAGAAAGCACTTGCTTTGAAAGAGCTCGACGAGATCATCGCCCTACTTTCTAATCCGCTCGCCACGAAAGAAGAATCTTCAGATCCGATAGCTGATCTCGCTAGGCACTGGCGGGGCTTTTTGACCCTTGAATCCAGTGGTCAGCATTTGGTCTCGCGGGCTCAACTGGCAGAGGTCTATCCATTACTAGAGGAAGCGATATCAAATGCTTATCGTCACGGGCTAGCAACCAACATCAACATAGAGTTCTCGTCTGAAGCTGGCCAGCTTCGTTTGCAGGTTGTCGACGATGGGACAGGCCCCAGAGGAGGAAGCCCGGGAATAGGGACAAAGCTGTTTGATGAACTGAGCCAAGGTTGGTCGATTGCTCCCGGGGACAAGGGGGGTTCAATCCTCAGCTTCACTTTCTAAATCTTGGCTTGCATTTTTGTCTAGACCCCCTAGACTGTTAGCCATGACTGAGATTGAGTTTGGACTAGACACCTTTGGGGATATGTCACTTGATGACAACGGCAACCCTAAATCTGCCGGGCAGGTTTTGCGCGATGTGGTTGAGCAGGCAAAGCTAGCTGATGAGCTAGGTCTCTCTCACTTCAGCATCGGTGAGCATCACCGTGATGACTTTGCAGTGTCTTCCCCCGATACCGTGCTTGCAGCTATTGCTTCTGTCACAAAGAACATCCGACTCGGTTCCGGCGTGACGGTTTTATCCTCTGAGGATCCGGTTCGGGTTTACCAAGCCTTTGCAACTCTGGATGGCCTCTCCAATGGTCGCGCTCAGATCACTGCGGGTAGGGGATCCTTTATTGAGTCTTTCCCGCTGTTTGGTTATGAACTTCAAAACTACGGCGAGCTTTTCGAGGAAAAGCTCGAGCTCTTGGTTGAGCTGCTAAAGGAGCAGCCTGTGACCTGGTCAGGTTCGATGCGAGCACCTTTGGTGAATCAAGAGGTTTACCCAAAGACCGAGGGCGGTGCGATTCCACTGCGCGTGGGTGTGGGCGGTTCTCCAGAGTCCGTGATTCGTGCTGCAAGGTTGGGCATTCCAATGGCGCTAGCGATCATTGGTGGCGACCCGGCAAGATTTGCACCATTCAGACGTCTATATGCAGAGTCGCTAGAGAAGCTCGGGCAGCCTCAGCTGCCCGTGTCGATTCACTCACCCGGCCATATCTCTGACACCGATGAGCAAGCCATTGAAGAGCAATGGCCACACTACGAGCAGATGTTTGGGCGTATTGGCAGGGAACGTGGTTGGGGACCAACCACCAAGATGTCATTTATCTCTGAGGTTCAGGGTGGGTCGATGTATGTGGGATCGCCTGAAAAGGTCGCAAGGCAGATTGTTCACGCCATTAGGAGCGTTGGTGTAACCAGGTTCGACTTTAAGTATGCGAACGGTCCAATGCCGCACTCCAAGCTCATGAAGTCCATCGAGCTCTATGCCACAAAGGTTGTGCCAATGGTCAATGAAATGCTGGTCTCTGAGGATGTCTGGGCCTAATTCTCAGCTCATTTTGCTGCGACTGTAAATTTCGTAAATGTTCGCAGATGTTCAGAATTGTTCGTTTGTGATTATTTTGTTATGAAATGAGACCTATTCACCCGTTTAGCGGGTCTATTGTTTTTCCTAAGAGTCCATATAGGAGGTTCAATGTTGAACAAAATTGCAGGTCACGAAGTTGACCGTCGCCTTGTACTAAAGGGTGCGGCTGCTGGTGGCCTAGGTATCGCCGGTGCAACAATGCTGGCTGGCTGCTCATCGGGCGTCGGTCCATTGACATTCGGTGTCAGAACAGTTGACGAGTCACCGGTTCGCCAGGCAGAGGCACTCATGGAGGCCTACACCGCGAAGACCGGCAACGAGGTCACAGGTAACTTCACAGAATCAAACGCTTTCCAAAACAACCTTTCGCAGTACCTGCAGGGAACCCCAGACGACGCTTTCCAGTGGATGGCTGGTTTCCGTATGCAGTTCTTTGCTGAGCAGGGTCTGCTAACAGACATCTCAGATGTTTGGGACGAGATTGGTGACCAGTACACCGACGCCTACAAGATCGCTTCAACCGGTCTAGACGGCAAGCAGTACTTCATCCCTCAGAGCTGGTATCCATGGGGCTTGCACTTCCGCAAGTCCATGATGGAGGAAATCGGCCTGAACCCAGATGATGTTTACAACTGGGATGACTTCATGGGCGCTCTTGAAGAGCTGCAGGGCCAGGGCCTAATCGGTCTTGCCGCAGCTGACAAGGGTGGCTGGGAAGCCATGGGAACCTTCGACATGCTCAACGCACGTATCAACGGTTACCAGTTCCACGTTGACCTACTAGCTGGCCGCGAGAAGTGGACCGACGATCGAGTCAAGGAAGTTTTCCGTCACTGGGAGATGCTGCTTCCTTACCAGAACGCTAACGTTCTAGACCTCGAGTGGGACGGCGCAATGCAGTTGCTATTGCAGAGGCAGGCCGGATTCTTCATGAACGGTTCCTGGTTCGGAGCTAACTTCCTAGAGCAGAGCCAGGAAGACTACGACGACCTGTGGATCATTCCGTTCCCAGAGATCAACCCAGACCACGCTCGCGACACTATTGACGCTCCTATCGATGGTCTGTGTGTTGCTGCAAACGGCGCAAACCCAGATGGCGGCAAGGACTTCATGCGCTTCGCTGGCGACATCGAGGGCGTCCAGGCAATCATCGACGTTGGTATTCCTTACACCAGCGCTAACAGCCTGCAGGACACCAGTGCTTACGACCCATTCCAGCAGCAGCAGCTTGCTGTCATGGGAGAGGCTAAGTACATCACCCAGTTCCTAGACCGCGACACCCGCCCCGACTTTGCTGGACCAGTTATTGGCCCAGCACTGCAGAGCTGGTTCAGGGACCCATCGAGCACCGACTCGATCCTTGAGTCACTGCAGTCACAGTGGGACGCGCTACCTCCGCTGTAAGGCTGGGTTAGTAAGAAGTAAGTAATTAGAGCAAATGAGTCAAGTTGAAGCGGCGGCGCCGCCGCGGGTGATTGCACCCCAGAAGCGCCGCCGTTTCTTCTCTCGTGGCGACAAGGTCACCCTCGGATTCTTTATTGGAATCCCAACAATTTTGCACGTAGGTCTGGTGTGGTTCCCAGCTTTTGCGACCATCCTCCTGTCATTCACCTACTGGACCGGAATCAATCCCGAAGACATCGTCTGGGCCGGATTGGCAAACTACGAAAACATCTTTTTCAACACCCCTATTTTTTGGGACGCCCTCCGAGTCAATGCGATCTGGTTGGGCTGGTTCTTCGTAATAGCAACGCCGCTGGGAATTTTGCTCGCGTATCAAATTGACCGCGAGATTCGCGGCCACAAGTTTTACCAATCAGCTTTCTACCTGCCGGTCGTGCTCTCCTTGGCCGTTACCGGAATTATCTGGAACTTCCTACTTCGTCCAGACGGCTTCGTAAATGGTCTTTTAGGCCGAGACATAGTCAATGCCATTTCGTTCTTTGGCGATGATCGCTACAACGTCTGGGTCATTATGGTGATGGCCTCCTGGCGTCACATCGGCTACATCATGCTTTTGTACTTAGCTGGCCTCAAGGCTGTCGATGCTGCCCTCAGAGAGGCTGCAACCATCGACGGTGCCACCGAGTGGCAGACCTTCCGCAAGGTGGTCTTCCCAGCAATGCGACCTGTGAACATCATTGTGATGGTGATTACCATCATCGAGTCCCTGAGGGCATTCGACCTGGTGTACATCATCTACGGCTCGTCCGGCGGTCTGCCGATCCTTGGTGTCTTGGTGTTCAACAACATTGCCGGTGAGGGTGCCTCTATGAAGGGTGCCGCCTACGCCGTGATTTTGTTCTTACTCTCGATCGTGCCGATCATTGCTTATCTGAACCAGCAATTTAAGGAGGACGCAAAGTGACCAGCGTTAACCTTGAAGCGCAGCAAGAGAAGCAGAGCCGCAAAAAGAAGTTGCACGCTCAGCAAATTAAAGACCGCATCATTTCGCTTTTCATTGGCTTCTTTGCACTTGTGTGGCTGTTCCCAATCGCCTGGACACTCTGGTCTTCTCTCAGGCCATACAAGGAGATCCGTGCCGGCGGCGTATTTTCACCACCGCAGGAGCTTGGTCTATTCAACTATGGCGACGCAATCGATCGAATGCAGCTGCCGATCTACTTCACCAACTCGGTTCTAATTACGCTGCCAGCGGTGTTCCTGATCTTGCTGTTTGGATCACTGATTGCTTTTGTGGTGACCAGGTATTCCTTCAAGTTCAACGTTGCCATGCTGCTGCTCTTCACAGCCGGCAACCTGCTGCCACCGCAGCTGGTGTTTATCCCGGTATTCAAGATGTATCTGGCAATTGGTGATCTGGTGGGTGACCGCAGGTTCTTGTATGACTCACCATTTGGTGTGATTTTGATTCACGTTGCCTTCCAGATGGGCTTTGCTACCTTCGTGCTCTCTTCCTACATGAAGACCATTCCAAAGGAGATCTCGGAGTCAGCGATGGTGGATGGAGCCTCGGTGTTCCGGCACTACTTCAACATCATCCTGCCGCTACTCCGACCACCACTTGCGGCACTTGGTGTATTGATGACTACCTGGATCTATAACGACTTCTTCTGGGCGCTGGTGTTGATGGCGACGGATAATAAACGGCCGATTACTTCCGCGCTCGGAAGGTTGCAGGGAGAGTTTGTCACCGACTACAACCTGCTTGCCGCGGGTGCCATGATTGCCGCTCTTCCAACACTCATAGTGTTCTTCGTCTTGAGAAAACAGTTTGTTTCTGGCCTCACCCTTGGATCAACCAAGGGCTAGAACCTCTTGAGCCTCTAGGCTAAGAATTCAGTTTCACTAAGGGGTTATTCTTGCGCTCGTTTCTAGATGCTGTTCGCTATCGGTTTGACAATCTGATGTCTAAGGGGCTTTGGTCTTTGATCGCGCTCCTAGCTCTGGTCACGGTTGTCTTTGTGCTAGTTATGACAGCTTTAGTAATGCTGTTCTCCTCTTATCCGGTTGAGGGTGAGAGCATCGGCGAGATGATCTGGTTCAGCCTGATGCATGCTCTTGATCCCGGAACTGTCGTTGGGGCTGAGGGTATTGCCTACCGGGCAATCATGCTGATTACGACCTTTGGTGGGCTGGTGTTCCTAGCTGGCTTAATCGGTATCGTCTCCGGGGCTTTTGACGACAAGATTGCCCAATTGCGCAAGGGCCGAAGCCGAGTTATCGAAACCGATCACACCCTAATTCTGGGCTGGAACTCTCGAGTCTTTTCAGTGGTGAGAGAGATCTCACTTGCAAACCTCTCAAGAAAAAAGTCCAGCATCGTCATCCTCGCTCCGGGTGACAAGGTCGACATGGAAGACGCCATCAAAGAGCAGGTCGGGAAAATCGGCAAGACGAGGGTTGTTGTCAGATCCGGGGACCCAATGTCGCTTGCAGACTTAGAGATAGCAAGCCATGGCACAGCCCGAGCCATTGTGATCCTGGCGGCTGATGAAGCCGAGAACGCTGATCTGGTAACCATGAAGACCGCCCTGGCTTTGGTGAACAATCCAAACCGCTCAAAAGAGAATTACCACATCGTCGCGGAGCTGCAGACCCTAGAGAATCTAGAGCGAGCCAAACTGATTTCCGATTCAGAGGTGAGTTGGATATTGGCCGGTGATGTCATGAGTCGCATCATGGTTCAGACCTCCAGGCAGTCTGGCTTGAGTCAGATATTTTTGGACTTACTGGATTTCGATGGCGATGAAATCTACTTCACCAAGCAGCGTCAACTGGTTGGTAAGACATATCTGCAGGCTCAACATGAATTCTCAAACTCAACCCTTATCGGTGTCTTGAGGGATGGTGAAGTTTCTCTGAACCCCGCTCGAACGATGAAGGTCAAGGACGAAGACCAGCTCATCGTGATAGCTCCGGATGACAGCCTGATTCGCACATCAGCTGCCTACCGGTTTGACAAGGGCGCGATGTCCAACAGCAAGGTTGCCCCAGCGAAGCCAGAAAAGGCCCTGATTCTTGGTCAAAACGAGAACCTACCGGTGATCCTCTCCGAGCTCTCTCAATACGTTGCCAAGGGCTCCAGCGTCACGGTGGTCTCGGATGGCGACAAGATGCAGTTGAAGGACTATGCCAATCTCAAGCTCACATTTGTCTCGGGAGACCCAACTCTTCGGGCAACTTTGGACAAGGTGAAGGTTGCAAACTTCGACCACATCATCGTTTTGGCAAATCGAGAGCTCAGCCCGGAGCAGTCTGATGCAATCACGCTAATAACCCTCTTGCAGCTAAGGACCATCGCCAAGAAATCCGGCAAGAGCTTCAACATTGTGACCGAGATGCTGGATGATCGAAACCGTCAGCTGGCCGAGAGCGCGGAAGCGGACGATTTCATCGTTAGCGATCAGTTGATCGGCTTGATGATGTCGCAAATCGCTGAGAACAGCGATCTTGCGGATGTCTTTAGCTATCTATTCTCATCGGAGGGCTCCGAGATCAGCCTGCACCCAGCCAGTTGGTATGTGAAGCTGGGGGAGATGGTTGATATGCACGTCCTGATTGAGGCCGCTGCCAAGCGCGGTGAAACGGCCATTGGCTATCGAAAAGCAGAGCTTGAGTCTTCCCAGCAAAATGCTTATGGCGTCGCGCTGAATCCAGAAAAGGTGCGCAGGTTCAAGTTGGTCGAGGGCGACAAGGTAATTGTCCTAGCTGAGGGCTAGGCGCTAACCAGCACCCTCTCATAACCCCTGAGAACAAAGGTTGGTCTCAAAACCGGTTCTTGAGCCAAGCTCAGGTTTGGGTATTTCTCGATCAGCATCGGCAGTGCGGTTGACATCTCTAACCTGGCTAAGGGAGCTCCGATGCAGAAGTGGATTCCCGCTCCAAAGCCGATGTGGGGGTTGGGGGAGCGAGCTAGGTCAAGCTCGCTAGGTCTTTCAAAGACTTCCTCATCGTGATTGGCAGAACCCAAGAGTGCTGCAATCTTCTTGCCCTTAGATATCTTCACCCCGCCAACCTCGGTGTCCTCGGTTGCAGTTCTCTCAAATAGGTGCAGCGGGGAGTCAAAGCGCAGGAATTCGTCAACCGCGGTTTCGGCCAAATCGAAAGGATGCTCCCTTAGCTTTTCTAGCTGGGCAGGATTGTTTATGGTCGCAACCATTCCATTGCCAAAGCCGTTGACACTGGCCTCGTGGCCGGCGTTCAAGAGAAGCACGCAGGTTGCAATCAGTTCATGAGCGTTCAGCTTCTCACCGTCTTGCTCCACCGCTGCCAACTCCGAAATCAAATCGGTTCCGGGGTTTGCTTGTCTTTCCAGCATGAGGTTCTCGACGTATTCGGCGAACTCCTTGGAGGCCTTTTGTGCCTCGAGCTTCTCTTGCTCGCTTGGGCTCACCTCATACATCTTCACTATCGCCTGTGACCAGGGGCGAAGTAGGTGCTCCTCGGATTCGGGGAAGCCTAAAAGGTGTGAAATGACTCTCACAGGCAACGGTTCGGCGAAGTCGGCAATGAGATCAAAGCTTCCCTCACTCTCCAGCTTGGCGTCGGCTTGGGCGAGCAGCGTCTTGGTGATGGCCACGATTTGAGGCTCGAGTGCTGCGATGGTTCTTGGATTGAAGGCCTTCATAACCAAGGAGCGGAGCCTGGTGTGTTTTGGAGGTTCGGAGTCGAGAATCGAATCGGCATGCAGCCAATTGAAGGTGTCCCAAAGCTCGTTTGGCTCTTTGGGTTTGAAGACCCTGCCGAGCTTGCGATCTCGCAGCACCTGGTTGGCATCTTTGTAGTTGGCGGCTAAAAAGATGCCGAGCTCTTGGTGCCAAACGGGTTT
>DATBNK010000026.1:0-1876 GCA_036554355.1 Aquiluna sp.
AGCAATTGAGCTGATGGACCGCACCTCCCTAGAAGCGCTCAACGGGCAAAAAATGCTGCCTGATCAGGTGGTGGAAAGACTTGGTCCAGATTCCGCTGCAGTGCTGGTCGAGTTCGAAGCAGATAACGACCAGGAGATCGCGACCAGCACTGCCAGCTTCTTGGATAAGTTCAGTAGAGAACTGGTTTTTGCTGCCGTCACAGATTCAAAGACTCGCAATCAACTCTGGTCGATGCGCAAGGGCCTTTACGCCGTGGTCGCCAAGTCCAGGCCAAAGGGAACGACAGCACTTTTGGAAGACGTTGCTGTTCCACCAGAGAAGCTCACTACCGCATGCATGCAGCTATCTGAGCTTTGTCAAAAGTTTGGTTATGGCAAACCGGTGATATTTGGCCATGTTCGTGACGGCAACATCCACTTCATGATCTCTGATCGCTTTGAGGATGAAGAGCGGGTTGCAGCATTCAAGGACTTCACGGACCAGATGGTTGACATCATTTTGGCGCTGGGCGGCAACCTCAAGGCTGAGCACGGCACCGGCAGAGCAATGGCTCCATTTGTTGAGGCTCAGTTTGGCAAGACCCTGTATTCGATAATGCAGGAAATTAAAAGAGTCTTTGATCCCGCTGGAATTTTGAACCCAGGAGTAATTTTCCCAAGTTCGGAGACGGACTATTTAGAGAACCTAAAGTCCACCAAGGCAGTCAGTGCCGTGGTGGACTCTTGTGTCGAGTGTGGTTATTGCGAATCATCCTGCCCGAGTGCCGGATTGACCCTCACTCCAAGAGAGCGCATCGTCGCTTACCGGCAGCTGGGAGAGATGAGCGGCAAGGCCAAAAAGGAGCTCTCCAGAGAGCTTTTGTACCAGGCCGACCAGAGCTGTGCGACAGATGGAATGTGCGCTGTGAATTGCCCGGTTGGCATTAACACCGGAACCTTTGTCAAAGAGCTTCGCACCACGCGAGCCGATGGCTTGGTCGGACGCTTGGGCCTATTGGCTCAGGCGAACTGGGGGAGCATCGTAAAAGTAGCGGGTGTTGGTCTAAAGCTCGCTGCCAAGGTGCCCAGGTTGGCCACCGGTGCATCCAAACTGGTTGCAAAGCTTTTGCCCAAAGGCACCTTCCCGCAATGGGGAGAGCACGTTCAAGCCAAGGGTTTTTCAAGGGCAAAGCTTCCCACTTCTTCATCAAACGAATATCTCTATCTGCCCTCCTGCATGAATGAGATGTTCGGAGATCCTGCAATCAAACAGATTCTCAACATAGCTAGAGACCAGGGCCTCGCCGTTGAGATCCCCGAGTCAATCTCCGAGTTCTGCTGCGGCACCCCGTTTAGCTCAAAGGGACTTTCGGCAGCCTTCAAAAAACAAGGGTTGAAGAATCAAAAAATCTTGGCTGGGCATCAGGGCAAGACCTTGATTATTGACGGCAGCTCGTGCCACCAAACCCTCGGAGAGACAAACTCTGGGCAGATCCTGGAGCTTACTGAGTTTGTTGCCAAGCGCTTGCTAGTGGTTCCAGTCACAAACAAGCACGATCGCCTGATCCTGCACCCAACCTGCAGTGGTGAGAAGACTGGCAGCAACGTATTCATGCGGCAGATTGCAGATCACATCTCGCACGAGGTGATTATTCCTGTCGACTGGAAGTGCTGCGGCTTTGCCGGAGATCGCGGCCTTCTGATACCAGAGCTCACAGCACACGCCACCGCTCAAGAAGCGCAAGAGGTCAAGTTGCTTGAGGGTCTCTATGTTTCCAACAACCAGCCCTGTCAGACTGCAATGACTGGTGCTACAGCGCAACCGTATGAATCAATCCTGGAGGCTTGGCTAAAAAGCGTGTCATGAAAATAATCAAGGTAGAAAATCGAGACCAGG
>DATBNK010000043.1:0-3279 GCA_036554355.1 Aquiluna sp.
ATCCGCATGAACCGACCTTCAAAGAGTCTGCAATCCAGAGCATCATCTATATCACCGCGGCTCTGCTGTTCACCTTTGTCATCGCATGGATGTGGCCTGGGGACTACTCGAGTGAATACCTGGCTGGGTTCATAACCGAAAAAGCACTCTCGGTGGACAACCTGTTTGTCTTTTTAATCATCTTCACCCAGTTCAAGGTGCCAAGGCACTTGCAGTCCGAAGCACTCTTGGTTGGAATCGTGATTGCTCTGATCATGCGTGGCATCTTCATTGGTTTGGGTGCTGCATTTATTGAGAACTTCTCCTGGGCTTTTTACTTCTTCGGTGCGTTTTTGATCTTCACCGCTATCAAGCTCATCAAGGACACCATTGAAGATCTCAAACCCAAGCAAATTGCTGAGGAGGAGGAGGCCGCCTTTATGCGCTGGGTTCGCACCTGGCTGCCCTCAACCTCCGAGTATCACGAAACCAAGCTGTCCATCATTGAAAACGGCAAACGTCTTTTCACCCCGCTGATGCTCGTGATGATTGCAATCGGTTTCACCGACCTGTTGTTTGCTTTGGATTCGATTCCAGCTGTCTATGGCCTAACCAACGAGCCCTACATCGTGTTTGCGGCCAACGCCTTTGCGCTTTTAGGTTTGCGACAGCTGTTCTTCTTGCTCTCGGGTCTGATGGAAAGGCTTCGCTATTTGGGCTTTGGGCTGAGTTTTATTCTTGGTTGGATCGGCATAAAACTTGTGATCCACGCCCTTCACAAAAATGAGCTTGCTTTTATCAATGGCGGCGAGAAGTTCGATCTGATTCCGGAGATCTCCACCGGGCTATCCCTGGGAGTGATTTTGCTAACGCTGATCGTGACAACTACCTGGTCGCTGTGGGCAACCCGCAAAGAGATAAAGAACTAGATCCACCACGGGAACCACATTTGGATTCTCCAGACCCAGTAGGGGGTCTCAAAGCCCATCCAAATGCTCAAAAAGTACAGTGCCAGTGCAAGCGCCAGAATCAAAAACCAAACGATGCGTTTTGCTCGCCAGGGCTGGTTTCTCACCACGCCACCGCGCCAGTAGTGGTGCAGGGCATAGCTAATTGCGATGGCGTAGAAGGGCGATAGCACCACCGCATAGAAGATGAAGGTGGTGCGATCCAAATACAAAACCCAAGGTAGCCAGCCTGCCAAAAACCCGGTGAGAATCAAAAGTTCCGCCTGGCGAACCTTTCTGAACTGGCGAACCAGTAGCCAGATGATCGCAATCAGTCCGGCATACCAAATCGCAAGGTTTGGGATGGCGGTGATTGCCTCGTTGCACTCGGGCAAGAGATCGCAGGTTTCTCCCGACTCGTCTCGCTCGAAGTAGAAGGCGACCGGTTTGCCCATCACTAGCCAGGAAAAGGCATTTGCCTCGTAGGGGTGGTCGGAATTCACACCGGTGTGGAAGGTGAAGGCGTTTTGGTGATACTCCCAGAGCGGCGCCAACCAGCCCCGCTCTGGCTGCCTACCCCAGCCATCGCTACCCAGAATCCAGCCAAGCCAGCCAAGGATGTAGGTGGCAAGAGCTGGCACCAAGAGCGTGATCGCGTTCACGAACCCCTGTCCAATTGCCAATACCGGCGGCAGCCCCAATCGCTTGCGAATTACCAGGTCACTGACAAAGGTGTAGAGGCCAAAAAAGGCCAAGAAGTAAAGCCCCGACCACTTCACTCCGGTGGCAAGCCCCAGAGAGATTGCCGCCGGGATTAGCCATGGTCGAATGGCGAGTGCATTTGATTGCAGGCGGTTCATCCGAGAGCGCCAATAATCAAGGTCTCTCACCACGAAGTAGAAACCCAAGAGCACCAAGAACATCAAGATGCCATCGAGAATCGCGGTTCTGGACATCACAATTGCTAGACCCTCAATTGCTAGCAAGAACCCTGCCATCAGGGCAAAGAGCTTGTTGCCGATTAGTCGGTATGCAATTGCTATCACCAGCGGGATGGCTAGGGTTCCTAAAACTGCGACCGAGAAACGCCAACCCAGGGTGCTATCTGCGCCAAGGAGCTCCATGCCGAACCAGATGATCCACTTACCGATTGGAGGGTGGACGACATATGCGGCTTCCATTAGGTAGCCGGAGAGATCACCTGCTTCAAATGCTGGATTTGGGTCATCCACCCACTCACGCTCGGAGCCAAAAAGACCGAGAGTGTAGGCATCTTTTACGTAGTAGGTCTCATCGAACATCAGGATCTGCGGGTTCGAAAGATTGCCAAAGCGAATGATTGCTCCAAGCAGGGTCAGTGCCAGAATCCCAATTGGGTAGGTGAACCGGTTGCGCGTAAGCGCACTAGCGAGGTTCACAGCCTGAGCAATCACGCTTAGATGCTAGTTTGCATAGCGTGTTGATACTTGCGGCCACACCCATTGGGAACCTAGGCGATGCCTCTAAGCGCCTTAGAGAGCTCTTCGGTTCCGCCGAGCACATTGCCGCCGAGGACACCAGAGAACTCAAAAAGCTCGCCACCCGCCTAGAGGTCAAACTCCACGCCCGGCTCTACAGCCTCCACGAACACAATGAATCAGATCGGCTCAGTCAGTTGGTGGATCTGGCCAGAACCAAAGATGTTGTGGTGGTGTCAGATGCTGGGATGCCGACTGTTTCGGACCCGGGGTTTTTGTTGGTGCGAGAGTGCATTGCAAACGATATCGATGTCAGCGTGGTTCCAGGGCCCTCGGCTGTGTTGGCGGCGCTCGCGGTTTCGGGGCTGGCAACCGACAGGTTTTGTTTCGAGGGGTTTTTGCCAAGGAAGCAGGGCGAGCGCAAGGGTGTATTTGAAGCAATCAAGTCAGATCCCCGGACAATGATCTTCTTTGAGGCCCCGCATCGCATCCTGGATGCGCTTCAGGATGCACTGAGTGTGCTGGGCGATCGCCCAGCCAGCGTCTCTAGAGAATTGACCAAAAAGTTTGAACACACCGAAAGGGGCTTGCTCTCAGAATTGATTGCCTGGGCAAAAACCGAACCCAAGGGTGAGATGGTTTTGGTCATCTCCGGAGCGCAAGCATCAGAGCCGGACTATGACGAATTGGGTAAGCAAGCGCTGGATTTGAAGGACCAGGGTCTGGGGCTAAAAAAGGCCGCTCAACTGCTAGCAAGCCAGCACAATGCGTCATCAAGTGCAATCTACGAGCGCGCGCTAGCGCTCAAACCCTAAGATATCGGGGTGTCCAAATCCTTTTACGTAACAACGCCCATCTTCTATGTGAACGATGCGCCACACATTGGGCACGCCTAC
>DATBNK010000064.1:0-6799 GCA_036554355.1 Aquiluna sp.
TGGCGAAGGTCAGGGCGCCAAGAGGGAACCTTTGCGCTCAGGGTATCGACCTTGAGGTGAACCGCTGCCCCAATCGCCTCGAGGCTTGAGACAATCTGTTCAGTCGTGTAGCTCACGCCAACATGCTTACCGGGGAACTGCATGTCCATTTCGATTACTGGGGAATCAACTACCGCGTTCACCTCTGCACCGAGGCCACTTAGCTTGCCACCGGCAAGCTCTATGAGCAGCTGGGCTGCCCTGGTTGCCGCATAGGGAGCCAGCTCAGGGTCCACACCACGCTCAAAGCGCTTAGATGCCTCGGATGGAAGCTTGTGTCGACGCGAGGATCTCGCAATCGAAATTGGATCGAAGACGGCGGCTTCCAAAACAACTGCGGTTGTCGTTTTTGAAACCTCAGTGGAAGCACCGCCCATTACACCCGCAATGCCAATGGGTCCAGAATCGTCTGTAATCAAAAGATCTTCAACGTCAAGTGACCTGACCTTGCCATCCAGGGTTTCAAGCTGCTCGCCAGCTTTAGCTCTTCTAACCGTGATTCCACCGGTCAGCTTTGCTAAGTCGTAGGCGTGAAGTGGTTGACCCAGCTCCAGCATCACATAGTTGGTGATATCGACTGCAATTGAGATTGATCTCATGCCGGCAAGCTTGAGCCGCTGCTTCATCCATTCTGGAACAGCTGCCGTTGCATCAATGCCCTCAACGCCCAAAAGCAAAAACCTAGAGCAGCCCTCAATCCCGTGGATCGGAGAAACATCTTCAACCTTGAGCCCAAAACCACTCCCCGCTGCAGGCTGAATCTTGGTAATCGGGTCAGTGAACTTATTTCCGGTGGCATGCGAGAACTCTCTTGCCACTCCCCTGATTGACAGCGCATAGCCGCGGTCTGGGGTGACATTGATCTCGGCAGCTGACTGATCAAGACCCAGTAGCTGTATGGCGTCGGTGCCCACCTCGGCATCAATACCTATTTCACTCAGGCGCAAAATTCCATCGTGCTCATCGCTCAGGCCCAGCTCCTTGGAGGATGCAATCATGCCGTCAGAAACGTGGCCGTAGGTTTTGCGTGCAGCGATTGCAAACCCACCTGGGAGCTCAGAGCCCGGAAGAGTGACCACAACTTTGTCACCAACTAAGAAATTGCGAGCGCCGCAGACAATTCCACGCACCGCATCCTCGCCATCTTTTGACACCCGGACCTGGCACCAGCGAATGGTTTTGCCGTTGGACTGTTCCTCTTCTTGGAACTCGAGCACTTCTCCAACAACGATTGGACCCGCAAGCTCGCCCCCAATGGCGCCCTCTTCCTCGAGGCCAACCTTGACAAGCTCTGCCATCACATCGTGCGGGGTCTTGGCTTCGCCAAGATCGACGTGCTCCTCAAGCCAACTCAGTGGAACCTTCATCTAGATCACCGACCCGAACTGCTCTGAGAACCGGACATCGGCCTCAACCATGTCGTGCATGTCGGTGACACCGTTTCTAAACATCAGGGTTCTTTCAATACCCATACCAAATGCAAAGCCTGAGTAGACCTCGGGGTCAATGCCGGCAGCCAATAGAACATTCGGGTTCACCATGCCGCAACCGCCCCACTCAACCCAGCGCGGTCCGCCCTTGGCATCCGGGTGCCAGACATCTAGCTCGGCACTTGGTTCGGTGAATGGGAAAAAGCTTGGCCTCAGCCGAATCTTGGCTTCCGGGCCAAACATCACCCTGGCAAAGTGCTCCAGCGTGCCTCGCAAATCCGACATCGTTAGGCCCTTGTCTATGGCAAGACCCTCCACCTGGTGAAAGACGGGAGTATGGGTGGCATCAAGCTCATCGGTCCTAAACACCCTTCCCGGACATAACACGTAGACGGGCAACTCCCGCTCCAATAACGAGCGCACCTGCACCGGAGAGGTGTGGGTCCGAAGCAAAAGGTGTGCTTCAACCGGAGAGACAAAGAAGGTGTCCTGCATTGCCCTAGCAGGGTGATCGGGGTGGAAATTTAGGGCATCAAAGTTGAACCACTCGTTTTCTAGTTCCGGCCCATCGGCAATCTCCCAGCCCATGCCAACAAAGACCTCGGAAACCTGGTCCATTAATAGTGAGAGCGGGTGCCTGGCTCCGTGGCGAAGGACTGAGGGAGAAGCGGTGATGTCCACGGTCTCATTCTTGAGCTGCTCTTTGCGCTCAAGAGCCTCGAGCTCAGACTCCTTAGCCTCAAAGGCTGCATTCAGCTCAGCCCTGGCTGAGCCAACCATCTTGCCAGCATTGGCCTTTTGATCATTCGGGAGGTCTTTGATCAGTGCATTTAGCTTGCTGATTGGGGAAGACTCCCCGACCAATTTGTTCTTGAGGTTCCTGAGGTCCTGCGCAGATTGCACTGTCGCCAGTTCCGCAAGGCTCTCTTGAAGCGCTTGGCTGACGGATTGCTCGGTTAGTTGGCTGGACACCCGCACAAGTTTAGCGACTGCGGTTCTGCGCGAAGGCACTCTGGTACAGGCAAACTGAAGCTGCCGTGGCCAAATTCAAAGACTCGGCACTGCCATAGATTGGAAGCCCCACCACCTCATCCGCCAAATCCAGCAGATCTTTGGAGAGTCCGTGGGCCTCATTGCCAAAGACCCAGACCGTTGGGTTTTGCAGTTCGGCTTCCATTTCGGTGATTGGCCTGCCACCGCCCGAGGTTGCAAAAACCTGCAACCCTGCAGCCTTTAGGTCAGCGAGTGCATTGGCTGAATCGGCTTCAATCACGGTCGGCAGGTGAAACAGGCTGCCAGTCGTCGAGCGCACGAGCTTGGGGTTGTAGAGATCTACGGAGTCCTTCGAGAACACGATGCCATCAGCCCCAGCTGCATCTGCTGCCCGCAAGATTGTCCCGGCATTACCTGGATCGCGGACCTGATCCATAAGCGCTACCAACTTGGGCTTGTCATTGATAACCAGCTCAAGATCGACATCCAGCTGGTAGGCGACGCTCACAACACCCTGAGGAGTCTTGGTGTCAGAAATGCGATCCATCACGCGGTCATTCACCAGCGTCACCTCAACCGGGAGGTCTGCAAAAAGCTCCGGCCGCGCCGAAACGGCAGCCTCGGTGGCAAACACTTCAACAATTAGGTCGTGGTGAAAAGCGAGTTCCTTCAAACCCTGGAACCCCTCAAGCAAAAAGAGCCCGGTTTCATACCGGGCATCTTTTTGGTTGAGTCTTGCAATCCCCTTGACCCGCTCGGATCGAGGATCACTAAGCATTAGCTTGCCTTTGGAGCGTTCACGTCCTGAGGCAATGCACCCTTGGCAGCTGCAACCAGGGTTGCAAATGACTTGGGGTCGTGAATTGCCATGTCGGAGAGGATCCTGCGGTCAACCTCAATGCCAGCCAGGTTTAGACCCTGGATGAAACGGTTGTAGGTCATGCCGTTGAGACGGGCTGCAGCGTTGATGCGCTGAATCCACAGTCTGCGGAAATTACCCTTGCGGTCCTTGCGGTCGTTGTATGCGTAAACCAGCGAGTGCAATAGCTGCTGCTTTGCCTGACGGTACAGGCGTGAACGCTGTCCACGGTAACCGTGAGCACGCTCTAGGACTACGCGACGCTTCTTGTGCGAGTTGACGGCGTTTTTTACTCTTGCCATTTGATACTCCTTATTCGCGCTCGCCTAGCGGCCGAGCTGCCTTTTCAGTTTCTTGAAATCTGCTGGCGATACAACCTGGTCCTGGTTCAGACGACGAGTACGGCGCGATGGCTTGTGCTCAAGGTTGTGTCGCATGTTGATCTGCTGCTTCATCAGCTTGCCGGAGCCAGTAAAGCGGAATCGCTTCTTGGCGCCCGAGTGGGTCTTCATCTTCGGCATTAGCTCTCCTTAGTTCTCTTCCGCACTAGCAGACTTCTGCTGTGCCTTTTTGGCTTCGGCTCTGGCCTCAACCTTGTTCTTTACCGGACCTATCACCATGACCATGCTGCGGCCATCGATTGATGGGTTCGACTCCACGGTTCCAAATTCGGTTACCTCTTCTGCCAATCGCCTAAGCAGTGTCACACCCATCTCTGGGCGAGACTGCTCGCGACCGCGAAAGACAACCATCACCTTCACCTTGTCGCCGACCTTCAGGAACTTGCGAACCTGGCCAACCTTGGTTTCGTAGTCGTGAGAGTCAATCTTTAGACCAAACCTCACGGTCTTCAAAACAGTGTTTACCTGGTTCTTGCGAGCCTCGCGGACCTTTTGAGCGGCTTCGTACTTGAACTTCCCAAAGTCCATGATCTTGCAGACTGGTGGGTTTGACCCTGGGGCCACTTCCACTAAATCGAGATCGGCCTCACGGGCCATTCTCAAAGCCTGTTCGATGTCTACGACTCCAACCTGTTCCCCTGTTGGGCCAACCAGGCGAACCTGGGCGACACGAATTCGCTCATTGATGCGAGGATCGCTAATAACTGCTCCTTTAGATACCGTTTTTGGCCACGCGAACGCGCAGAAACAAATCAACTCTCTACCCGAACAACCTATTTTGAAGGCGGTTGCCAGGTGGGATCGCAATCCACTTCTGACTGGACAGTTATGCCCAGAGCCTCGGGTAGCCTAGCAGAGCTGAATCAAATTGAGAAGGACTATTTTGGACAACGAGCTCGCCCGCGACATCGCCGAAGTTCCAGCGGTTGAGGTAATCAACACCACCGCCGTTCACCTAATGAGCGCGGCTGCCGTGCAGTGCGGCCTCAGTGAAGACGCGCCGGCTGACCTAGACGAAGCCAGAAAGCTCATAACTGCCTTAGCCGGCCTGGTCACAGCAGCAGCGCCAGAAATCGGCGATCACCACGCGAGGCCACTAAAAGACGGATTGCGCTCACTGCAATTAGCGTTCCGGGAAGCCTCAGCGATCAAGGACCCACCGGGCAAGGGCCCGGGAGAAAAATACACCGGACCGGTTAATTAGTAACGACTATTTTCAAACCGAACGAATCGACCAGCTCCATGAACTCGGGAACCTGAATGTCTTTGGCTAACTGCGTCAAAATATCTTTCAGCACCTCTGGGGAGAGCCCCGGCTTGAAACCCAACTGAATCGTGAGCTCGGCTGCCGCAAGGTTTGATTCTGGGTCGCCATCAAAAAGATCAACACTTGCAATCATCAGGTGCTTCTTGGTTGCCAAAAGTAACTTCTCTCGAACCAGCGTTGAGGTGTGGGGCGACTGCCACTCAAGTCCCTGCGCGATAGCGGCAAGCTGGGGCCTGCGTAAAACGATTGCATCAGATGCGGGGTTCAAAACGACTCGATTGTGACCCTCAGAAGCTGCTGCCAGACAGACCTTCTCAGCCAAGACTGGAACCGGCCTGGCTTGAGGATTCCAAGCGGTTAGCTCACTAACCGAGGTGAAGGCCGGAATCGCACTTTGACCATCTGGGGTGGCAACAGCAACAATCGCCAAATCAGCCGACTTCTCAACCATCAGGCCATTTGGGCCGATCTCCCCCTCCCCCAGCTCAGCAATCAAAGGAATCAAAAGCCTTGTGCCGTGAAGCGCCTGAGTTAGATGAGCCTTGGACACTGGCTTATCCACAAGAACTGGAATCAGCGCTTCTGGAGTCTCTCCGTTATCAGCTGCGAAGCTGTTGGATTCGAAGCTGCGCCCCTCCCAGGGGACGCCCGCGGAATCCGAAAACTTGTCGTGCACTAGTAGCCCGCCACCTCGAGTGCCTGCTCCAAGGTAAAGCGGCCCGCGTATAGCGACTTACCCAAAATTGCACCCTCCAGACCGAGCGGTACTAACTCTCTCAAGGCTGCGATGTCATCCAAAGTCGCAATCCCCCCCGATGCGACAACCGGTTTTGAGGTTTTGGCCATAACCGATTTCAACAACTCGAGATTAGGCCCCCTGAGAGTGCCGTCCTTAGTGACATCAGTCACCACATAACGCGCGCAGCCGGCCTCGTCCAGACGAGCAAGCACCTCGAAAAGGTCGCCACCCTCCTTGGTCCAGCCACGAGCTGCCAGTGTCGTCCCGCGAACATCCAAACCAACCGCTATTTGATTCCCGTATTTCTCAATGGCAACAGAGGTCCAATCCGGATCCTCGAGCGCGGCGGTGCCAAGGTTGACCCTCTTTGCGCCCAATTGGATTGCGTGCTCTAAAGATGCATCGTCACGAATACCGCCGGACAGCTCGATCTTGACATCGCCGGATTGCCTAACAACCTCGGCAATGACCTCACGGTTATGGCCTCTACCAAAGGCTGCATCCAGGTCCACCAGGTGAATCCACTCGGCCCCGGCATCAATCCAAGCCTTGGAAGCTTCAAGTGGGTGACCGAAGTCCTCCTCCGAGCCCGCCTCACCTTGGGTGAGTCGCACCGCCTTGCCACTCGCAACATCAACTGCGGGCAAAAGTTCAAGCTTCAATTTTTCTCCTAAAGTCCCTTGATCCAGTTTTCCAAAAGCTTCAAACCAGCCGACCCTGACTTTTCGGGGTGAAACTGCGTAGCGCTCAGCGGTCCGTTTTCAACCGCCGCAATAAACCTCTCTCCGTGCTCGGCCCATGCAATAGCAGCTGGCTGAAATGGCGGACGAATATCCAACTGCCACTTCTTTGCCGCATAGGAGTGAACAAAGTAAAACCGTTCATTCTCGAGCGAGTCAAACAGCCTCGAGGAGGAATCCGCCGAGACCTCGCTCCAGCCCATATGGGGCAAGGTTGGCGCATTTAGCTTCTCAACCACTCCAGGCCACTGTCCGAAACCTTCGGTTTCGACACCATGCTCCACGCCGTTTTCGAACATGACCTGCATCCCGACACAAATACCTAGCACTG
>DATBNK010000118.1:0-1529 GCA_036554355.1 Aquiluna sp.
TTGCAACCGATCGATCAACCCCGGCAACGCAAACGCTAACTGAATGCTTGGCAGCGGGTTTGGCAGGATGTCTAGGAACATCTCTGGGTTTGCAAACATTGCGGCATCGAGCTCATTGATTGCAATTTCAAGGGCGGCCGCTGACCGAAGCAGCTCCTGCTGCGTGGCAATGATGCGGGGGTCTCCACCATAGATATCTAGCGCCATAGCCCGCCTTGGATTGAATCCAGTTCAGCCAGCAGTTCGCGAATTCTTGACTCGAAGTGATTTTTTGCAGGCCCCGACCACTGGCTTTGATCGGGGAGTGCATAGAGCAGTTGCTGCCTTGCTGCCTCTAGGCGAAAGTCGATATTCATTGGAACAGCCAAGCCAAAAATAAGTGTGGTTGTTATTCCAATCCTTCGGCCTGTGGAAAGCCGTGAGGGGTTTTGGGTTGTGGATAGTGCAAAATGGGCGCGTGAGCAAACTTTCGGAGCAGCCCCTAAGTCCACTCGATGGTCGATATCGCCCTCAGGTTAGAGAGTTGGGCGAGCACTTCAGCGAGGCAGGCCTAAATCGCGCGAGAATCCACATCGAGATCGAGTGGTTGATCTGGCTGGTTCAAAACAATCTCGTCACCACCAAGCTCTCTGTTAGCGACAAAGAGATCGCAAGCCTCAGAAAGATCGTCACCGAGTTTTCGGATGACTCGGTAGCCCGATTGGCAAAATTTGAAGCAACCACTCGTCACGACGTCAAGGCAGTTGAATACTTCATCCGAGAGGAGCTGGAAAAGCTAGGGCGCAAAGACCTCAGCGAACTTGTGCACTTTGCCTGCACCTCCGAGGACATCAACAACCTCGCCTACGCAAGAGTGATTAGCGATGGCATCGCCAAGGTCATGCTGCCAAAGGCCAAGGACCTGGTGGTAAAGCTAAGAAGAATATCTGCCGAGAATGCCGCCGTGCCAATGCTGGCGAGAACTCACGGCCAGCCCGCCACTCCCACCACCCTCGGCAAGGAACTGGCCGTGTTCGTGTTTCGCATGGAGCGGCAGCTGGCAAGGATTGAAAACCAAGAGGTGCTTGGCAAGTTCTCCGGTGCAACCGGCACCTTTGCCGCCCACCTAGCAGCGGCACCAGATATCGACTGGGCAGAACAATCAAAGGGCTTTGTCGAACACCTTGGTTTTTCATGGAACCCGCTGACCACCCAAATTGAGTCGCACGACTGGCAAGCAGAGCTCTACCAGGCTATGAGCCACCTAAACCGAATCCTGCACAACC
The DNA here is from genome assembly GCA_036554355.1 of Aquiluna sp. Lineage (GTDB taxonomy): Bacteria > Actinomycetota > Actinomycetes > Actinomycetales > Microbacteriaceae > Aquiluna. Next base: position 1,266 of record DATBNK010000118.1, read on the forward strand.
TCGCGACCGACATCTGGACCTACATCTCGCTGAACTACTTCAAGCAGATCCCGGTGGCTGGCGCCACCGGATCTTCGACCATGCCGCACAAAGTCAACCCGATCCGGTTTGAAAATGCCGAGGCCAACTTAGAGCTATCGAGTGCAATCTTGGATTCATTGGCGCAAACCCTGGTGACATCCAGACTGCAACGCGATTTGACTGACTCTTCTGCCCAGCGCAACATCGGGCTGGGCTTTGGTCATGCACTTTTAGCCCTGGACA
>DATBNK010000055.1:0-5032 GCA_036554355.1 Aquiluna sp.
AAGTCGCGGAACACGATTGGTGCGTACTCTGGGTGGATGTCAGCCTTCATAGTTTTTCCTTATGTGAAATCTTTGTTTGCTCTAGGGCAACAGCGCGAAAGCCTAGCAGAGATTTAGCGCTCAGTCTAGGTTTGCAACTGCGGAGAAGCGACCATCTTGGTAGCTCACCTTGAGTGGGTAGTTGAACGCTTCGCTAATGGCCTCAGAGGTTATCGTCGCTCCGATTTCTCCGCGGGCCATCACTTCCCCACCCTTTAGGACCAGTGCGTGGGTGAAGCCCGCCGGGATCTCTTCTAGGTGGTGAGTGACCATTGCCATGGCGGGCGCATAGTCACTCTGCGCATAGCCAGCCAAGAGTCCGATTGTCAGCTCTCTGGCTCCGATGTCCAAGCTTGCAACCGGCTCATCCAGCAGCAAAAGTTCTGGGTCCGTCATGATTGAGCGAGCAATCTGAACGCGCTTGCGCTCACCGTCACTGAGGGTGCCAAAGGCGCGCTCTTCGAAATCGGCAAGCTCCCACTCTTTTAGCACTCTGCGAGCTCTGCGCTCATCCATGGCGTCATAGCTCTCATTCCAGCGCCCGGTGACGCCATAGCTGGCGGTCATTACTGAGTTCAGCACACTCTCACTGTTGGGGATCTGGGCGGCTAGAGCGCTGGAGGCAAAACCGATTCTGGTTCTCAGTTCAAAGACATTTGTTTGCCCGAGCTGCTCACCCAGAAGCTTTGCCACTCCGCTGGAGGGCTGAATCTGAGCGGCGCAAACTCTCAAGAGGGTGGTCTTCCCCGCACCGTTAGCACCCAAAATCACCCAGCGCTCAGATGATTGAGCTTGAAAACTCAAAGACGAAAGGATCGGTTTCCCGCCTCTGATAACCGAGATGTTTTGAAGATCAATAACCTGTGACATTGCTCTAAAGCCTAGCTTTCCAATGCGCTTCGATAGACCTCGATGGTGCGAGTCGCTATGGATTCCCAGCTGAATTTGCTGACCGCTCTTTGTCGACCAGCCTCACCATATTGCTTCGCCAAGCCGGAATCCAGCGCCTGGTTCATGGTTTGTGCCCAGTCGGCAATAAATGCTGCGGGGTCTTTGGGTGTTCCGGTGCCATCTTTCACCTGATCAATTTCGACCAGCCAGCCGGTTTCACCCTGAACCACTACCTCGGGAATGCCTCCGGTGGCAGTGCCGATAACCGCTGCACCACATGCCATGGCTTCGAGGTTCACAATCCCAAGCGGCTCATAGATTGAGGGGCAAACAAACAAATCGGTTTGGGTCAGTAGGGCGGCAAGCTCATTCACCGGCAGGTGCTCTGGAATCCAGGTGACTCCATCGCGACTAGCTTGCAGCTCTGAAACCAGCGCTTCGACCTCCGCTTTGATCTCTGGAGTGTCGGGAGCTCCGGCAGCCAAAATCAGCTGCACATCATCTGGAAGGCTTTTGGCTGCCTCTAGGAAGTAGCTCAGACCCTTTTGACGAGTAATGCGACCCACAAACATTGCGCTCCTGCGCGTTGAGTCGATGTTGTAGCGATCAATAACCTCTTGGTTTTCGGTCGGCTGCCACTTTTTTGAATCGATGCCGTTGTAGACCACCTCAACCTTTTGTGGATCGAGCTTTGGATAGGAGGCCAAGATGTCCTCGCGCATTCCATTTGAAACCGCAATCACCTTGGCGGCAGCTTCGTAGGCGCTTTTTTCCACAAACGATGAAACCTGGTAGCCACCACCGAGCTGTTCCTTTTTCCAAGGGCGCATCGGCTCTAGCGAGTGTGCGGTGATCACGTGGGGAATCTCATGCAGCAGCGAGGCGATATGGCCAGCAAAGTTTGCATACCAGGTGTGAGAGTGGACCAAATCTGCTCCGGCGATATTTGGCACTATTTCTAAATCGGTGGCCATGGTTTGCAGCGCGGAATTCTGGTCGGAAAAAGCCGCGGGTGTTTTGTAGCCAAAGGTTCCCGGTTCGCTAACGGGATCGCCAAATGCGTGCACTCGAGCCTCGATTTGGCCTCTGAGCACCCTCACCAACTCTGTGATGTGTACCCCTGCTCCCCCATAAATGTTGGGTGGGTACTCTTTGGTAACGAAATCCACACGCATAACCAAATGCTATCCCCCCGCTTTCCATGCGGACTAACATTTGGTTATGGGTACGCGTGTTTTTGGAATGGTACTCGCCGGGGGCGAGGGTAAGCGGCTGATGCCGCTCACGGCGGACCGGGCAAAGCCCGCTGTTCCTTTTGCCGGCTCCTACCGCTTAGTCGATTTCGCCCTTTCCAATTTGATCAACTCTGGCCTCAGACGCATCGTGGTTTTGACCCAGTACAAGTCCCACAGTCTTGACAGGCACATCTCGCAGACCTGGCGGATGTCTCCCCTGCTGGGTGGATACGTAACATCCATCCCGGCTCAGCAACGACTGGGCAAGCGATGGTTTACCGGCAGCGCCGATGCCATCCTGCAGTCCATGAACGCCCTCAGCGACGAAAGACCTGACTACGTTGTTGTGGTTGGTGCCGATCACGTTTACCGCATGGACTTTGATCAGATGCTGCAGTCCCACATCGAATCGGGCATGGAAGCAACCGTCGCTGCCATTAGGCAGCCGATTGAGATCTGCAATCAATTTGGCGTGATTGAAGTCGACGAGAAAGCTCCGACCACAATCGCATCCTTCCGAGAAAAGCCAAAGGATCCAGCCGCGGTTCCTGGCGACCCAACCCAAGCGCTGGTTTCAATGGGAAACTACATCTTCAACGCCCAAGCTCTTATAGAGGCCATCGAGCGAGATGCAGAGAACGAAACCTCCACCCATGACATGGGTGGAGACATCATCCCTTATTTTGTGAACCAGGGCCTTGCTGGCGCCTACGACTTCACCTTCAATGAAATTCCTGGCGCCACCCCAAGAGACAAGTCCTACTGGCGCGATGTTGGAACCCTAGATTCCTATTACGAGGCCCACATGGACCTAATCTCCACGATGCCAATCTTCAATCTCTACAACTCCGATTGGCCTATTTTTAACCAGCAGATCAACATGCCGCCCGCAAAGTTTATTCACGATTCCGAGGGCAATCAGGGTAGAACTAACGACTCCATCGTGTCGCTGGGAGTTGTGGTTTCCGGTTCTGTGGTGGAACGCAGTGTGCTCTCTCCAAATGTTCGAATTAACTCTCGATCGCTGGTTACTGATTCGGTTTTGTTAGACGGAGTTCAGGTCGGTCGGGACTGCACCATTCGCAAGGCAATTTTGGACAAGGACGTTGTTGTCACAGACGGTGCCAGCATCGGAGTGAATCGAGATAGAGATCTTGAGCGCGGGTTCACTGTCACCGATAGTGGACTGACGGTTGTAACCAAGGGGCTAATGGTCACACCGTGACAAAGTTTTTAGTGGTGTTCGACGTTGACTCAACGCTCATCGACCAAGAGGCAATTGAATTACTGGCAGCTTTTTCAAAGAGCGCCGAACTGGTTGAGCAAATCACAGACCGCGCGATGCGCGGTGAGATCGATTTCACGCAGTCGCTCATTGAGCGAGTGGCAACCCTAAAGGGCCTTCCAGAGAGTGTCCTTGAATCGGTTGCCCACTCCCTCACCTTGACCAAGGGTGCAACCGAACTGGTTAGCGAGATTCACGCAAGGGGCGGCAAAGTCGCTGCGGTTAGTGGCGGATTCATCCAGTTACTAGATCCAATCAAAAAAGCCCTCAGTCTCGATTTCGCAGCGGCCAACACACTTGGGGTTCAAGACGGTTTACTCACAGGCGAGGTGGTTGGCGAGATTGTGAATCGTCAGGCCAAGGCTGACTACCTATTGAAGTGGGCGGATCAGTGCGGGCTAGATGCGTCTGAGACCTTTGCCATCGGAGATGGCGCTAATGACCTTGGAATGATGGCGGTGGCTGGACTGTCGGTTGCGTTTTGCGCCAAGCCGATTGTCAAAGAACAAGCCGATGTGGTGCTCGATGAGAGAGATTTGTCGAAGCTAATCGAACTGTTGCCTTAGGCACCTGTTGAGTGCAGGCCACCATCGACGTGGATCATTTCGCCGGTTGTAGCGGGGAACCAGTCACTCAGAAGTGCAACCAATCCCTTAGCCGCAGCCTCGGTGTCAGTTAGGTCCCAACCCAAAGGTGCTCGGTCGGTCCAAAGCTCTTCCATGGTTGCAAAGCCCGGGATGCCCTTGGCTGCGGTGGTTCTCAGTGGGCCAGCAGATACCAGGTTGACCCGGATGCCCTTGGGGCCAAGATACTTGGCCAGATAGCGGGAGGTTGACTCAAAGGCCGCCTTGGCCACACCCATCCAGTCGTAGACCGGCCAGGACACAGTGGCGTCAAAGGTTAGCCCAACCACCGAAGATGGATTATTCAAAACCGGTAGGCATGCGGTGGTGATGGACTTTAGCGAGTAGGCAGAGACCTCGACCGCGGTGGAAACATCTGACCACTCGGTTTCGAGAAAGTTTCCGCCCAGGGCGGTTTGCGGAGCAAAGGCGATTGCGTGAACAATGCCATCGATGGAGCCCAAGTGCTCTTTGATTCGGCCCGGCAGGGCTGCTAGGTCTTCTGCGTTGGTGGCATCGAGCTCGATGACCTCGGCGGTCTTGGGGAGCCTGGTGGCAATCTTTTTGGTGATTGGAAGCATTCTGCCAAAAGAGCTGAGCAGCACCTCGGCGCCTTCTTCTTGAGCCAGCCTCGCGGCTGCAAAAGCGATAGATGCCTCGGTCAAGACTCCGGTGACCAGAATCTTCTTACCCTCGAGAATTCCCAATTCTTACTCCCTAAACATTTGTTGAATGAAAACTACTACCTAGTGCCCCATGCCAAGGCCACCATCGACCGGTATGACGGCTCCGGAGATATAGGAAGCCTCATCGGATGCCAACCAGCGCACCACCTTGGCAACCTCCTCAGGGCTGGCAAACCTGCCAGCCGGGATCTTGTCTCGGTAGCTCTTGGCGAGCTCTTCACTGAGCTCCGCGGTCATGTCGGTGTCGATAAAACCTGGGGCCACCACGTTTGC
>DATBNK010000115.1:0-4358 GCA_036554355.1 Aquiluna sp.
CAACACCGTTACTGCGCTGTTGGTGGTTCCCAGGTCAATTCCTACTGCTCTACCCATTTTGTTTCTCTCTTTCCTTTTCAATTCTTGTGACTAAGTTGAGTCACATGCACTCAAGTTTGGGAGATGAAAACAAAGTTGTCAAGCTTCACTACCTGAAAGTTGAGTGTGAATGACTCAAGTTTGGAAAATTCAACAACTCGTCACCAAATAGGTGGTGCTTTTGACTACCCAGAGGACTAATCTCGGGCTATGGCAAACAATGACGTTTCAATGGCGAAACCAAAAGGCACTTTCTCCTGGGCACTCTGGGACTGGGCTTCTCAAGCCTTCCCAACTGTTGTCACCTCCTTTATCTTTGGCCGCTATATCACCGACACGGCCTTTGCGCCCGCAGGCATGACTACCGAGGAAGCCGGTCAATACACCGGCTTCTGGCTTGGTATTTCGGGAGTGATTGCCGGTGTGATCATCGCTTTGATTGCACCGATTGTTGGTAGGCGAGCTGACACCTCGGGCCGCAAGAAGATGTGGCTGATGATCAACACATGGCTCTTTGCCGGAACCATCGGTCTGATGTTCTTCGTGCAGCCATCCAATGACTTTTTCTTCTTTGGGCTGACGCTCTTGGCAGTTGGTGGCATCTTTTTTGAGTTTGCAACCGTGAACTACAACTCCATGCTGAATGAGGTCGCAAGGCCCAAGGAGCGCGGCAAGGTCAGCCAGTTTGGCTGGGGTCTTGGCTACATGGGTGGCATCGTGCTTTTGGTTATGGCTCTTTGGATCATTCAGTTTGGTGGCGCTGAAATGCTGGGCATTCCAGATGAGGCTGCGCTTTCGGTGCGTGTGGTGATGATCATCTCGATGTTCTGGGTGTTGATCTTCTCGATCCCCCTAATGCTCAATGTTCCTGAGTCAAAGCCAATCCCAGGAACCGAGAAGGAGGGCATATTCGCGGCCTATGGCAACCTGTTTAGATCTTTGGCCAAGATGGGCCGCGAAAACCCGAACCTACTGAAGTTCTTGATTGCTTCCGCTGTCTATCGCGATGGTCTAAACGGTGTCTTTGCCTATGGCGCGGTGCTGGGTGGTATTGCGTTTGGTTTGTCTTTGACCGAGATCATCCTGTTTGGCATTGCCGCCAACGTGGTGGCGGGAATTGGCGCCTTTATTGGTTCGTTCTTTGAGGACCGGGTTGGTTCTCGACTGGTGGTCTTTATCTCACTTGCCGGTGTGATTCTTGGTGGTTTGGGAGTCTTTGTATTTGCAGATCTTGGAACCATTGCCTTCTTTGGCTTTGGCCTGTTCCTCTGCACCTTCGTTGGCCCTGCACAAGCAGCCTCTCGAACCATGATGTCCAGGCTCTCTGCTGATGACAAGCAGGGTGAGGCCTTTGGTCTTTATGCAACCACTGGTCGTGCTGTGAGCTTCTTGGCACCTGCCGCCTGGAGCATCTTTGTTGGCTTGTTCTCGCCTATCTGGGGCATCATCGGCCTAATGGTGATTTTGATCGTTGGCTACCTGCTGCTTCTTACCGTGAAGCCAGTCTTCGCGCCTCAGGACTAGAAGACCCGTTAAAAGCGGAACCCCGGCCTGGCGCTACTAGCAGGTTCCGGGGTCGTCCGCTCAAAAGATTACAACACCCGCCAGCTTCAAATCAAGTCTTTGGTGATGCTGGTGATTGGCCTGTGGATAACTCCGACCAGCAATCTCTGAGACTGGTTAGCATCCTGAGATGCAAGTCGATAAAAGAACCAAAAATGCCGTTAAAGGCGTAACCCCGGCCTGGCGCTACTAGCAGGTTCCGGGGTCGTACAGGAAAAGAATATAGGCCGGTGATTGATGAGTCAAGGGGATTCTTGCAAGTTTTGCAGACTGATTTCGTTACCCAAAGTTGCCGCGATGAGCAAATCGGCCGACAACATTGACCCGCATTTTGCGTTTCGTCAAAATCAAAGCTGGGCGGCTACTTATTGGCCCATAATCACCCTGATTGAAGTTGCCATGAGGAACAAGTTCGCTTCTGAAATTCAAGGCAAGATCAATCAAGACTTCTTCACAGACCCGATGGCGATAAGCGATTCGCGCATTGCGAAGAGAATTTCGAGAGCGAAGCTGCAACGCGGCAACTTGAGCTCGGCAACTACCCGAGACGGAGTCATTTCCTCCTTACCAATTGGATTCTGGGGTCTACTAATGAACAAAAAATATGAAAGCAGCTTCTGGACCCCAGCCCTGAGGCATGCATTCGCTGGACTTGGAAAGACTTCTCGGGCTGAAGTCCACGAGGCTCTTCAAACCGCAATTGTCTTACGTAACCGCATTGCCCACCACGAGAACATCTTGCGATACGACCCAGAGACAACCTTGGCAACTCTTGATTGGTTACTGGAACTTCTTGAGCCCGGCTCCAGTCAGTTCGCAAAGCTAGATCAGGACATTCCTCTACACCCCGTAGAATGACGACATGTCTAAACGCAAGCAGGGAGAGCTCGAGAGCCAGGTGCTATCTGCTCTCTGGGACAGGCCAGAGGGCCTGACCTCTCAGCAGATCCTCTCGCTGATTGGCGACGAGTCGCTTGCGATCACAACAGTTTTGACCGTGCTGTCTCGGCTGGGAGACAAGGGCCTTGTGAAAAAAGAATCATAGGGCAGATCGCTTTTGTTCATCGCGACCTCTTCCAGAGAAAAGCACACCGCAGAGCTATTGCTGGGAGCGATGGACGAAGCTGCCAACCCGGCACTGGTCTTCTCGCACTTTGCATCCAAGTTATCCCCAGATCAAATCTCACAACTTAGAAGGGCCCTCGAGGGTTAGTCTTCAAAGGTGGAGATTTCCCTCTACCTGCTCATACTGCTGACCGAGTGGGTATTACTTGTTACGGTTTCAGCGCCGCTGTTTTTTGCTGGCCGGTTCAATAAATCTCCCAACCTAGGTCTTTGGCTTTGGTTTTTATCCCTTGGTTCTGCAGTTCTTGCAACCATTGGCGCCACGATCCTCGCCGGTTACAGCATCTTCACAACCTGGCTCAGGCTTCGAGAGGGCGGAGACCTGCTCTTCACAATCGCCGCCAGCATCGCTCCCTGGTTGTTGATGGGCTTTGCCGGGGTTTTGATAGCGCTTGCCAACCAGAGGCTCTCCCCAATGTTTGATCTCGCGAAGCGCTATCAACCAAGACTGGGTGAAGTTGCCAGGGAGATCTCCAAATACCGCAAGGCAACAATCTATGAACTTGAGGTGCCGGGGTATTTGGCAATCACCAAGGACAAGGGCATCTATCTCTCAAAGGCGGTATTCGAGCTGCCAGCAAAGCAGCTCGAGGCTATCCTTCGACACGAGTATGGGCATATCAAACTGAATCATGAGCGAGTAAAGGCCTTTGCCTATGCCGTCTATCAACTACTGCCCTGGTTCGCAGCCTCCAGGGCGCTGGTGTTTGAAGTTGACCGGTTGGTTGAACTCAGCGCCGACAAATACGCCCTGAAGCGGGTTTATTCAAAAGACCTTCACGAGGCCAGATCGCACTTTAGCTAAGCGAGCTGTTTCCAACATCGGTGATGTGGAAGTTCAGGTGCGAGCGAGAGGCTGTTGGTCCGCGCTGGCCCTGATATCTCGAACCATACTTTTGCGAACCATAGGGGTTCTCGCTAGCAGAAGAGAGCTGGAAGAAGCACAGTTGACCAATCTTCATGCCGGGCCAGAGCTTAATCGGCAAGGTTGCGGTGTTGGAAAGCTCCAGGGTCACATGACCCTGAAAGCCAGGGTCAACAAAACCTGCGGTGGAGTGGGTCAAGAGCCCAAGTCTGCCAAGTGAGCTCTTGCCCTCAAGACGAGCTGCGATGTCATCGGGCAAAGTCACAAACTCAAATGTTGAACCCAGCACGAACTCTCCTGGGTGCAGGATGAAAGCCTCGCTTGGATCGACCTCAACCAAACGGGTTAGTTCGTCCTGCTGCTCTTTGGGGTCAATGAATGGGTACTTGTGGTTATCAAACAACCTAAAAAACTTATCCAACCGAACATCCATGCTCGATGGCTGCAAGAGCCCCATCTCCAATGGCTCTAGGCCAATCCGACCGGCTTCAATCTGGGCTTTGATGTCTCTGTCTGATAGCAACATGCCTCAAGGTTAGTGCGCGAGTAAGCACCGCTTGGCAATGAAATCAAACATTTAGCCAGAGTAAAAAGCACGCTCATGCGATGATTCCTAGATGGTCAAAAAACACACCCTGCGCTCATACATCTACTACTTCATCTCAGGCATTGGCCTGGTGACAGCGGTTGTTCTAAATGCCATTGCCTCCACCACAGGCGCCGACTACCTCGGCGCCTGGTTCGGCAGCATCGTTGACTGGGTGCT
>DATBNK010000009.1:0-14442 GCA_036554355.1 Aquiluna sp.
AGTGCTTCGGCGTCTGCAATCGAGTGCTCGGAAGAGTAGCGAGAGGGCAAGGCAACGCCGTAAACGTTCTCTGGTCCAATTGCCTCGCAGGCAATTGCTGCGCTCAGCGCGGAATCTATGCCGCCGCTGAGTCCCAGTATCACCTGGCGTTGACCGGTCTTAGATAGGTAGTCGCGCAGCCCAACGACCAACGCCTCCCAGAGGCGTTCCGTCTCGGTGTGTTGGACAGAATCCGCCGTCGATAGGTGAACACCCTCTTTGAGCCCGGCTTGGAAGTCAAGAGTCCCATCCGGGCCTAGAAGAAAACTACTGCCGTCAAAGACAAGGTCATCCTGCCCGCCAGAGAGGTTTGCATAGGCGATGCCAAAGTCGCGTTGGAAACTGCGAGCTGCATCGATGCGAGTGGCATGCTTGCCTTTCCCAAAAGGGGAACCGTTTGGAACCACCAGCAGCTCGACGCCGTTGGCACTCAGTTCTGCGGGTCTCTGCTGGTCATCAGTCCAGATGTCCTGGCAAATCGCAAGTGCGCACTTGGTGCCCTTGACGCTAAAGAACAGCTCTTGAGAGCCTGGGACAAAGTTGCGCCAGTCATCAAAGACATCGAAGTTTGGCAGAAGCTGCTTGTGGTAGGTGCCGACGAGCGTCCCAGATTCGATAACCGAGGCGGAGTTGTGCGCGATGGCAAAGGATTCCTGGGTAGCTACCTGCTTATTCATCGCATGCGAGGCGTGGCCCACCACGATGGTTATCTCGGGAAACTTGACGCTGTACTGCACCAGTTCGGCAAGGGCTTGCTCCGAGCCGTCAATGATGTCTCTGCGATAGCTCAGATCTCCGAGGGGGTACCCGCAAAGAGCAAGCTCTCCGAACACTATTAGGTCGGCATTGCCATGCGCAGTCTTGATTGCGTCTTGGATGGCTTTTAGGTTGTGACTGAAATGGCCAACCACCGGGTTGGTCTGTCCAAATGCCACTCTGAGATTGCGCACAAGCACTAGCCTATTAGCAAGGTTTGGAGGCTAGATGGACAAGCAGCAAGAGTTCGTGCTCAGGACGATAGAAGAGCGCGGAGTTAAGTTCATTCGACTTTGGTTTACAGACGTTGCTGGCACCCTGAAATCAGTCGCTGTTGCACCCGCTGAGATCGAGGGAGCATTCAGTGAGGGCATCGGTTTCGATGGCTCCGCGATTGAAGGACTTGCCCGCTCCTCCGAGGCGGACATGCTTGCTATTCCGGACCCTGCCACCTTCCAAATTCTTCCTTGGCGAGGGACTGTGGACCCAGCCGCCAGAATGTTTTGCGACATCGCAACACCGGATTCCAAGCCTGCTGCAGCAGATCCCCGCAATGTTCTGCGCAGGGCGCTCGACAAGGCAGCCGCGCTTGGATTTAGTTTTTACGTGCACCCCGAGATCGAGTTCTACCTGCTGAAATCAAGTGAACTGGGTGCAGATGGCATGCCATCACCTGTCGATAACGCCGGTTACTTTGACAATGTTCCTGGTGGAACAGCACATGACTTCCGCCGTAGGGCTGTGACAATGCTCGAGCAGCTTGGTATCAGTGTTGAGTTCTCCCACCACGAGGGTGGCCCGGGCCAAAACGAAATCGACCTTAGGTATGCAGACGCCTTGTCGATGGCGGACAACATCATGACTTTCAGAACAGTAGTCAAAGAGGTAGCTATTGAACAGGGCGTCTATGCGACCTTTATGCCTAAGCCATTCACCGACCAGCCTGGTAGCGGAATGCACACCCACTTCTCGCTCTTCGAGGGAGACAAGAACGCCTTCTTCGATTCAGGCGCTGAGTACCACCTATCGAATACCGCAAGGCAATTCATGGCCGGTGTTCTCAAGCACGCACCCGAGATAACGCTGGTCACAAACCAGTTCGTAAACAGCTACAAGCGCCTCTGGGGCGGGGGAGAAGCTCCAAGTTACGTCTCCTGGGGCCACAACAACCGCTCCGCCCTTGTAAGAGTGCCGCTGCATAAGCCTGAGAAATCTCAAAGCACCAGAATCGAATACCGTGCGATGGATTCAGCCGCAAACCCCTACCTGGCTTACGCCCTGCTATTGGCTGCTGGTCTCAAGGGAATTGAGCATGGCTACGAACTCCCTCCCGAAACCGAGGACGATGTTTGGTCGCTTAGCGACATGGAGCGCCGAGCAATGGGTATTGAAGCCCTGCCACAGTCCCTCGACCACGCGATTCGCAAGCTCGAGGAGTCTGAGCTGGCAGCAGAGGTGCTTGGAGAGAATGTTTTCAACTTCGTACTTGCCAATAAGCGCCGGGAGTGGGCACTGTATCGAGCTCAGGTAACCCCGTTTGAGATTGAGCAAAACCTTCGCAGCCTCTAGATGTCTAGAGAGCGCTCCAACCCGCTTTCCGAGCTAGCTCGGTATGGCTTTGAGGAGCTCAGCGAAGCCCTCAAGAATCTTGATCGCCTAATTGAGCTCATCGGAGACAGGGCAAGAGTTGCAGTTGTTCCACTTTCCAGCAGCGGGTCTCCAGATAGCGCGCTTAGGTTCCTCATTCGCTTCGCTGAGGAACAACCGAAACTAGTTGCGAAGCTAATTGGTTCCGAGTCATCTGCCAGGCGGCTTTGCGCAATAGCTGGCGCTTCCGACGCCCTGGCAGATCAGATGGTTAGACGCCCAGAACTTACCGAAATCCTCCATAAGCCGGCTTCACTCCCGAGCAGATTTGATCTCAGCCGGGAAGACCGCTCCGCACTCAGAGTCGATTACAGAAGTTACCTCTTTCAAATTGCGGATTGGGATCTCGCCAACAGATATCAGGACAGCTATCAAGCGGTGAGCATCGCTCTTAGCGATCTTGCGACCGCAGCACTTGATGCCGCTCTCGAGATCGCAACAAAAGAGCTCATTGACGAGCAGAGGTTGACAAGTGAGCAGGCGAGCGGGGCAGGCCTAGCGGTCATAGCCATGGGGAAGTGCGGGGCTAGAGAGCTCAACTACCTAAGTGATGTTGACGTCATCTACGCCTGCGCAAATAGTGATCAGAGCGTGCAGAGTGCGACCAAGATTGCAGCCCGGCTTGCACTAGTGATTGACGAACCAGAAATCGAAGCCGGTTTGTGGCAGGTCGACCCGAACCTAAGGCCCGAAGGCAAAGATGGCGCTCTAGTCAGAAGCGTCGACAGTCACCTTGCTTACTATCAAAAGTGGGCTCACCCATGGGAGTTCCAAGCCCTCTTGAAGGCTCGCTTCGTAGCCGGAGATGAGAGTGTTGGAAACGACTACATCTCACGAATCAAACCAATGATCTGGAGCAGGGAGAACCGCTCGGAGATCGTTGAGAGCGCAAGAAACCTGAGAAGGCGGGTTTTGGAGCACATCCCGCTTGAGCAACAGGAACGTGAAATCAAACTGGGCAGGGGAGGACTCCGAGACGTTGAATTCACAGCACAGCTTCTGCAGCTTGTGCACGGCGTCGCCGATGATTCATTGCGAGTAATGAACACCCTTGATGCCCTAGACCAGCTTTCTGCCGCTGGCCTGTTGGGCCGGGACGACAAAGCAAGTTTTCACAACCACTACATAACGCTGCGCTCCATCGAGCATCGGGTGCAATTGTTGAAACTGCGCCGCACGCACCTCATGCCAACCGATGATGCTGAGCTGCGCCGTATCGCGCGATCACTAGATCCTTCGATGGATGCCAGCTCGCTGGAGGTCTTGTGGCAAAAGACCCGCACTGAGGTCGCAGCCCTTCACGACACTGTTTTCTATCGCCCACTTTTGGCAACGGCCGCGGCTCTCAGCCCTGGCGAGGTGTCGTTGTCTCCGGAGGAGGTAGCGAGCCGCCTGACTGCTCTGGGATTTGCAGACCCCAAGGGCGCGGTTGGCCACATCAGGGCCCTCACGACTGGTCTGTCGAGGCGCGCAGTAATCCAAAGAACTTTGCTGCCCGTTCTGATCCGTTACATGGCGGAGGGCACCGCTCCCGATCGCGCTCTGGTTACCTTCAGGCGACTTAGCGAGCGGTTGGGAGAGTCGCACTGGTTCCTGAAGATGCTCCGCGACTCAAGCGGTGCGGCTGAGAGGCTCATGATGACGCTGTCTTTGAGCGCTTTCGCCTCAAGGCTTTTAGAGCACATCCCGGAATCCTCGGCTTGGTTTGCAAGCAAGGACCAGCTAAATGCCATCAACAAGGATGAACTACTAGGCGAGATGATGGCTCTAGTCGATAGAGGCAAGCAGGATGATGGCGTTGCCGAGGGCTTGAGGCAAATCAGGCGTCGTGAGGTGCTGCGAAGCGCGATAGCAGCTGTGACTGGAAATACCAACATCTTAGAATCCAGTCAGGCCCTGACTGATATCACAGATTGCTACATCGAAGCGATGCTCGAGCACACCAAGCTGGCCCAGGATCTTGAAATCGACTTGTGCGTGGTGGCTATGGGGCGGCTTGGTGGTGGCGAACTGGGCTTTGGCTCCGACGCCGATGTAATGCTGGTTTATCGGGGCAGCGCCGAAGAGCTTCAACAGTCTGCTGAGAGACTGACCGCGACCTTCCTAGCCAAGGTAAAAGACCCGCTTTTGAACTTTGAGCTTGATCTCGACCTTCGACCAGAGGGCAAAAATGGTCCGAGGATCAAATCTCTGGACGCCTATGCGGGTTATTACGAGAAGTGGGCTGACACCTGGGAGTATCAGGCACTTATACGAGCCAGACCGATTACCGGTTCGGCTGAGCTAAAGGCAGAATTCTTAGATCTCATTGACAGATATCGCTATCCAGCAGAGCTGAGCAATAAACAGCTTTTGGAGATCCGAAGGATAAAGGCAAGAGTCGAATCTGAGCGACTACCACAAGGCGCAGATCCCAACCGACACCTCAAGCTTGGTCGTGGGTCAATCTCAGATGTTGAGTGGCTGGTGCAGCTTTATCAACTCCGGTTCGCCAATCAGTCGGACAGCCTGCGGACACTGGGAACCCTTGGCACATTGGCCGAACTTGTTTCTCAAAAACTAATCTCGGCTGAACAAGCCAAAAGACTCTCAGCGGCTTGGGAAATCTCTTCACAGATTAGAAGTGCGATTGTGCTTGGCCAGGACAAATCAACTGACACCCTCCCGGTCGACCGGAATCAATTGGAGGTCGTGGCAAGAATCCTCGGGTTCTCTCCCGGGTCTGCAGCTGATTTAGAGGAGCAGTATCTTGCCACTACCAGGAAATCTCGCCAGGTTTTTGAAGAGCTGTTCTTAAAGTAGAAAAAGGCGAGGGATTTCTCCCTCGCCTTCCTCTTTGGTTTTCTTAGACTCCGTAGTAGAGCTCGAACTCGTATGGGTGCGGGCGCTGAGCCAATGGCTTGATCTCCTTCTCGCGCTTGTAGTCAATCCAAGTCTCAATTAGCTCCTTGGTGAATACGTTGCCCTCCATCAGGTACTCGTGGTCATTCTCGAGTGCCTGCAGAACTTCTTCCAAGGTTCCTGGAACCTGAGGAATCAGCTTGGCTTCTTCAGCTGGAAGTTCGTAGAGGTCCTTGTCCACAGGCTCGTGTGGCTCGATGCGGTTCTTGATTCCATCCAATCCAGCCATCAACATTGCTGCAAAGGCTAGGTATGGGTTTCCAGAGGCATCGGGAGCGCGGAACTCAATGCGCTTTGCCTTGGGGTTAGAACCGGTCATTGGGATACGAATAGCAGCGGAGCGGTTACCAGCTGAGTAGACCAGGTTCACCGGAGCCTCGAAGCCTGGTACAAGGCGGTGGTAGGAGTTGATTGACGGGTTAGTGAAGGCCAAAAGCGATGGAGCGTGCTTCAGGATTCCACCGATGTACCAGCGTGCGGTGTCAGATAGGGAGCCGTAGCCAGACTCGTCATAGAACAGTGGCTTGCCGTCTTTCCATAGTGACTGGTGGACGTGCATGCCGGATCCGTTGTCGCCAAAAAGTGGCTTTGGCATAAACGTTGCCGTCTTACCGTACTGGTTTGCCACGTTCTTGACGATGTACTTGAACTTCAAAACATCATCAGCTGCCTTAACCAGGGTGTCAAAGCGGTAGTTGATCTCGCACTGGCCGGCAGTTCCAACCTCGTGGTGGCTGCGCTCGACGTTTAGGCCAGCAGCTTCAAGCTCAAGCACAATCGCGTCGCGGATGTCGGCCAGGTGGTCAACTGGAGAAACTGGGAAGTAGCCGCCCTTGTGGCCGGTCTTGTTACCAAGGTTTCCGCCCTCTTCCTGGCGAGCAGTGTTCCAAGCACCCTCAACTGAGTCCACGATGTGGAAAGCGGTGTTGGACTTGATCTCGTAACGAACCTCATCGAAGATGAAGAACTCTGCTTCTGGAGCAAAGAACGCGGTGTCCGCAATTCCAGTCGAGGCTAGGTAGCGCTCGGCTTTGTGAGCGACCTGACGTGGGTCACGGTGGTAAAGCTCACCATTGCGTGGGTTGTAGATGTCGAAGCTAATGATCAGGGTCTTTTCGATCCTGAATGGGTCAATGTAGGCAGTTGTGACATCTGGGATCAACTGCATGTCTGATTCGTGAATTGAGGCGAATCCTCGTATGGAGGATGCGTCGAAGAGCTGGCCGTCAGCGAAGAACTGCTCATCGATCTGTGAAACGGGAAGATTGAAGTGCTGCTGGACACCTGGTAGGTCGGTAAAGCGAACGTCTAGGAATTTGACGTCGTTCTCCTTGATGTAGCTGAGAACCTCGGACGCAGTTTTGAACATTGGGTGGTCCCTCTTTCGGGTCTAACTAGTTTTTCCGGTCGGAATGGGATAAAAACTAGCGCCGAAATGTTTCGGGAATGTTAAACCTTGCGCTTTGGAGCGCGAACCTTGTTTGGGTCAATGCCCTTTGGAATTGGGAGAGCGGAAGAGTGGCCAAGTGCTGAGAGTCGGTTCAGCACAGCCGAGGTCTCAGCACGCGTGAGAGCTTTCTTGAGCTTGTAGACGGTCTTCAGCAAAGCGTGAAGACGAATCCCGCCCTGATCCTGGTTCACGCGAAGCTTGTGGACTGTTACTCCGGGCACAGCACGCTGCACTTTTCTGCCCTCGTCCTCGAGCATCTGGGTAACGCGCTGAGATGTGCCCTCACCGATTAGCACCACGCCAGCTGGCCCAATCATGCGATAGACGGCTTCTTTGGTCTTCGCGTTCACGGCAATCGGGGTTGGCGTTGCCGACCAGCGCCTTCGAATCTGAGAGTCTAAGACTGCACCTACCGCACCGGCTTGGCCTTCAATCTGCATGTAGGCATTGCGCTCTGCGCGACGGCTCATCACGATCATGGCGATCAGGATTCCAGTGGTGGTGCCCGTGATTGGCCAGAGCCAGAAGCTAAAGGAACTGGGTGTTGAGGTGATAAAGCCAATCAGTAGCCCTACACCGATGGCAACGAGCATCCCTAAAAGTGCAAGCCAGACAGATGTGGGGTCATTCTTGGCCGTTATTTTGTAAATGCGCCAAAGCTGACGCATGCGACCTGGTTTTTTATCCTTCTTTGCCATTTGAGTAATCTTACTTACGCAACGGCGCTTGCTTGGTGGAACTCGACCTTATCGGCAAGGTGCTGAAGCTCCTCGGGGATCTCACGACCTTTGGCCATCATTGATTTTGCCCACAATCTTCCTGCCCGGTAGCTCGATCGCACCAGCGGTCCAGCTAGAACTCCCAGGTAGCCCATGTTCTCAGCGACCTTCGCCAACTCAACAAACTCCTGTGGCTTGACCCAGCGCTCGACGGGGTGGTGTCGAGGCGATGGCCTGAGGTACTGGGTGATTGTGATGATGTCGGTTCCGGCATCGTAGAGATCTTGTAGTGCTTGGTGCACCTCTTCGATTTCCTCGCCCATGCCCAGAATCAAATTAGATTTGGTGACCATGCCGGCCTCGCGCCCCTGGGTCAGGACATCGAGTGAGCGCTCATAGGTGAAGGCGGGGCGAATGCGCTTGAAGATCCTTGGAACTGTCTCGACGTTGTGTGCAAACACCTCTGGCTTGGCATCAAAGACCTTTTGCAATAGCTCAGGCCTACCCGAGAAATCGGGTATCAAGATCTCAACTCCGGTTCCTGGTGACTTTTTATGAATCTGTCGGATGGTTTCTGCGTAGAGCCAAGCACCCTCGTCCGGGAGGTCGTCTCTGGCAACTCCGGTGACAGTTGCATAGCGCAACTCCATCTCGCGCACTGACACGCCAACACGCCTTGGTTCGTCAGCGTCAAAGGCGGCAGGCTTACCAGTATCGATTTGGCAGAAATCGCACCTTCTGGTGCACTGAGAGCCGCCAATCAAAAATGTCGCCTCACGGTCCTCCCAGCATTCAAAGATGTTTGGGCAGCCAGCCTCCTGACAGACGGTGTTGAGATTCTTTTCCTTAACAAGGGACTGCAGCTGTTTGTATTCGGGGCCCATTTTCGCCGTGGTTCTAATCCACTCGGGCTTGCGCTCGATTGGAACTGCACTGTTGCGCACCTCAAGTCTGAGGAGCTTGCGCTCTGGCTTAGCCTCTGGCATTTGGTATCTCTCCCATTTTTTCCATTACAAGGTTAGCTGCCATTTCTGGCGTGATCAGCTTCCCGGTGATTACGGACAAAGTTGTATTGGTGGCATCTGAAATCCCGCAGGCCACGATGTGCTCAAAAGCACTCAGTGAATTCGAGCAGTTCAGTGCGAATCCATGCATGGTCACTTTTTCCGATATTCGGATTCCGATTGCAGCGACCTTCTGGGTGCCAAGTGCTGTCTCAACCCACACCCCGGTCCTGCCCGGAACCCTCATTCCCTCGACTCCGAACTCAGCAATGACAGCGATCAGAACCTCTTCTAGCCAGCGCACATATGCAACGACATCGATTGGTTGCGGAAGCCGCATGATTGGATAGCCAATTAGTTGGCCTGGACCGTGCCAGGTGATTTTGCCACCGCGGTTGGTCTCAACGAAATCACTGCCATCGTCTGGCAGTTCGTGCTCTTCGGTTCGCTTCCCGGCTGTATAGACGGGGGAGTGCTCTAAGAGCAAAACGGTGTTTGGTTTTATGCCACTAGCAACATCCCTATGAGTTTCTAGCTGCAGCTGGTAACCCGATTCGTAATCAACGAAATCTGGGTCCAAACCCACCACTTTAAATTCAGGCATTCACATGCCTTGGATTGTGCAAGTTATAAACAGCTTCCGCAATAAGGTCCTGCAGGCTAACCACCAGGCTAGAGAATGCCCTCATGAAACCTCTAGCAATCTCAGTTGGAAAACGAATACTCCTCATCGCAGGCGACCCAAAACAGCTTGAATCAGTAGCGCTTGAGAAGAATCCAAGGGCCAACCTGGTGATTATAAAAAAACCATTAGATACCTAGATTCGGCTCGAAGTTACCCTCTTCAAGGCGTGCCTTCACTGCCATCAGATAGCGAGAAGCGTCAGCTCCATCAATGATCCTGTGGTCATAGCTCAGTGCCAGATAAACCAAAGACCTGATGGCAATAGTCTCATTGCCATCGACGTCCTTGACCACGGCTGGTCGCTTAGCGACGATGCCGGTTCCAAGGATTGCTGACTGAGGTAGGAAGACAACGGGTGTGTCAAACAAAGCACCTCTTGAACCAGTGTTGGTCAGGGTGAATGTTCCACCCGATAGCTCATCAGGCTTCAGCTGGTTAGTTCTGGTGCGATCCGCCAGATCCGCAATCTGCTGGGCGATCTGAGCCAGCGTCAAGGTTGACGCATCCCTGATCACTGGTGTCAGTAGCCCACGCTCCGTATCCACCGCGAAAGAGATGTTCTCCGATGGGTGATAAACGATGCTCTCACCCTCAACCGTTGAGTTGATCTTAGGGTGAGCAGCAAGTGCCTCAGCGGCAGCGAGCGTGAAGAAGGGCATGAAGCTGAGCTTGGTGCCGGCCTTAGCGGTGAAGTCTGCTTGAACTCTTGTCCTCATCTGAGCTACACGAGTGACGTCAACCTCGACCACTGAGGTCAGCTGAGCGGAGGCCTGCATCGAGGCAACAGCACGTTCGGCTAGGACCTTGCGCAATCGAGACATTGGCTCGGTGGTTCCGCGAAGCGGCGATGACTCGAGCTTTACGGCGGCCTTTGGAGCTGAGGAAGTTGAGGCCCCAGCGGTGTGAGCCAAGACGTCTTCCTTGCGGATTCGTCCTCCAACTCCGGTTCCCTGGACTTTGGTGATGTCCACTCCCATATCGCTAGCCAGCTTGCGAACAATCGGGGTTACGTAAGTCGAGTCACCCTCGGTGCCTGCTAGCCCGCTCACAGCAGGAGCCACGGGAGCTGGTGCTGGTGGTGCCACAGGCGCAGCTGGTGCTGCAACTGGCTCCTGCGCAACAGGAGGTGCCGGTGGAGCAGCCACTGGGGCCGGCGGTGCGGCTGGTGCTTCTGCGACCGGCGGAGCAGCTGGAGCTGGGGGAGCCGCGGGTGTTTCGGTGGCCACAGGAGCGGCCGGAGGAGCAGCTTCTGCAGGCGCTGCAGCGCCCTCACCGACTATTGCCAGAACAGCGCCAACCTCTACGGTCTCGTCCTCTTGGACCATGATCTGCTGCAGGGTGCCGGCAACAGGAGAAGGAATTTCGGTGTCGACCTTATCGGTGGAGACCTCTACCAACGGCTCATCGATGGCGACCTGATCGCCAACCTTCTTTAGCCACCGGGTAACCGTTCCCTCTGTGACCGATTCCCCAAGTGCTGGTAGGACTACTTCACTCATTGGATCTCTTCTTTCAATCTACGCGTGTGCGTGCAGCGGTTTTCCGGCGAGAGCAAGGTGTGCCTCTCCGATGGCTTCGTTCATGGTTGGGTGGGCGTGAACCAAAGGCGCGACATCCTCCGGATACGCCTCCCAGTTCACAATCAATTGCGCCTCACCGATTTGCTCGCCAGCACGGGAGCCAATCATGTGGAAGCCAATCACTGGGCCATTGTTCTCACGGATTAGCTTCACAACACCCGCGGTTCCCAAGATGTTGCTCTTGCCGTTACCAGCCAAGTTGTATTCGTAAATAGAGATGTTGTCCGCACCGTAGTGCTCTTTTGCCTCTGCCTCTGTGAGGCCAACTGAGGCAATCTCGGGCTCGCAGTAGGTGACGCGAGGGATGTCAGACTCTTCAACGCGCATTGGATTCAAGCCAGCAATTTCTTCAGCAACGAAGATGCCCTGCATAAAGCCTCGGTGTGCAAGCTGGAGGCCGGGAACGATGTCGCCAACGGCGTAAACACCTTCGAGGTTGGTCATTAGGCGATCGTTGGTTGGAACAAATCCGCGATCCATGGCCACGCCCTGCTCCTCATAGCCAAAACCAGTTGCATTCGGAGCACGTCCGACCGCTACAAGTAGAAGGTCGGCGTTAACAATCTCGCCGTTTTCCAGCTCAACGGTGACGCCATTGTCTGATTGGGTAACGCTCTTGAACCTGCTTCCGAGCTTGGTCTCGATGCCGCGCTTGCGATACGCGCGCTCGAGACCCTTGGACATTGCTGGGTCCTCATTGGCTACCAACCTGTCTAGCCCCTCAATGATTACAACCTCGGAACCAAATGAACGCCAAACAGAAGCAAACTCAACGCCGATTACTCCGCCACCGAGAACTGCCACTCGTCCTGGAATCCAGTCCATCAACAGCGCCTGATCGCTTGTGATAACTCTTCCACCAATTTCGATGCCAAGAGTCTTGGTGATGGATCCGGTTGCCAATACAAGGTTCTTGCCGGTGTAGGTGTCGCTACCTACCGTGATGGTCTTCGGGCCGGTCATGTGACCCTCGCCCTCAACAAAGGTGATGGCTTTTTGCATGGAAACAAGCCCGGTGAGACCCTTGTAGAGCTTGTCCACAATCGAATCGCGGTACTTGTTTACCTGTGGCATGTCGATGCCCTGGAAAGTTGCCTGAACACCGAAGTTACCGGCCTCTTTAGTGGTGTCTGCTACCTCGGCAGAGTGCAATAGCGCCTTCGTCGGAATACAACCACGGTGCAGGCAGGTACCGCCAAGTTTGTCTCGCTCAATTAGCGCAACACTCATTCCGAGTTGGGCGGCTCTGAGAGCGGCGGCATAGCCACCACTTCCGCTGCCAAGGATTACGAGGTCAAAATTACTGTCGGCCAATTTAGCTCCAAAAATCTGCGAAAACAGCCCAAGTCTAATACCTAGTTGGCCGCAAGCTTTCTAGCCATTTCCACCAAAGAGCGCAACATGATTGCAGTTGCTCCCGGAGGGTTGACCGAGTACGCGGAGCCAGCGTTGTTTGCAGGACCCGCGATGTCCAGGTGTGCCCAGGACTGCTCGGGGTCAACATACTCACTTAGGAACCAACCGCCAACCAGCATTCCACCGGCCCGGTTCCCAACCTTTGCGTTTGTCATGTCGGCGATGTCGGAATCTAGAACCTGCTTGAGCTCTTCAGGAAGGGGCATGTGCCACAGCAGCTCCTCAGCTTCCTTTGCAGCTTCGAGCATGTGCTCAATTGCTGCTCCGTGACCCATTACCCCCGCATAGCGGTTTCCAAGCGCTATGGTCGCCGCTCCAGTCAGGGTTGCAACATCCACAATGTGATCAGGCTTGTACTCAGCGAGAACATCCAGGCCATCACCAAGAACCAGGCGACCCTCCGCGTCGGTGTTGATCACCTCAACAGTCTTGCCATTACGCATCGTTATGACGTCTCCCGGCCTTGTTGCTTGCCCAGAGGGCATGTTCTCAGCGATAGCCATAACTGCAGTGACATCAACTTTTAGCCCAAGCTTGGCAATCGCCGACATCGCTCCGAAGACGGTGGCGGATCCGGCCATGTCGTATTTCATTCCGACCATGCCATCCGCTGGCTTCAGTGAAAGCCCACCGGTGTCGAAGGTAATGCCCTTGCCAACCAGCCCCAGGTGCTTACCGCCGCCGCGGTAGCGCATGATTACAAGCCTTGGACCCCTTGCCGAGCCCTTGCCGACAGCCAAAATGCCGCCGCAGTTTTCTTTTTCGAGACGCTTTTCATCCCAAACCTCGGTCTCGACCTTGGTCTTTTTGAAGTGCTCTTCCACTATCTCAGCGAGTCTTTCGGGCCAAAGATCGTTCGCAGGGGTGTTGATTAGTTCGCGGACCATGACCACGTCGTGAGCCAAGACCTCGACATCCGCAAGGTCTGGTGTTACCCCCTCATCGACCAGCAAGGTGATAGAGCTTGGCGCATCGTGCTTCTTTTTATATGCAGTCTTGGTTTTTCCGCCAATGAGGGCGCCCAGGGCGACATCGGCAATTTCTTGAGGCGCATAGCCACGTAGATCGAACACGAGTGGTTGCTCGCTGGTTGCCGCTCTCACGCCGGTTGCGCCAAAATCCTTGAGCTTCTTTCGGTCCGCAATTCCAACGGCAATCAAGGAGCCAAAGTCCTTGCCCACAACCGAGATCGATTTCGGCTTTGCATCAATCTTCAAAAGCGCCAGCTGTGCATCGCTGAAATCCGTTAGCTCGGTGTGCTTTTGTCCTTCTTCGATGCCAATTACAAGCTGGTAGAGGCCTTCTGGTTTTTGGGTGCTGATAGTGATTGCGTTCATGAACCAAAAGTGTAGGTGGGTTAGTATCGCCTCATGAGCAAGCTCTACAAGATTTATGGAGACACTGAGTCAATCAAGGGCCTACCAATGGTCGCAATGCTCTCTGGGTTCACCGATTCCGGCTCAACAATCGGACAGATTTCCGAGCATTTTTTCTCCAGCCTCGATAACGAAATCGTTCTTCGTTTCGACAATGATGAGCTTCTTGACTATCGGTCGAGAAGACCAATGCTGTTTTTCGAAAAAGATCACATCGAGTCATATGAACCACAGACTCTAGCTATCTACAAAGTCCTAGATGAGGCCGACCAGCCCTTTTTGTTTCTAGAGGGCTACGAACCTGACATGCGCTGGGAGGCGTTTGCCGAAGCAATGGTCGAACTGGTTCAGCTCTTAGAGGTGAAGAGCTTCACCTGGGTGCATGCGATTCCGTTTCCAATTCCACACACCAGACCCATCGGCGTCACCGTTAGCGGCAATCGCAGTGACATGATCGAAAGATTCTCCGAGTGGAAACCTCAAACTCAGGTGCCGGGCAACGTGATCCACCTGCTTGAATATCGACTGAGCCAAATTGGACTCGCGGTGTCGGGCTTTGTACTTCTCGTTCCGCACTACCTCGCGGATAACGAGGTGCCTAAGGCCGCTCTAAGCGGAATCGAAATGATTACCGCCGCCACCGGTCTGGTATTTCCAGCCGATGAGCTAAGAGACCGTGCGGTGAAGTTCGATGCCAAGGTTGAGTCCCAGGTCAATGAGAACGCTGAACTTGCAAAACTCGTTCAAACTCTTGAGCAGGGATATGCATCGGGGGAGTCCGGGCCATCAAGAGCCCCTATCGGTAAGCCGAGTGCAAGTCCGCTCACCGCAGACGAATTGGCCGAAGAATTGGAGCAATACCTCACAAA
>DATBNK010000018.1:0-5108 GCA_036554355.1 Aquiluna sp.
AGGTAAGCATGAGCTAGACATCACCACCGTCTCGCTCGCCAAGATCACAGACGATTTTTTGCAATACGTCAAAAAGCTTGACGCCAAACAGGAGATCGATTCCGCATCTGAGTTTTTAGTGGTCGCTGCAAGCCTTTTGGATCTAAAGATCGCAACTCTTCTGCCTCAGGGCGAGGCGGTGGATTCCGAGGATATTGCGCTTTTGGAAGCTAGAGACCTTTTGTTTGCAAGGCTCTTGCAATATCGAGCGTTCAAGGAGATCGCCGCCTGGTTCCAGTCCTCAATTGACTTAGAGTCCGTCAGGATTCCGCGCCAGGTGAGACTCGAGGAGCAGTATCGGAACCTAAGACCAGAACTTGAGTGGAGCACGACACTAGAAGAGTTCGCAAACATTGCTCAGTTGGCGTTTGCCCCAAAGGAGATTCCAGGAGTTGGGCTCACCCACCTGCACGCTCCCAAGGTTTCTATCAGGGAGCAGGCCGGCATCATCATGCAAAAACTCAGGGGTCAAAAGCGCATGTCCTTTAGGGAGTTGATTGCCGACAGCGCTGACCGCACCGAGTTCGTAGCTAGGTTTTTGGGAATCCTCGAGCTCTACAGAGCCGGGGCTGTGGGAATCAACCAGGAGAACCCCTTTGATGACTTCATGGTGATTTTGGAAGATGACAGTTTTGGGGATGAGGCGCTGAGTAACCTTGGGGTTGATTATGCAGACTGACCTCCAACTACGTGCCGCGATTGAGGCTCTTCTAACCATTGCAGAGACCCCTTTGGCACTAGTCACCATCGCCGGAGCTCTAGAGGTTCCAATCAAAGAGGTAAAGGCCGAGATCGAGGCCCTGCAACAGGATTACGACCAGGCCCATGATGGTCTTGGAAGAGGCTTTGAGCTGCGCGAGGTTGGGGGAGGTTGGCGACTATTTGTTAGGCAATCTCACGACTGGGGAGTAAAGCAACTGGTCGCCAACGAAAACCCGGCGAAGCTTAGCCAGGCAGCACTTGAGACTTTGGCGGTTGTTGCCTATCGGCAGCCCATATCTCGCGGGCAGATCTCCTCTATTAGGGGTGTAAATGTTGACTCGGTCATCAGAACCTTGATCTCTAGGGGTTTGGTCACAGAGCTCTACCAAGACAGTGAAACCGGTGCCAGCATGTTTGGCACCACCGAACAAATGCTTGAAGTTTTGGGCATCAACACCCTGGCAGAACTGCCAGCGATTAGCCCATACCTACCAGACCAGGAAAACATTGACTGAATCAGAAGGCGTAAGACTGCAAAAGGCGCTGGCGGCAGCCGGTGTTGCATCCAGGAGAGCATCCGAGGAGATGATCGTCAAGGGCCGCATCAAGGTCAATGGCAAAGTCATCCGCGAGCTTGGAACTCGAATCAACCCGCTTGAGGATCAGGTGCAAGTCGATGGTCGCCCAGTTCAAATGGACCCAGAGCGAATCTACTTTGCTTTTAATAAGCCCAAGGGTGTCACCTCAACCATGAGTGATGAGGGCGGCAAGCGCTGCCTGGCCGACTATTTTGTTGAGTTCGACCATATCTTCAATGTCGGCAGGCTAGATCGGGAAACCACCGGGTTGTTGCTAATGACCAACGACGGTGAACTTGCCAATCAGCTCCTGCACCCAAGCTACGAGGTGGACAAGCTCTATGTCGCCAAGGTGATGGGCAAAGTGGGCAGGGTGGAGCTGCAAAAGCTAAAAGATGGCGTCAAGCTCGAGGATGGTTTGTCAAAAGCGGACCGGGTTCGGGTGATAGATCAAAACGATGCGTTTTCCCTGGTCGAGATTGTCCTGCACTCTGGCAAGAATCGAATCGTTAGAAGAATGTTCGAGGCCATTGGCCACCCGGTCATCGATCTGACCAGAAAGAGCTTTGGCCCCATTCATCTAAAGGCCCTCAAGCTTGGTCATTACCGTGAGCTGAGTAAGCTGGAGGTTGGTTCGCTCATGGAGCTGGGCCAGTCTCGAGGCAAATAAGGATTTCTAATGGCGGTCAGGGCATTTCGCGGAGCTATTCAGCTCGATCATGATGAGCGCAGCCACCTCTTGCAGTCTACCGCCGAGCTGCTAACCCGGATGCTGCACGATAACAAGGTCGACCTTGCGGGCTTGATATCAATCACTTTCTCCGCCACCCCCGATCTTAAAAGCGAGTTCCCAGCAGTCGCTGCCAGGGAGCTCGGACTCGACGACGTTCCACTGATGTGTTTTGTGGAGATGGATGTTGAAGGCTCAATGCCAAGAGTAATTCGCATCATGCTGCACGCCGAGAGCACGCTGCAACGCTCTGAAATTAGCCACGTCTACCTCCGTGGCGCTCAGGGCCTAAGGTCAGATCTAGCAAAGTGAAAACCCCAAACATAAAGATTGTTGGGGCTGGCCTACTCGGCACCAGCCTCGGTCTCGCGCTCACCAAACACGGCATTACCGCCCAGCTTGCTGACCAATCAAAGGCCAACCTCCGGTTGGCCATTGAGTATGGAGCAGGTCAAGAGAATGGATCAGAGCCGGATCTAGTTGTGGTCTGCGTGCCACCAGATATGACAGCCGACGTTATTGCTCGAGAACTTGAGAAGCACCCAAGTGCAACCTTGACCGATGTTGCGAGCACCAAGGCGCAGATTGCCCAAGAGGTCAAAGAGCTCACCAAAGAGCACCCTCGCTACATCGGTTCTCACCCAATGGCGGGCAGAGAAAAGGGCGGCCCTGGCAAAGCCAGAGCCGACCTGTTCTTCGCAAGACCCTGGATCATCGCTGCGGAATCCGACGCAGATAATGAACGAATTGAACTGATCAGAGACCTCGCCCTACGACTGGGTGCATTGCCGCAGCAGATGACCCCTCAGGAGCATGACAGTGCAGTGGCGATCGTCTCTCACCTGCCCCAGCTAGCCGCATCACTGGTTGCCGCAAGGCTGAACTCAGCAAATCCCTCCCACCTAGATCTAGCCGGCCAAGGTCTTCGCGACACAACAAGAATCGCTGCATCTGACCCAGAGCTCTGGCTGCAGATCCTGAATCAAAATGCAGCTCAGATCGCACCGCTGCTATCAGAGCTAGCCAGTGACCTGGATGAAATCAGCAAGTCACTTAGTGACCCAGAGGCCAAAGGATCGCTGGCCAAGCTCCATGCCGTTTTGGAGCGCGGTAACCAAGGAGTCTCAAAGATTCCTGGCAAGCACGGCGGCAAGTATGCCGAGTATGAGCAGGTGACCGTAATCATTGACGATTCACCAGGTGCGCTTGCAGCACTGCTCACCTTCATTGGTGAGATAGACGTGAACATCGAGGACCTAAAACTTGAGCACTCTCCAGGGGCCGAGATTGGCCTTGTCGAGTTGCAGGTGATGCCATCCGCGGCAAAGCAATTGATTTCGAGTCTGACTGAGTCCGGTTGGCGGTTGGTCTAGTGGTTTTTGTTATTGCAGTTGATGGTCCAGCAGGATCTGGGAAGTCAAGTGTCTCGAAGGCAGCTGCCGCTGCCCTCGGCTTTGGCTACCTCGACACCGGAGCTGGCTATCGAGCCTTCACCTACCACGCCATGCAGCTCCCCGAGGCAACCCTTGATGAGCTCATTGAGAGCTTTGACTACGAAATCACCTTGGACCCGGGCGAACAGCTTGTGATGCTCGGGGGAGAAGACATCACCGATGTTATTCGCCAGTCCGAGGTTGCAAACATGGTCTCGACCTATGCGCGCGAACCAAGGGTTCGCGCTTTGCAGTTGGAGGATGCCAGAAGCAGGGTTGAGTCCTCTGAACTACCCGGTGTTGTGGTGGAGGGGCGAGACATCACCACTGTTGTGTTTGAAGATGCGCCCTTGCGAGTGCTGCTAACCGCAACCGAAGAGGTTAGGCTTATGCGTCGCGGCCTTGAGCAAACCGAAAGCTCAGAAAACCTAAAGGCCAGAGACAAATCTGACTCGCAAGTTGTTGATTTCTTCACGCCCAGTCAGGGCGTGGTCTTAGTTGACACCACTGAGTTGAATTTTACTGAGAGCGTGCAAGCGCTCACTGATTTATACCGGGAGGTGACCAAGTAATGACCGATGAGAACATTGAGAAAGCTCGCCTAGAACTTCTAAGAGCAGAGCTTGAAGATTTTGAACTTGAGGAAGAAGATCAACCCCTTCTAGACCTCGACCTCTCGGAAGAAGAGTTCTCGGGTTATCTCCCAGCACCTCCGGTATTGGCAATCGTTGGAAGACCAAATGTTGGCAAATCAGCACTGGTCAACCGAATCCTCGGTCGCCGCGAAGCGGTTGTTGAAGACAAGCCCGGCATCACAAGAGATCGTGTTTCCTACAAGGCAGAGTGGAACGGTCGGGATATCACCCTGGTCGACACCGGTGGTTGGGAAATCGATGCCAAGGGCATCGATCTCTCCGTTGCCGAGCAAGCCGAGGTCGCCGTCGACCTCTCCGATGCGGTGTTGTTCATTGTGGATGCAATGGTGGGGCCAACCTCCTCTGACGAGCGCGTTGTGAGCATGCTGCGCGCGAGCGGCAAGCCGGTATTGCTGGTTGCAAACAAGATTGACGATGCCCACCTGGAGCCAGAAGCTGCATCCCTTTGGTCACTGGGGCTAGGTGAGCCCTACCCGGTCTCCGCACTGCACGGCAGGGGAGTTGCAGACCTACTCGATGCTGTTCTAAAGGTGTTGCCGGAGAAGTCAGCTATTGCCCAGGACGAATTCGCCGGCCCTAGAAGAATCGCTCTGATTGGTAGACCGAATGTTGGCAAGTCAAGCCTCCTAAACAAAGCAACTGGCACGAACCGCGCGGTGGTGAGCGACCTTGCCGGCACCACTCGAGACCCAATTGACGAGCAGGTCGAGATCGCCGGCAAGATTTGGCGCTTTATTGACACCGCCGGTATTCGCCGAAGGCAGCATCGCCAACAGGGTGCTGATTTTTATGCAGCATTGAGAACTGCAGCCGCGCTAGAGCGCGCTGAGGTTGCCGTTGTGCTTTTTGATGTCAGCGAATCCATCAGCGAAGCCGATGTCCGCATCGTTCAGCTCGCTCTTGATTCCGGTCGGGCAATCGTCTTAGCCTTCAATAAGTGGGACGTGCTAGACGATGAGCGTCGCATCTA
>DATBNK010000024.1:0-13450 GCA_036554355.1 Aquiluna sp.
GGTCTTATCGAACCGATTTTTGTGCTGATGATTATTGGGGCGGCGGTGGGTTATGCAATCGCACCGATTGTTGCTAACCAGAAACTCTCCGATGTTCCCTCCGCAGGGGTGATTGGCGTCAGCATGGCAATTGTTGCAACGCTGTATTCGCCCTTTGCACTGCCAACCTTTGGTAGTGAGCTGGCAACAGCGACGACATCCTCCCTCTGGGCACTGGTGGTTCTTGGCCTAGTCTGCTCGGCTGCTGCCTTCGTGATCTTTTTCATGCTGATCAAAGAGGTTGGCCCTGCCAAGGCCTCTTTGATCACCTATTTGAACACCGCAGTTGCGCTAAGCCTTGGCACCATCTTTTTGAATGAGCCCGTCACAACCGGGTTGCTGGTTGGTTTGCCACTGGTTGCGATCGGTCTCTATCTCTCCGGGGGCGCAACCGCCAAGGAAGACATTCCCGATAGCGCTGCCTAGCTATGGAAATCGGTTCATACCTGCTGCGTAGTGAGATCCATGCGCGCTATGGCGGAAACCCAAGGGCTGGCATCTGTCCCACTAAATCTGGTGCGGTGCTGATCTTCTCTGATCCGGTATCTGGCGCACCCTTTGGCTATGACTCCCATGATTACCTCCTGGAAGGCATCTACCACTACACCGGTGAGGGGAGGTCGGGAAACCAGCAGTTTGTTCGTGGCAATAAGGCGCTATTGGAAAACTCTCCGCTTTTGCTGTTCTCGCGAGTTGACCAGTATTCATGGCGCTTTGTTGGCGAGGTTGGCCTAGCCAACCCGGCGTTTCTTATTGCCAAAGCGCCTGATCAAAATGGGCTTGAGAGAGAAGTAATCGTTTTTCGGTTCAGGCCAGTCTCAGCGGACTTTGAGCTTTTATAGGAATCGGTTCTAAATCTCCTTTGTTTAGTTCTCAATGCGCCCTATTGTTCTTGCCTCTGCACTCTTGCTAGTCCTCTCCGGCTGCGCAGCAGCCCAGCCTGAGTCTCAGCCGGTTGCCACAGCACAAACGCAATCAACTCAGACGACAGAGCCAACACAGACAACTGAGGCGACTGAAACCGCAGAGTCAGCTGAGACCGCGCAGGCTACTGAGACTGATGCAACAAGCGATCCAGAGCCTGAGCAAAGCGAGACTGAGGTGCAGGCAGAGCGTTCAGAGGAGTCTGAGACTGAGCCTGAGTCTGGGTCAGAGCCCACGACAACGCCACAGGCCACTCAGACCGCCACAGAGTCAGAATCAACCGAGACCACCACTGAGACCGCCACTCCAACACCAACTCCCACGGAAGAGCCCGCTCCAGAGCCGGAAGTGGTTGGCTACACCCTTGCCCAGGTGGCACAAAAAAACTCTGCTGCTGAGTGCTGGGTGGCAATTGATGGAAACGTCTATGACCTCACGCAATGGATTAGATCTCACCCTGGTGGCCAAGGAGCGATTACTCAGCTTTGTGGCACCGATGGAACCGCTCAGTTCCTTGGTATGCACGGAGGCCAGTCAAGACCTTCGTCCACTCTCGATGGCTACCTGATTGGCCCGCTGCGCTAATTTTCCTGGGCAGTTGTCTTTGCCCGATCAGTCACCATTTCTCTATTTAGTGGGAGCACTTCTGCGATTCATTTGACAAAGCTTGGTTTAGGTGGTTAGTTAGTTGCATAACTAACTAGATAACTAGTTAGAAAAACCAAGGGAGTGTGGATGGACGAGAGCGGTCGCCCGATATTCCTGCAATTGGCCGAGCAACTGGAGAACCAGATCATCTCCGGTCAAATTGCGGAGCAGGTCCAAGTTCCCTCCATCAACGAACTCGCTGCATTTCACAGAATCAACCCCGCAACCGCTCTAAAGGCAATCAACCAGCTTGTGGACGAGGGCACCCTCTATAAAAAAAGAGGAATTGGCATGTTCGTGGCAGAAGGTGCAAGAAAATCCCTCGTCGAAAAGCACTCGCAGAAGTTCAAAACTCAGTTTGTCGATCCGCTGGTGATTGAGGCGCAAAAGCTCGGAATCACTGACGATCAAATTATTCAGATGCTCAAAAGGAAGTAGCTCAAATGAATCATGTAATTGAAGTCAAAGACCTCACGCGCAGCTACCGCGGCGTGACAGCGGTGGACAATGTTTCGCTCACCATTGAGGAAAACGGCATCTATGGGTTGCTTGGGCGTAACGGTGCCGGCAAGACCACCCTGATGCGATTGATTGCAGGTCACGAATTCGCCACCTTTGGGCAAATCAGTATCTACGACCAGAATCCGGTTGAAAACAGCGCTGTCCTGGCAAACCTTGCATTTATTCGAGAGTCAATGCGCTACCCGGAGAACTTCAAGATTGAACATGTTGTGAAGGCCGCTGAGGCTTCGTTTGCGAACTGGGATGGTGAGTTTGCCCAGGATCTCATTGAGACCTTCCGCATTCCTCACAAGAGACAGATAAGAAAGCTCTCTCGCGGTCAGCTCTCGGCGGTCGGAGTTGTGGTGGGGTTGGCGTCCAGGGCGCCCATAACTATTTTGGATGAGCCATACATTGGCATGGATGCGGTTGCGAGAAAGCAGTTTTACGAGCTGCTGCTTGCCGACTACATCGAAAATCCCAGGACCATAGTCCTCTCGACGCATCTGATTGATGAGGTGGCTGACCTGTTGGAGCACGTATTCGTCATTGACCAGGGCAAAATTACCCTGGATGCCAAAGTAGAGGACCTTCGTGGAGCAGCGGCAATCATCGAGGGGTCTTCGGACACCATTGAGCCGATTGCTGCCGGATTTGAGATTTTGGAATCACAAACCATCGGTTCGCAACGACGAATAGTTGCCCAGGGCCTCTCGGAAACAGATTTTGCAGAACTGCAAAAACTCGGTTTAGTGGTGAAGCCAGCATCCTTGCAGCAGTTGATCGTGAGTAAAACCAAGCTAGACACCAACCAGGAAGCGAGCATCACGCTATGACAACCATGCCGATTGAAGCGCCGTCACGATTTGGCAGGCTTGCAAAAGTATTGCGACTGAATTTTGCAAACCCCTGGTCGGCCCTGATTACCCCTTTGATCATTCTCGGGATTCTGATGGCGGCCACCTACACGCTAGAAGCTCTGAGCCTTGCGTTTATGTCCGTGGATGGTGAAGTCGAGTTCTCACCTGAGTTGTTTTTGATCATCTTTTTGTTGGTGATTGCAAATCAAACCATTTATCACCATTTCCCAATCGCCCTTAGCTACGGAATCTCGAGAAGAGATTTCTACCTCGGCTCATTGATTGGCTTTGCTGCCCTCTCTATTTGGTATGCGGTGCTAACGATGGGTATTGGTGCAATCAGAGGTACTTACTTGTTCGCGGAATTCTCATCCATTGGTATCCAAGATTTCTTTGGTTTGATTTGGGCATTTTTGGCAGTGCAGCTGGTCGGGGCTAGCATCACCACCATCTACCTGCGCTGGGGCAAGATCGGGATGCTGGTCTTCTTCGGAACCTTGGCTGCAATTTTGATCTCACTTCCAATCAGCATCACCTACTTCAATAGCTGGGATGCGTTTGTGCGGTTGCAGGGAGTGGATTTGCGCCCAATTGATGCGTTTGCAAGCTCGACGGTTATTGCAATCCTGATAGCGACTGCCGGTTATTTGGTCATCAGGCGAGCACGGGTAATTTAAGTAACAAGGTGAATTCTTGTCTGAACAGTAGGTAAACAAAAAACAGGTTCACTAAAATTTCGCAGGTGAGTCTGGCCAAGAAGATGTATTTGAAGGCGGGGATTCAAATCCCTTGCGTGAACCTACCCTATGATGTTGACCTCGACGACGTATTGCCATGGGCAAGCGATCTCGAGACCGCAAAGTCGATGGTTAGAGATGGCAAAGTGGCTTCGTTTTTTGTTTTTGTTGAAAACTCTAAGCAGCTCAAATCGAGGGCTTCAAAACTTGCTAAGGCTTGGGAAGACAAGCTGAATTTCTGGGTGTTTTATCCCAAAAAGCCCCATTTGAACACCGATCTCTCCAGAGATGAGACCTGGAACATCATGAAAGAAAAAGGCATGAATGGCACCAGGCAGGTCGCAATTGGGGAGAACTGGAGCTGTTTGTATTACAAAAACACCGGCAAGCCAGTGATGGAAGCTAAATAACCCAGAGATCCTCGCCGACCATTGGCAACAATCTCGCATTCACACCAACCGCAACGGTGCCATCGGTCATGTCCTTGGTCACCACCGCGTTTGAACCAATTGCGCAGTTGTCGCCGATCGTGATATTGCCAATCAGCTTGGCCCCGGCACCGATAATCACGTTGTTACCAACCGTGGGGTGACGCTTGACGGGGTCAAGCGTCTTGCCACCAAGAGTCACGCCGTGATAGATCAGCACGTCATCCCCGATAACCGCGGTTTCTCCAATCACAACACCGACACCGTGGTCGATGACAAGTCGCTTGCCAATTTGAGCGCCGGGGTGGATCTCGATGGCGGTCCAGAACTTGGCGTAGTTGGAGACCATGCGAGAGAGAATGCGTAGCTTTAGCTTCCAGAGTCGGTGGGCGAAGCGATAGACCCAAATGGCGTGCAGTCCAGGAGATGTCAGAATCAGCTCGAGAGCGGATTTTGTTGCTGGATCGCGCTCGAGACCTGCCTTGATGTCTTGTCTAATGCTCAATTTTTCTGCTGGTATTCCTCTTGGAGGTCGCGATAGAGAGTCGATGAAACATATCGCTCTCCAAAGCTTGGAACTATTACAACCACTACCTTGCCCGCAAACTCAGGTCTGTGCGAGACCTCTTTGGCTGCCCAGAGGGCAGCTCCAGAGGAAATGCCAGCCAAGATGCCCTCTTCGGCAGCTGCTCTGCGAGCAAACTCGAAGGCAACGTTGTTCGGAGCGGAGATGACCTCGTTATAGGAGGAGGTGTCCAGAATTGGTGGGATGAAGTTCGGACCGATGCCAGCAAGTGGGTGACCGGCTGCGTCTCCGCCGGTCAGTAGCGGTGAGGCCGCTGGCTGCACCGCGAATGACTTGATTTCTGGGTTTAGCTCTTTGAGCCTGAGGCTAGTGCCGGTGATGGTGCCGCCGGTGCCGCTGCCAGCAACCAGGGCTGCAACTTGACCGTCGGTATCACGCCAAATCTCTTCTGCGGTGGTTTCGCGGTGGATGGTGGGTCCCGCCTGGTTTTCGAACTGGCGAACCATTACGGCACCCTCGATGCTGTTGCCGAGCTCCTCGGCTTTGGCAACAGAGCCCTTCATGCCTTCGGCCGCTGGGGTTAGCACGAGCTCTGCGCCATAGGCGCGGATCAAGATTTTGCGCTCGAGACTCATGGAGTCCGGCATCACGATGATGGTTCGGTAGCCGCGGGCGGCTCCAACCATGGCCAGTGAGATGCCGGTGTTGCCACTGGTTGCCTCAATGAGCGTGCCACCGGGCTTTAGTTCTCCGGATTTCTCGGCTGCATCAACCATGGCGATGCCAAGGCGGTCCTTTACTGAGGAGGAGGGGTTGTAGAACTCGAGCTTGGCATAGACGTCGGCTTTGCCGCCGTCGGTGATTTTGTTTAGCCTCACCAGTGGTGTGTTACCGAAGACCTCGGTGATGTTGTTGTAAACCTTCATGATTCCTCAGGTTAGTTTTAGATGACCTACGGAAGTGTAACTGTCTAGAGGGGATTTACTTCCCTAGGTTTCCTACTGTTACGTCCTTTTGGGTGACTCGGGTGTCTGACAGCGTTTTCTCAAGCTGCGCTCATATCCTTTTCGAATCATGATCAAAAAACTTGCCCTTATTGCTCTGCCCGTTGTGTTTCTAACAGGTTGTTCGATCGAAGAGGTTGCCCAAACTGCGGGCGATGCAGCTGCCTGCACCGCCCTGAGGGGAACTTTGAACACATTGCAGTCTGCTTATGAGCAGGGACTGGTTGATTCAGGAGTGTTGGACCAAGTGGATGAAATGGTTGGAGATCAACTAGATGCACTGCTGTCGACATCGATGGCTGCAGATCTCAGGCAGCTCTCTGAGGAATTGGCCAATACCGAATCCGCGCAGGCTGCGAGTGAGCGGATTGGCACCCTCACCGCCTCGATCGCCGAGCGCTGCGAGGCGGTTGGTGTGAACGTTGAGTAACTTCAAGTCTTAGCTAGCTTTTGCTCTAGTAATCTTTGGTCTATGAGCGAATCCCCAATCCTGCACCCCGACAGAAACCTAGCCATGGAGCTGGTGCGCGCAACCGAGGCCGCCGCTATCAGGGCATATCCATTTATCGGCAAGGGCGACAAGCTGGCAGCCGACGGCGCAGCCGTCGATGCCATGCGAGCGTTTTTGGGAACCGTGAACTTTGAGGGTTTGGTCGTAATCGGCGAGGGCGAGAAGGACGATGCTCCGATGCTGTTCAATGGCGAGCTGGTTGGAAATGGCCAGGGTCCCAAGGTGGATATCGCGGTTGATCCAATCGACGGGACTTCATTGACCGCTGCCGGTAGGCATCACGCGATTAGCGTGATTGCGGTCTCCGATCGAGGTTCAATGCTCGATGCCTCCGCCGTCTACAAAATGAACAAGTTTGTTGTTGGACCCATTGGCAAAGATGTTTGCGATATCAGAAAGCCGATTGGTGAGAACATCAGGGCCTATGCCAAGGCGGCCGGCAAGGGCGTTGACGAGGTGTTGGTTGCGGTGCTGGATCGTGACTACAACGCTGAGTTGATCGAGGAAATTCGCGCCGCAGGAGCTGCGACCAGGCTGGTTCGTGACGGTGATGTTGCAACCGGTATTCAGGCTGCTAGGCAAGAGAGCCGCATTGACATGTCAGTGGGTATTGGCGGATCTCCTGAGGGAATTGTCACAGCCTGTGGCATCAAGGCCCTAGGAGGGCTAATTCAGGGCATTCTGACCCCGCGTGAGGACTTTGAGTTTGAACGTGGCGAGGCTGCGGGGCTCAAGTTTGACTATGTCTACGAGATGGACGAGATGGTTGCCTCGGATAACAACTTCTTTGTTGCAACGGGTGTCACTGATGGTGCATTGCTCTCGGGAGTTAGGAAACAAGGCGATGTTGTGTTGACGGAGTCAATGGTGATTCGTGGTCGCTCTGGAACGGTTCGCAAGGTGTTTGCTGAGTACCAAGCCGAGCGCTGGATCTAGTTCTCTAGCTCGTCATCCACGAAGTGGTTCTTGGCAATCTGAATCCCCGCTAGCGCGCTCAGCATTGCCACCAAAGCCATCAGAAACAGCGCAACTTCCCAGCCTCCGGTCAATTCTCTTAGGACGCCAATGGCAAAGACTGTAATTGTTGCGACGGTGTAGCTAACTCCCTGCCCAAAGGCGCTGAGCGCCAAAACGGTGCTGCGCTCTCTGGAGCGAAGATTAAACAGCGTCAGTGCCAGTGGGAACATGGTGGGCCCCAGGCCGATGGCTATCACAGCCAACCACAGAGTGCTGTTGTCTCCGAAGAGCACTCCCAGGGTGCCTGCGGTCCCCATTGAAGCCGAGAAGAAGATGATCAGTGCGTGAGATTTGGAATATCGGGTGGCAATAATTGGGACCAAAAGAGAGACCGGCAAACCCATGATGCTAAAAAGCGCCAATAGCAACCCGGCCTCAGGAACGCTCACCCCGTTGTGTTCAATCAGCATCAGTGGCATCCAGGCAAAACTCACATAGCCAAAGATTGATGTCATTCCCTGCACAACAGCGATTGCCCAAGCCGTGGGGGAGCGCCAAATGGCCTTTTGCGTTCCACCAGTCTTGGGCCTAGCTTCAGGTCGAGAGTTCTTCAGCAGGAAGATAACCGGAAGCAAGGTCAGTGCACCCAAGATCGCCCACTGTCCCAAAGAGGATCTCCAGCCAAGCTCTTGCGCCACCGGAACCGCAAAAAATGCTCCGATAGTCGCGCTCACTGCGGTGAGGGTGATGTAGAAGCTCGATATGATTCCAACCCGATTCGGGAAGTACTTCCTCACCATCACCGGTAGCAAGACATTGCCCATGCCGGCTCCCAAAAGGCTCATCAGGCTGCCAGCGAACAGTGCCGAGGAGTCCCATGCCAGCGCCCTGAGCAGGTGACCGGCGACAATCAAACCAATTGTGATCAGCAGGGTCTTTTCAACGCCAATGCGTCTTGCAGGGGGATAGGAGAGTGAGGTGGCAATCGCAAAGGCCAGGGGAGCTGCAACACCCAGGAGTCCGATGGTGACAATCGGTAGTGAAATCTCTTCTTGGATGAATGTCACCACGGGAGAAATTGAAGAGACTGCGGTGCGCAGGTTCAGCGCCAGCAAAGCGATGGCGCTGAGCGCCAACAGCCTTGCCAAATTGCGATCCATTACTAGCTTCCTGTGCGTCCTAAGACTTACAAAAGACTAGGGGTTGAATTCGTTCCCCAAGATTGAGCTATTTAGCTAAGTGCCTTCATGAACTCATCGTGCATCAGGGTGTTAGTTGCTAGCACCGAAGAGCTGTCTGCCGTGAGGGGTCCGTCAATTGCAGTGAAGGTGCCACCGGCCTCTTCAACAATTGGCACCAGTGCCGCAATGTCGTAGAGCTTCAGATCATGCTCGGAGACCATCTCAAGTGCACCCTCAGCTAGATACATGTAGCTCAAAAAATCACCAAATGCTCTGGTGCGCCAAACCTGACGACTCAGCGCAACCAGCTCGTCAAGCTTGCCGGCCTGATCCCAAAGCTGTAGTGAGTTGTAGGAGATGGAGCTGGCTGCAAGCTCGCTAACCTTTGAGGTTTCAACCAGCCTGATGTTTCCATCGATTTCCTTGGTGAAAGCGCCATTGCCGCGCTGCGCCCACCAGCGCCTGCCAAGGGCAGGGGCTGACACGACCGAGGTCGTGATGACATCGTCAACCCTCAGGGCGATCAGCGATGCCCAGATCGGAATCCCACGCAGGTAGTTGGCGGTGCCATCGATTGGGTCAATGATCCAGGTTCTAGCAGCCTCACCCTGGTTGGCAAACTCTTCTCCGATGATTGCGTCCTCGGGACGGTGACGCTGCAAGATCGCACGAAGCCGCTCTTCCACCGACCGATCAGCATCGGTCACTGGGCTGGCGTCGGGCTTTGCCTCGACGCGTAGATCTAGGGCTCTGAATCTTGCTAGGGAGATTTCATCTGCCGCATCTGCGAGCTTGAGGGCTAAATCTTGATCGGTTATTACTGAAGACATCCGCACTAATCTACCGCTTTAGGAACTCAACCAACCTGCGATAGCTATCAAGTCGCAGGGCGGATAGGTGCCCAGTTTTGGTTTTTTCATCCAGTGCGCAATCGGGCGCATCCAACAAATGAGAGCAATCCCTGGGGCAGTCTTCGGCGGCAAGGGAGAGATCCCTAAAGCCTTTCAATAGGTTCTTTGGCTCTATGCCCATTAGGCCAAAGGTTCTGATTCCTGGGGTGTCAATGATCCAGCCATCCTTGAACCGCAGTGCTAGTGCAGAGGAGGAGGTGTGCTTACCCTTGCCGGTGACCTCGTTCACATCGCCAACAGCTCTTTGGTAACCGGGGCTGAGCCGGTTAATCAGGGTGGTCTTTCCAACCCCGGAGTGACCCACAAACACAGAAGTGTGACCATCTAGAACACTCTCCAGCTCCGAGATATCCTCCTGGTCTTTGTTCATGGTGATGATCGTGAGGTCAAAGCCCTCAAAGTTTGAGATGAACTCACTCGGGTCGGCCAAATCGCTCTTGGTGAGAACCAATATCGGGTGCAGGCCGGCATTGAAAGCCGCCACCAGATACCTGTCTACGAGCCTGGGCTTTGGTTCGGGATTGGCTGCTGCCATCACAATGACGAGTTGATCGGCGTTTGCAACAATGGTCTGCTGGTATTCGGTTTCCTCGCTCGAGCGAGTGAGCACACTGGACCGAGGTTCGATTCTGACGATTCTTGCTAGCGCATCTTTTTTGCCAGAGACATCACCATCTAGTGCCACCCGGTCTCCTGTCACGCAGCCATCTGCACGCAGCTCTTTGGCCAGGGTGGCAAGAACCACGGTGCCATCAGCCATCAGCACGCGGTAGCGGGCCAGGTGAACCTGCAGCACCATGCCCACCGGGAGATCCTGGGTGTCGGGGCGGCGCTTGGTTCTCGGCCTGGAACCCCTGGGGTTTGGTCTGACCCGGACATCGTCCTCATCGAGGTCGATGTCTTCACCCGGCTCGAAAACCCAGTTCACCTAGGAATCCAACATTCGCTGCCAGATGTGTTCAAAACCGGGCATGGTCTTGGAAGTGGTTTCAATATTCTCAACTTCGAGGCCCGGAGCCTTTAGGCCGACTATGGCACCTGCGGTTGCCATGCGGTGATCGTGATAGCTGCGCCACTTTGCAGGAACCAGTTCTCCCGGAGTGATCTCGAGGCCATCTTCTAGTTCGATCGCATTGGAACCCACGCGATTTATCTCACTCGCTAGCGCGCTGATCCGATCGGTCTCATGGCCCCTGAGGTGTTTGATGCCGGAGATCTTGGATGGCGAGCTGGCTATGGCGGCCAATGCCGCAATGGTTGGGGTCAGCTCGCCCGCCTCGGAAAGATCAACATCGATACCGATGATCACCCCGTTGCCCTTCAGGGTCAGCTCGTTATTGCTGATTGAAACATCTGCACCCATTTGGGTCAGGAGGTCTGTGTAGTGACTGCCAACCTGGGTGGTGTGTGTTGGCCAATTTGGAATCGTGATGGTTGAACCGGTGACCATGGCGGCTGCCAGAAATGGCCCCGCATTGGACAAATCCGGTTCAATCACGATCTCTCCGCCCGAGATCTCTCCTGGCTCAACTCGCCACTTGGTTTCACTGAGTGCGATTGCGTTTACACCACGATCTTGCAGACACTTCAGGGTCATTTCAATGTGAGGCTGAGAGGGGAGGTCTTTGCCGATATGGGTCAGGGTGAGACCGTCTTTGAACCTGGCGGCAGATAGCAATAGCCCCGAGACAAACTGCGAGGAGGCCGAGGCATCTATCTCGAGCTCTCCACCCTCAACCTCCGAGGTGCCAAAGACGCTAAAGGGCAGCGAGGTCGAATCGCTGATTTTTGCCCCCAATGCGGCAAGAGAGTCAATCGTGGTTTGCATTGGTCTGCGTCTTGCGCCCTCGTCGCCGTCGAATTTCACCTCACCGGCGGCCAGCATGGCCATTGGCGGGACAAACCGCATGACCGTGCCAGCGAGGCCGCAGTCGATGCTGATGCCGCCAGTAAGGGGGTGCGGGTGAACAATCAGGTCATCGCCCTGCCAGTCAAACCGGGTGCCCAAAGCCTCTAGGGCTTGGATCATCAGATCAGAATCCCTAGACCGAAGTGGGGAGACCAAGTGTGTTGGTCCGGTTGCAAGGGCCGCGAGCACGAGCTCGCGGTTGGTGAGGGATTTGCTGCCTGGAAGATAAACGGTTGCATCAAAGCGTCGCCCAGCGGGGGCAGGCCAGTAACCGGAATCTGAATTCATTAGCTCAAAGATACCTAAAACAACCTCTGGTTACTTTCTGGACTCAGTGCAATAA
The DNA here is from genome assembly GCA_036554355.1 of Aquiluna sp. Taxonomy (GTDB): domain Bacteria; phylum Actinomycetota; class Actinomycetes; order Actinomycetales; family Microbacteriaceae; genus Aquiluna. The sequence continues at coordinate 11,480 of DATBNK010000024.1, forward strand.
AGGTAGGCTATCCGGGTGAGTGAAACAATCAATCAGCGCGGCTCGATCGAGCATTTACCGGTGTCCATTTTTGCTGCCACCATGGGGTGGGGTGGTTTGGCCCTTGTTGTTGCCAGGTTGGAGGTGGTTTTTGGGTTTCCAAGCTTTGCCTCGGTGGTCCTGGCGTTTTTGACACTGGCAATCTGGTTTGCGCTGCTAACTGCCTACACGATCAAGGTGGTTAGGTTTCCCGATGCGCTGATTGCCGAGCTTGATCACCCAATCAGACTTAGCTTCTTCCCGACCATATCGATTGGGTTGCTTTTGGTCTCAATTAGCTTCTTGGAGATCTTCGAACCGCTTGCCCAGTTGTTTTGGTGGCTTGGGACCCTGGGGCAATTTGGCTTTACGCTTTTGATTCTCAATCGCTGGTTCCACCGCGAACACTTCGAGACCGCTCACAACTCTCCGGCCTGGTTTATCCCGATTGTTGGAAACATTTTGGTTCCGGTAGCAGGTTCGCAGCTTGGCTATTTGGAGCTCTCCTACTTCTTTTTCTCCTTCGGTATCGTGTTTTGGTTACCGCTGTTGGCAATTTCGCTAAATCGCAGCTTTTTCTTTGGTTCTATTCCAAAAAAGCTCAGGCCAACTTTGTTTATTTTGATTGCTCCACCGGCTGTTGGCATGCTGTCCTGGGCCTCTCTGCATGGAGGTAACCCGGGTGAGATTGGCTTGGTGCTCTACTACGCCGCACTGTTTTTCCTGGTGATGCTCGTGTCTCAGGCCAAGTGGTTTATCTCATTAGAGTTCGGACTGCCCTGGTGGGCCTACACCTTCCCCATCGCAGCGATCTCGATGGCTAGCTTTGTGATCTATTCGGCCATCCCCAATTTGCACTATCTGGTGATTGCGGTGGTGCTGTCTGTGATCTTGGCGCTTTTGGTGTTGCTGGTGAGCTACAAAACCTTTCGCGCTTTGGTCTCTGGCAGTTTGCTGAGAGCAGAATAGGGAAAGTTTTTTCTCACTAGACTCAAAAGTGATGCCAGACCTAAAGTCAGAGAAGCTGCAAACCTTTGAAGAGCAAGCTCTTCCCCTAATGCCACAGCTTTATGGAGCCGCGCTGCGCTGGACCAGAAACCCATCAGATGCCGAGGACTTGGTCCAGGAGACCTACGCCAAGGCTTTTGGGGCATGGGCAAAGTTTGAACAGGGCACCAACCTAAAAGCCTGGTTGTTCCGCATCATGACCAACACCCACATCAACCTCTACAACAAAAAGGCCAAGGACAAGGCCAAGACCGCCCTTGACGATCTAGAGGACTGGCAAATTGGTGCTGGTGAGTCGGTGACTTCCAGGTCTTCAAGATCTGCCGAGGCCGAGGCCTTGGACAACTTGCCCTCTGGTGTGATAAAAAATGCGCTGGATGAAATCCCAGATGAGTTCCGAATGGTGGTCTACTACGCCGTCGTTGAGGGCCTTCCCTATGCCGAAATAGCTGAGGTGATGGATACGCCCGTCGGCACCGTAATGTCTCGGCTACATCGTGGGAAGAAATTACTGAGAACTTTGTTGCATGACTACGCAAGCCAAGAAGGCTATGACGTAAGCGAGAAGGAGGGTAAGTGAAACAGGTTGACTGTGAAGAAGTCAAACACTCAGTTCACGAGTTCCTGCACTCCGAGATGCATGAGACTGAGATTCAAACCATCACCGGACACATTGCGAATTGCGACTCTTGCGAGGAGCACTACGACCTAGAGGTTGTTTTCAATCAGGTGATTCAGCGCTCTTGCGACGAAGCTCCAGTTCCTGAGCTTGCAGAGCGGGTCATGCAACGCCTACGCGAAGTTCAAGACCACGGCTAAGCGTCGGTTTCGGTAAGCCCCAACCACTCAAACCAACCGCGATTTAGCACCAACCACGCGATCAATCCATAACCAACCTGACCGGGTAGTCGCCTGGCGTGTTTGGCAAGTTCACTAAGCCAGCCA
>DATBNK010000027.1:0-1974 GCA_036554355.1 Aquiluna sp.
CTGGGTAATTGGCTTCAACATCAAGCCAGAGAGCTTTGACTCGTTTGCTATCTGGGTAATCAAGATAGTGTCAGAAGACTCCACGATCGTTCCTGTTTCACCAATCAGAACCTTGAGTTGGCCAAATCGTTTTTTGACCTCCTCAAACAAATACTGCACCGGTTGCGGCAAGTCCTTGCCGCTGAGTTTTTTCAAAACGGCCTCGACATCGGTTAGCTGCATGCCAATTTCGAGGGCGTGCGAGAGGGTGAGGTTTGAGATTCGGAACCTCGCTGCAAGCCCGAGGTCCTCGCTGTCGGCGAAGGAATCCAATTGGCGATGCAGTGCGGGGGAGAGTGGCCCGGGACAAATAATGCTCAAATCCCCCTGAACAATCAATCGCTCTTCGGCCTTGGGCAATTCCTTGATGACCGCCTTAGCGCTCGATGCAAGATCGCTCTTCGTGAGTGGCGGTAGAACATCTTCGCCATCTAGTAACCCAAGGAATGCTCCAAACTCCAATAGCTCCAAGCTGCCAAGGTCAATCAGTGGGTAGGCACTCAGAAGCTGTTCCGAAACATTGCCCTTGGTGAAACTAATCTCTGGCAGTTTCCAAAGCGGAGTCGCAAGAGCGAGCCAGGCTTGCTCGCGATCGAGTTCCAACCAGCTAAGACCTAACTCGGTTGCCACCCAGCGCTCCTGTTGGCTAGTGACCAATCCAGCTCGCATGGCGAGCTGGAAGCGTTGCTGCACCTCTTTGGGTGTCACCTTGAGCTTGAGGGCAATCTCCTTGGCATCCTGACTGCGAATACCAGCTCTAATCACTCCCAGCCAATGGCGTTCGCACGCGAACAGCAACTCGGTGATGCAGAGCATGGTCTCATACGCCGAGAGCGAGTTGCCATGGCTGAGGTTCGGTTTGTGAGGGATTGGCTCGAGTTCTTGCGCCAAGGCCACAGCCTCCTCGAAGACCTGATCCCCTGAGAGGGCGAGCTGCTTGAGAAACTTTGAGGGCTTGGAGTTTCTAAGGTTGGCAAGCTCTTTGGCGCTCAGAGATCGGATTCTGATCTCGAGTTCTCGACGCGATAGCAAGAGTCTTGAAAGATCGAGAAGGTCATTGCAGCCCTGGGTGGCAGAGGCGCTTTTGGAAACTAGTTCGCGAAGCTCATCAGCGCTTCGCGTTGCAAGGTCCTTGGATAGCTCCAGTAGTGAGGACACTAGTCTCGATTCTGTTTAGAGCGCCTGATGATGGCAGTAATTAACATCGCCATAATCAACACAAACCCAATGGGCAAACCGATTAGTGGCAGCTGCGCCAAGATCACTGGTATCTCAATCGAACCCGTTGCGCTAATGATGAGGGTTGCCAGAATCGAGAGAATCGAAACCAGTGTCACGCCCACCGCCATGTAGGCCAAGATGGTCTCAATCTGAGGTCTTCGGGATGATTGCGCCATCCGACAACTCTAACTCTTCGGATACACTTATCGCCGAGCAGCTGAAAGTAGGAGCAATGCCCACCGGCAAGGTTAAGTTTTTTGATGACGAAAAGGGATTCGGTTTCATCGCCTCAGACGATGGATCCGAAGTTTTCCTGCACGCCAGCGCATTGCCAGATGGCACCGAAACCATTCGACCTGGCTCCCGAGTTGAATTTGGAATCATCGATGGCCGCAAAGGCGCTCAAGCACTCTCGGTGAGAATCCTCGAGGTCCCAACCCTCACTCAGGTAAATCGCAAGCCCGCTGAGGATCTCGCGATTATTACCGAGGATCTAATCGGATTGTTGGACCAGATGGGCGGCAGCCTAAAGCGCGGCAAGTATCCGGAGGCCGCTCACGGTCGCAAGGTGGCCCAGCTCTTGCGCAAGGTGGCGGACGAGCTTGAAGGTTAGTAACAAAGACCTAGCCACCGAGGCTCTCGCCGAGCTTCCAGACGGCAGCTACGGCGGCTTTGTTGACGAAAAAGAAATTGAAAAGGGCGCCATTGACGTCC
>DATBNK010000075.1:0-5500 GCA_036554355.1 Aquiluna sp.
CCCACACCATCAATACCCTCAAAGGTAATAAACACGTCAGCGCTTTTTTCTAGCCGGCTTCTTCTGGGTCTTCGGTGCCTCGCCGGGTTCAACCCCTAGCTTCTCACGCCGAATTGCCAACAGCTCGTAGGCCCGATCGTTTGCAATCTCTTCAATTGGCTCATCCTTGGGGATGGTCGCGTTGATAACGCCATCAGTGACGTAGTTTCCAAACTGACCGGTCTTGGCAACCACCGGCATGCCCGAAGCCGGGTCATCTCCGAATTCCTTGAGTGGTGTGGCGGCAGTTCTGCGGCCGCCATATTTTGGTTGCTTGTAGATCTCGATGGCCTCGTCCAAGCTGAGCTCAAAGATTTGCTCCTCGCTACCAAGTGAGCGGGAGTCGGTACCACGCTTTAGATATGGACCAAACTTGCCGTTTTGGGCGGTGATCTCAGTTCCGGTCTCGGGGTCAACGCCGATTGTTCTTGGCAGTGATAGCAGCTTGAGAGCTTCCTCATAACTGACGGTGTCGACGCTCATGGTCTTAAAGAGTGAGGCGGTCTTGGGCTTTGGATTGCCCTCGTCGACCAGGGTGATATAAGGACCATAGCGGCCGTCCTTGACGATGATGTCCAGTCCTGTCTCAGGCTCTTGTCCCAGCACCCGATCACTGGCTGGTGGGGCGTCGATTAGCTCCTGAGCCTTTTCCAGGGTCAGTTCGTCTGGGGTGAGGGCCTCTGGAATGTTTACGATTCTGCGCTCATCGTTTTCCATGACCTCGAGGTAGGGGCCGAACTTGCCGGTCCGAAGGGCGATACCCTCGGCCAGTTCGAAGGTGTTGATTGCCCTCGGATCAGACTCTCCGAGCGAGTTAACAACTGCCTGCAGACCCTCGTCACCGAAGTAAAAATTCTTTAGCCAACCGGAGCGATCAAGCTCACCAAGTGCGATCCGGTCCAGATCGTTTTCCATCTTGGCGGTGAATTCGTAGTCGACCAGGTTGCCAAAGTTTTGCTCAAGGAACCTGGTGACGGTGAAGGATATCCACTCGGGGACCAATGCGTTACCGCGCTTGACTACATAACCCTTAGAGATGATCGTGGAAATAATCGCCGCGTAGGTCGAAGGTCTTCCAATCCCCTGCTCTTCAAGAGCCTTCACCAAAGACGCCTCGGTGTATCGCGCAGGTGGCTGCGTGCTGTGGTTTTTTGGCAACACCTCTTTGGCAGTTAGCTTTTGACCGACATCCAGTTTCGGCAGCTTTGCCTCTGGCTCTTTGGTGTCTGAGGTTTCGTCATAGGCGGCTAGGAAACCCTTGAATAAAACGGTTGTGCCACTGGCCGAGAACTCGAGCTGTTCACCCTGATGCGTAATCGAAAACTTTGCGGTGGTGGTAGAGAGCTTGGCATCGGCCATTTGAGAGGCAACGGTTCGGCGCCAGATCAGCTCATAAAGAGCGAGTGAGCGTCCGTGAAGCAAACTAGCAAGCTCACTCGGGTGCTTGAAGCTGTCACCCGAGGGTCTAATTGCCTCGTGAGCCTCCTGAGCATTTTTGGATTTAGCTCCGTAGAGCCTTGGAGAATCATGAACCGAATCCGCACCAAATAGCTCTTTGGCCGCAGAGATCGATGCGGAAATGGCCTGCTGCGAAAGATTTGGGGAATCGGTTCGCATGTAGGTGATATAACCCTCTTGGTAGAGCTGCTGAGCGGTATCCATCGCCTGCTTTGCGCTCATGCCGAGTTTGCGAGAAGCTTCTTGCTGCAATGTTGAGGTTGTGAAGGGAGCGTAGGGCTTTCTGGTGGTCGGCTTTGCCTCCACCGACATAACCTCAAGAGTCGCTCCAACCAGTGAGGCGGCTAACGCCTCAGCCTCGGCCGGGGCCAGAACCCTGACCTTCTGCACTAGGTTTCCGCTCTCATCAAAGCTCTTTGAGCCCGCAAGCTTCTCTCCAGCGATGCTGGAGAGCTTCGCCTCGAACTCGACAGAGTCCTCTTGCAGCTGTGCGGTGATTGAGGAGTAGCTAGCCTCCTTGAAGGCCATGCGCTCGCGCTCGCGCTCCACGATCATGCGCATTGCTGGTGACTGCACGCGACCTGCGGAAAGACCGCGATTGATCTTGCGCCATAAAACCGGGGAGATCTCATAGCCAACCAGGCGGTCGACCACGCGCCTGGTCTCCTGAGCTTCGACCAGATTGTCGTTAATGCTGCGAGTGTTTGAGACTGCCTCTTGAATGGCGTCCTTGGTGATTTCGTTGAACACCATGCGGTGGACGGGGACCTTGGGTTTGAGAACCTCGAGAAGGTGCCAGGCGATCGCCTCACCCTCGCGGTCCTCATCAGTTGCGAGATAGAGCTCCTCAGCACCCTTGAGGGCGGATTTCAACTCTGAAACAGTCTTGGATTTCCCGGCAGAGATTGTGTAGAAGGGCTCGAAGTCATTGTCAACATCGATGGAGAACTTGCCCAGAGGGCCCTTTTTCTTTTCTGCGGGCAGCTCTTTGGGTTCGGCCAAATCACGAATGTGACCAACGGATGCCAAAACCTCGAAGTCATTTCCGAGGTATTTGGAAATTGTCTTCGCCTTTGCGGGCGACTCAACAATTACCAGCTTCTTAGCCAAATCTTCTCCTACTAATTACTACTGAATGGCCGATGCCTCAGCCCACCGTGAAACCTCGAATATTCCAAAGTTTTTAGTGGTTTCCACAATCGCACCGAGACCGACAATACGACATGATTTCAAAATTGCACCATCCACCTTGGCAATCTGCTCAGCATTTTCACATGGAAAACCGGCCACCGCTCCAAGCAAAGTATCGGCTGCACTAAGGGCAGCCGCATCTGCTGAAAGCTGCGCTTTCACCTGAAACTGAGCCAGTGATATCGCCGTTCCGAGCGCGGTTAGCAAGACGCTCAGGGTCGCAATTGCAACCAGAGCGATCGCGACTGAGAAGCCGTGATCTAACCGCCATAGGGGATCATGCAGCGAGTTGCCTCGAGATCCACGAGACCGTTCTTGACTAACGTCACGCATAAAAACCTCCCGTCTTGGTTATGGGAAACCGTTACCTCTTCTCTTAGCTCTGGTTCAAACCCGATGGCCATTGCCCTTGCCGCCTCGAAGGTCTGCACCTCCAAAGAAATTCGCTCCAGCCCCAATTGAAAAAGCCCAAGGGCAGCTGTCAGCAGTACTAGTAGTGCCGGTAACAGCAGCATGAACTCTGCTGTTACCGCACCTTTTTCACTAGTCCAGACCAAGGGCCCGAGCAATCATTTGAAATAGCAGCACCCGAACCTCGTCGCTTCTAAGCACCAGCACCAACAGCCCCGCGAATGCGACCGCTGCCAAGGTGGCAATTGCATATTCCGCGGTGATAACACCGTCATCATTTCTCATCAGTTTCATTTTTTTGTTTCCTTTCGTTATTGGGTAATGCCGATGATCATCGGCACGATTGTCAGGAGTAAGAACGCGGGCAGCGTGGTCGCCGTCAGGGGTATCAGTAGCGAAACCGAGAGCTTTTTGGCCTGAGTCAGCTGCTCAGAAATAGCACGCTCGTTACTCGCAGAGATCTCACTGGAAATAAGGGTGTGGAGAGCTGCACCGGTGCGCTGACTCATGGCTATTAGCTCTTGAGCTCTCGGGGTTAGCGAGGGAATCAGTTTGCCAATTTGCGAAAGGCCCATTCCAGAACTGATGCAAATCTGCAAGGCCAAAAGTGAGTGGGCCTGGGTGTTTGCAACTGGGCTCAATCGCGCAATCATCGAGGCGCTGATCTTGGCTCCCGCATACAAAAACCCCAGCGCTAGTAGCGAGGCCAGCAACCCAAGCGGGGTCATGAGCCCCTGCAGGGTCTCGAGGCCTGCGAGCTGAGAAAAGACGACGGTGCCGGCGGGCAACCAGAGCAGCAGGCGCCTGGTTGCCTCGGGAATTGCTTGTGCCTGTTTCAACTCCGCATTTGCCCGCTCGCTATGCACCAGCTGCTGCTCCAAAACCTCAAGCGTTGGCACAAGCGGAGCGCCGATATCAATAGCCAGCAAGATTAGATCGTCCTGAATTGATTCGACGCCTAGCTCGTCTAGGGCGCTTCTGAGCGGCACACCGGAAGAGACCAGGGCGGCAAGAGCTGCGGGCCTCATAAGTAATCAACTTCGCTAATTGTCAGCACACCGTGATTGAGATAAGGCACACCTACAGCCTCTAAATATCTTTTGCCGTCTTTACGAGCCAGTTGCAGCACAAAATCAATGCCGCTACTAAAGAGCTCTTTAGTGAGTGACTCGCTCATCCCGGAGAGCATCCCGAGGATCAGTGCCCGCTGGGCAACCGTTTCAAGGCTTGAGGCATGCAGAGTGGCCATGGTTCCAAGGTGGCCATTGTTTATGGCCTGTAATAACACCTGGAACTCCCGATGCCTGATTTCTCCAACCACTATTCGATCTGGCCGCATGCGAAGTGCATGCACAACCAGCTCATCCAGCCCAATTGCACCAACCCCCTCCTGGTTCGAGATTCGCTCGGTTAAGCAGATTGCAGGTGCTAACAGCATTAGCTCTGGTGTTTGCTCAATCGCAATCACCCGCTCGCCAAGGCCATAGAGCATTGCCCGAAGCAAGGTGGTCTTGCCACTGGATGTCGCACCTGAGATCAGAATCGACTTTTTGTTTGCAACCTGTTCTAAAAGCCAGGCTGCCTGCGTGGGAGTAAGCATCTGCGCCTCGACCAGATGCTCCAAGGTGATCGCTTGGGGCTGATGCTTTCTGATACTCACCAGGGGAATCGGACTTACTCCCTGAGCCAATACCGCATGGAACCTCGCTCCGTAGAGAGAGAAGTCGGCAATCGGTTTTGCGATATCCAGCCTCACGCCCGCACTGAGGGCGAGCTCACTCAGTGCCTCTGAGAGTTTTTGTGAGCTTAGAAAGGGGTTTTCGATCTCAACCAGGCCCTCACCAAAATCGGCCTGCGCCATTAGCGCACCGCTGATGACCAGATCGTTTAGACCGGGAAGCTCCAGCAGCCTTTGAATTTCGATGACTTCTTTCATGCAGCACACTCTGCATAAAGTTCAGCCACGCGGTGTGAGCAAAATCAAAACCTGTGGAAAAAGAAGGGGCGGCAGGTTTGGGGGAAACCTGCCGCCAGGTGGTGCCCGCATGGGGGAACGCATGGCACCACATCTGACCGAAGTCAGGCCTTTATTTTATTTGCGATTTAGTGGAATTGTCCCCCTATTGGGGAAACTTTCAGAAAAATTAGACATTTTCTTTTTGAGACACAGCGGAAAAAAACTTCTGGCAGTATTGGGTCAATCAACACTGGAGGACAAAGATGTCTGTTGAGCAAGAGATAGAAAATCTGCTACACGAACAAAGGCGCTTCGCGCCAACCGAGGATTTTGTGGCGAGCGCCGTCGCAAGACCCGAACTATACGACAAGGCAAAGGGTTGTGATCTTGGTTGGCTTGCTGTTCTGGGTGATGAATCTTGGAGAAGCAAACCCCAGCCCCACC
>DATBNK010000082.1:0-3297 GCA_036554355.1 Aquiluna sp.
GCAGGCGGTGTTGGCGATGCAATTGTCAAAATCGCTGCTGATCGTAATTTCTTCGAAAAACTCGTAGTCGCTGACTACGACATCTCCCGTGCCGAGAAGTCTGTGGCATGGATTAACGAGTGGTCCAAGCCCGAGATTGCACAAAAGGTTGAGGCGGCACAAATTGATGCCTCCGATCCTTCAAAGGTTGCAGCTTTGGCTGAGGAGCACAACATCACCCACATCTTGAACGCGGTTGAACCTAGGTTCGTGCAGGCCATTGTGAAGGGCGCCTTAGAAGCAGGAGCCAACTACATGGACATGGCAATGAGCCTTAGCCACCCGCACCCAGAAGACCCCTTCAACCTCCCGGGCGAAAAGCTAGGTGATTGGCAGTACTCCAAGGCAAAGGACTTTGCCGACAAGGGCCTTTTGGCCCTGGTTGGCACCGGTGCGGAGCCTGGTATTTCCAACATCTTTGCTCGCTATGCGGCAGATCACCTCTTCTCGGAGCTCGATGAGGTGACCATCATTGATGGTGGAAACCTGGTTGTTGTGAACGACGAGGGCGAAGAGATCTTTGCTCCATCATTTTCGATCTGGACGGTTATTGAGGAGTGCCTCAACCCACCACTGATCTGGGAGAAGGAGCGCGGTTGGTTTACCACCAAGCCGTTCTCCGAGCCAGAGTTGTTCGAATTCCCAGAGGGCATTGGTCCAATCAAGTGCGTGAACGTGGAGCACGAAGAGGTGGCCATGCTGCCTCGCACGATGGACGCTCAGCGAGTGAACTTCAAGTACGGACTCGGTTCTGAGTTCATCAGCGTTCTGAAGACCCTGCACGCACTCGGCCTTGACCGAGTGAACCCGGTATGGGTTCGCTCCAAGTCCGGGCGTGCTCAGGTGTCTCCAAGAGACGTGGTGGCAGCAGTGCTGCCCGATCCAGGTTCACTGGTTGAAGCCATGACCGGCAAGACCTGTGCTGGAACGCTGGTTACCGGTAAGGACAAAGAGGGTAAGCCTCGCGCTACCTACCTCTATCACGTAGCTGACACCCAGTGGACCGCTGAGGAGTATGACGCTCAAGCCGTTGTTTGGCAGACCGCACTGGTTCCTGTGATTGCCCTCGAACTACTTTCAACTGGCGCTTGGGGTGGAACTGGCGTCATGGGTCCGGAGGAGTTTGATGCGAAGGCGTTTTTGGACCTAATGTCCACCGCCTATAAGCAGCCCTATGGCATCCAGGACCGCAATCCTGAGAACCCAAGTGTGATTGATGAGGACTGGGAATAATTCAGAACTAGTGTGGTTTTATTGAACTGAGTCTAAAAAAGAGTTTGAGAAACATTCTCAGGCTGTTTGGAGTTTAGATTCTTAGACTCAGGACAATAAATTTCTGAAGGAGATTAGAAAATGAAGATTTCAAAGCGTTGGTTGCCAGCACTAGTAGCACCCGCGGTAATCGCGGCAGGTGCTATCGCGGTGCCGATTCAGGCGAACGCGGTGGACCTTCCTGACCTAACTCCGCAGCAGGTCATGCTTTTGATGGACGGTGAGATCACCGGCTTCTCCGGAACCATCGTCAAGAGCTCTGAGCTTGGCCTTCCCCCACTCGAGATGAGCTCGATGATGGACGAAGAGATGATCGCCGAGATGGAAGAGAAGATGCCCGAGGGCTTCGAAGACTTCATCCCTTCAATCATTGAGCAGAACGCCATTACCCAGGCCGTTGAGCTAATCGCCGGCACCCACAAGATTCGTGTCTACGCCTCTGAGGTGGGCATGCGAGTCCAGATCTTGGACCCAATGAGCCAGCGTGACTTCATCGTGAACCAGGACGAGTTCTGGATCTACGATGCACGCAATGCCACCGCAATGACCGGCACCTTCGACATGGAGGTATCTGATGAGGACAAGGCAGAGTTTGAAGCCCAGGCTCAAGCAGAGCTTGATGAGTACCTGGCTGAGATTCAGCTTGACATCTCTAACCCAGAGGCAGTTGCCGACTACCTAATGGCTCAGGTTGGTGAGACCACCGAAGTATCTGTTGGCAAGGACCACATGATTGCTGGCCGAACTGCCTACCAGCTAATCGCCCAGCCAAACGCTGAGAACTCACTGGTCGAGTCGGTTGTGATCTCGGTTGACTCCGAGACCGGCATGGCGCTAGACGTCAAGGTCTACTCAGTCGAGCAGGAGACTCCTGCATTCCAGGTTGGCTTTGAGTCAATCAGCTTTGACACTCCAGACGAGTCACTGTTTAGCTTCACTCCACCTCCTGGCACCACCGTTGAGACCATGGAGGTCCCTGCTGAGCTAGAGGCAGAACTAGAGGCTCTAAAGAGTGAATACGAGAACAAGGAATTCACCAACGAGGACAATGCTGCAATGCGTGCCGAGCTTGAGGCTCGCTACGCCGACACCCCAAAGCCAGAAATGATTGGCGAGGGCTGGGACGCAGTTATCTACCTACCCGCAATGCCACAGGAAGTTCCAATGGACATGATGGAGAACGAGCTGTTCGCCGATCTGATGACTCAGGTTGACGGTGGCAAGGTCTTCTCAACCCCATTGCTTAACGTTTTGATTGCTGACTCCGGTGAGGTTTATGCCGGTGCGGTAACCATCGAGTACTTGCAGGAAGTAGCAGCGCGCTAAGTGTCAGAAAAAGGCCAGTGGGCCATTGAGACCAATGGCCTCACAAAGGCCTTTGGCGATCAAAAAGCAGTCCACGGAATTTCGTTAGCGGTCCCCAGGGGTTCAGTCTTTGGATTCCTGGGACCTAACGGTTCCGGTAAGACCACAACCATTCGGATGTTGCTCGGTCTTGCCGAGGCGACCGATGGTGAGATCAAGCTCCTTGATCACCAGATCCCCAAAGAACTCCAGATCGCTTTGCCAAAGGTCGGTGCACTGGTCGAAGGCCCTGCCTTCTACCCCTACATGTCAGGCAGAAACAACCTCATCAGAATCGACTCTGCAGATAGGTTCTCTGACCCCTCAACCCGCAAGGCAAGAGTGGATGCGGCCCTAGAGCGAGTCGGGCTTTCCAATGCCGCAAAGAAGAAGGTTCATGCCTACTCACTTGGCATGAAGCAGCGCCTTGGCCTTGCCAATGCACTTCTCAAGCCCCGCGAGCTCCTGATTCTGGATGAGCCAACCAACGGCCTTGACCCACAGGGCACCAGAGAGGTTCGAAACCTGATTCGTTCTCTAGCCGCTGAGGGCATCACAATCTTTCTCTCCAGCCACCTCCTCACAGAAATAGAACAGCTCTGTGATCACGTTGCGGTCATGAGCGCGGGCAAGATTCTTGCC
>DATBNK010000083.1:0-1956 GCA_036554355.1 Aquiluna sp.
GATGCTGAAGAGTTTTCTGGCATCGCGCGCTATCAAAAGCACATAGTTCTATAATTTGACGAGCGCTTTTATTAGCGCCCAAGGAGTTGAGGAAGTAAATGGCCGCCCTACAAACCGCACTTTTGGTGCTGCTGGCGATTACCAGCGTTTTGCTGGTACTAATGATTTTGCTACACAAGGGCCGTGGCGGTGGTGTTGCTGACATGTTCGGTGGCGGTGTCACCTCCTCGATGAGCTCCTCGGGTGTTGCCGAGCGAAACTTGAATCGAATCACCATTGCCCTTGGTTTGGTTTGGGTTGGCGTGATCATCATTCTTGGGCTATTCAACAGATTTGGTTGGGCATAAGTGTCATCTTCACCATCAATTAGGGGAGCCAGGGTTGGCGCCGGCCCAATGGGCGAGCAGGACCGCGGTCACCAGGTAGAGCGAGTAACGCTAAGTTTCTTCTGTTCAAGTGGGCACGAGTTTCACCCGCAATTTGCCGCAAACATCGCACCCGAAGAACTGCCGGTTGAAATGGACTGCCCAAATTGTGGTCTGCCAGCTGGCCTAGACAAGGCAAACCCACCTCAGGTTGCCAAGATTGAGCCCTACAAGACCCACCTTGCGTATGTAAAAGAGCGCCGCACCGACAAAGAAGCCCAGGAAATCCTGGATGAGGCTCTTGAGTTGATTCGTGAGCGTCGAGTGCGAGCTGCCGCGGCTGCTAAAGCGCGTCAGTAATCTCGCTATCTAGATACCAAACCGTTTCACTAATTCCGCGCACCCTAGCCGCAGGAAGCCCGCTATCGGCTCTCAGGCTCTGCGAAACTGCCCAGATCTTAGATTCACCAGCAGCCAGGAACCAAACCCTCTCAGAGCGATTCAGCGCCTGATAACTAAGACTTAGTCGCTCGCTGGGTGGTTTGGGGGAGTCGGGCTCCGCAATCACCCACTCGCCTTTGGCCTCGTGGCCTGGAAACAAGCTTGCGACATGAGCGTCCGGCCCCATACCCAAAACGGTCAAATCAAAGCTCGTGTGCTCTAAATCAAGCTGCTTGATCTCTGACTCCGCAACATCTCGAGCTGATAGCAATGTCATTTCTGGTCCGGGAAATCTCACCAGGTGATTTGCAAGCTCTGGCCAGGCGCTAATGCCCTGCTGCTCATTGCGATCTGGGTGATTCAGGGCCACGAAGCGCTCATCGGAGAACATTAGCCAGATGCGGCTAAAGTCCAAATCCAGCTTCCCGAGCTGAGCGATAAATTCAATACCGAGCGTGCCGCCGGTTAGTAGCACGCGGATTTGTTTCTTTGAGGCAAGCAGCTGATTGGCAAGCTCGGCGAAGTCTTGGCTTGCCGCGTCAATAAGAGCCTTTGGATTGCCCGTCGAGCGAATCGTCAACTTAGCTCGCCCTTCAATACCTCGCCATAGATCTCGTCTTCGCCCAAAAATCTCATGTCCTCGATCAGGCAGTCCTGATCGGTGCGCTTTGGGAGAAGGACCGATGAATCTGGAAATCCGGTTTGGCTGATCCTGGCGATTTCATCGCTTCGAATAATCTCGAGACCGCCGTCCTGAAAAGCAATTTTCACTCCGGTGATGCCCTCGATCTCCTCGCCTGCGACCTCATTGGTGATCTTTGAGGGAACACCCAGCCTGAGCTCTAGCCAACGTGCCAAAAGATCCGCACTCGGGCTCTGGCTTGATCCCATTACCTCAATCTCTTTGACCGTGCGGTGTTTGTGCTGCTCATAAAGAGCAGCAAGCTGAGATCTCCAGAGGGTGATTCTGGTCCATGCCATGTCGCCATCACCCGGGGTGTAGTTCTTGGCGAGCTCCTTCAAAAAAGCACTCGGATCATCCTGGCAAGCGGAGTCTGTGATTCTGCGGCTGGCGATTCTGCCAATCGCACTCTTGGCGGGATTCGCCGCGCAGCTTGATGGCCACCACGCCACCACCGGAGCATCGGAT
>DATBNK010000088.1:0-6316 GCA_036554355.1 Aquiluna sp.
CTAGATCTTGGTGATGGTCCAAGCGGTACTGATTTGATTTCAGCACTCTCAGCACAAAACCCGGCCGTGGGTTTTGTGCTGCTAACCAACTACATTCCAACCCCTGCGGAGATGAAGTCTGCTCCTCATATTGCCTACCTCTCCAAGCGTGAGGTTGAGAGCATCGAGTTGGTCGTGGAAGCGCTCAATACCGTGATGCGGGATGACGATCCAAGAGCAGAGCTCTTTACTGTGCAAGATGACTCTCCCCTGGCAACGCTCACCACTAAACAGCTAGAGGTCTTGCGGTTAGTTGCCAAGGGGCTATCCAATGCAGAGATTGCCAAGCAAAGAGGTCTTGGCATTAGGGCCGTGGAGCAAACGGTTCACCGCATCTACCAAGCATTGGACATTGGCGATGATGAGGCAATGAGCCCCAGGGTCTTGGCTGCCAGAATCTATAGTGCTCAAATGGGACTTAGGCGAGGAAAACAGAGTTGAAGGCGGTTTGGCTGCGAGTTGGTGGCCGCTATGCGATAACCCTGAGGGCTTGGTTGTTGCTTGCCCCCGTGGCAATCTTAGGAACCCCGGGTTTTGTGCCGGAGGGGATTAGACCTGACTCTCCTCTTTGGGCCGGTTACCTGGTGGGCCTGATCGCCCACTTGGTGACGGGCTTGGTTTTGATCCTCGCCTACCTCACCTACCTAAGCCCAAAAAAGGTTCGCAAATCACGGCCCTTGGCCGCTGTTGCAACCCTTGCTGTTGCAGGTCTTGCCAGGGGCTTCTCGGTTGCCTTCTTCTTCGAGTTCTTTGGTGTTGTCTTAGAAGCCGACTATTTCCCCCGCATGATTGCCGGGGCAATCATTGTGACAATCTGGTTTGGTGTTACCGCGGTGCTGGTTGGTGCTAGGCAGCAATATGTCTTGGTCTATAAAGAACTCACCGAGTCTCTCGAGAGAGCAAAAGCTCTTGCCAGCCAAGGAGCCGAGCAGGTTGCCAACACCAGGGCTGCACTTGTAAATGAGGTCAAGGCAACACTCAGTGAAGCGTTCTCCTCTAGGCAATCAACCACTGAGCTTCACAACCTCGCTGACTCAGTGATCAGGCCACTGTCTCACTCTTTGGCATCACATCAACCGGTGGTGGTTGATGCGAAGACTCCAAAGCGCAGAATCAAACTGGGTCCGGTAGTAAGGACTGCGTTGCATGAGTATCCCTTTATTCCAATCCCGGTTGCCGCAATCGGTTTGCTGAGCACCCTCTACTCCAAGGTTTGGGGCATTGGCCTAGCTGGCTTTTTGGAGACCCTGATTCAGGCAGTGATCATTGTGGTTTTGTTCACACTCTTCCAAGCTTTGAGAGTTCGCGGCTGGTTGGTGCCAATCGCTTGGCTGGTGGCAAGCCTTAGCGCGACGCTGGTGTCTTGGCTCGCTTTGCAATATGACTTGGCGACCAATCTCGGCCCAGCTATCCAGCTGAGCGTCTCAATCTTCTTGCCAGCCGGCTTTGTTTCAATGCTTCTGGCCTATGACAAAGAAGCCGAGCGAAAGCTTGCGCTCTTGCAGCAGGCTCTCGAGCAGGTTGAGTGGCAAGAGCGCAAGCTGAACCAGCAGCTCTGGATCGAGAAGAAGCGTCTAGCACGCTACGTCCATAGCGACATCCAGGGCAGGGTCCGGGCAGCAGCTCTCTCCAACACCGTTGGCACCATGGCCGATGTTCAAAAACTTCAAGAGGAGTGCGTTGCAGCGCTGGATCTCTCCAGAGAGCTGCCGTCATTTGATCGTTTCTATGCCGACACCGTTGAGCTCTGGGGAGGCGTCACAAATATCTCGCTAGATGCAGACCCACTTGCAATGCAGGCGATTTCAAACGACAGCTTTGGCCTTGCCTCGGTGGTTGAGATTGTCCGAGAGGGCATCGGCAATGCCGTAAAGCACGGAAAGGCAAAAAACATTGAGGTTGGCCTTCGAGTCCTCACTCAAAATAACCCATGCCTAGAGGTCTTTGTTCTAAACGACGGACTTCCAACAACCAGCGGCCCGCAGAGCGGATTTGGTGTTCAGACGGTCGCCGAGGTCAGTTCGAGCTGGGGTCTCGAGGAAGACAATGGCAGGACCAGGCTCTGGGCCAAGGTCCCGGTTAGTTCAGTTCAATAACCACCGGCACATGATCGCTCGGTAGTTCGCCTTTTCTCTCATCGCGTTCAATAGAAGCTCCCAGCACCCGCTCTGTTAGAGCGGGTGAGGTGAGCTGGAAGTCGATGCGCATGCCTTCGTTTCTTGGGAAGCGCAGGTCTTTGTAGTCCCAGTAGGTGTATTGGTCAGGGACCAGTTCTCTGAGCTTGTCGCTAAAACCGATTTGCTCAAAGGCCTCAAAGGCTTGGCGCTCTGGTTCAGAGACGTGGGTTTCAAAGTAGCTGACATTGAAGACGTCGGAGTCCAATGGTGCAATGTTGAAATCCCCGGTGAGTGCTATCTGAGCATCTGGGTCCATCTCTAGCTGCTCTGCAACATCGGCAGCAAGTCTGTCTAGGAACTCAAGCTTGTATTCCATGTGAGGGTCTTCTAGTCCTCTGCCGTGAGGAACGTAGAGGCTGTAGATCTTTACGCCGTTGAAGACCGCGCTCAGAGCGCGTGCTTCAACGATGTCTTTGAACATCGGTTGCGAGCGAAACTCAAACTCGATGTCTTGTGGCTCGAGCTGGTTCTTGTAGGCAAAGGCAACACCGTTCCACTGGTTCAAGCCATGGGCTACGACTTTGTAGCCAATGGCTTCAAAGTCAGCGATTGGAAACTGCTCCGGCTTGCACTTGATCTCTTGCATGGCCAAAACATCTACTTTGGTGCGCTCGAGAAAACCGATAACCCTTGGGGCTCTGGCTCTGACGCTGTTTACGTTCCAGGTTGCTATTTGCACTCCTAAACTTTAGGCATGAGCTTTGATACTGACAAATCCCGCCTGATTCAACTGATCAAGGACCTTGCCGTTGTCCACGGCAAAGTCACTCTCTCCTCGGGTATTGAAGCTGACTACTACGTTGACCTTCGCAGAGCCACCCTGCACCACGAGGCAGCACCGCTGATTGGCGAGGCAATGCTCGCGCTAATTCAAAAAGCTGGTCTCTCTCCCGACGCCGTTGGTGGTTTGACCATGGGTGCTGACCCGGTTGCCACCGCCATGCTGCACCAGGCAGCCGCTCAAGGCTTTGCCCTGGATGCGTTTGTGGTTCGCAAAGAAGCGAAGAAGCACGGCATGGGCCGCCAGGTTGAGGGCCCAAGTGTTGAGGGTAAGAATGTTGTGATTTTGGAGGACACCTCAACCACTGGCGGTTCTCCCCTGACTGCTGCCGAAGCCTTGGAGGCAGCGGGTGCGAAGGTCTTGGCAGTTGCAACTGTTGTTGACCGCGACACCGGAGCTAGAGAAGTTATTGAAGCTCGCGGGTATTCTTATCTGACGGCCATCACACTGGCCGATCTGGGTCTTTAGAACGAGGTGTAAGTGCAGCGCAAAATTGCGCCGTTTGTCTTCCTGCAGCTCGCATCACTAACAAGTGTTATCTCCGGTTCGATGGTCTTCATCGCAATCCCCTGGCTGGCACTAGAACTGACGGGCTCTGCGGGGACTGCAGGCTTTGTTGTGGCAATGACCGCTATTCCGGCATTGTTGATGGCACCGCTAATTGGTTCGGTCATTGACCGCTTTGGCAGGCGCTTCGTTGCCATTTGGGCAGAGCTCTTCACGGCACTGACTGTTTTGTTGATTCCAATCATTGCTGGTGTCTGGGAGCTCACGGTTGCATCGCTCATTGCGGTTGGCGTCTTCCGGGCCGTTTTTGCTCCGGGCGGCTCAACAGCTAGAAAGTCTTTGGTGCCGGATGCCGCGGCCCCTGCAAACATGACCCTGGATCGAGCTAACTCGATCCACGAGGGTCTGTTTGCAACGGGCTTTGCTATTGGTCCGGCCTTGGCAACTTTGTTGATTGCCTCGATTGGTTCTGCAAACACTTTCTATGTTGTTGCACTATTTGGGGTTTTGTCCTCGGTGTTTGCCTCAATGATCCGCGTTCACGAGCAGCATGAGGAGAACGACGAGACCGAGAAGGAACCGTTCTTCAAATACGCACTGCAGGGCTTCAAGGTCTTGGCACAAAACCCTGGCGTGATGGTGATGATGGCTGCGGTTATGACCCTTGCCATCATCTACCTGCCAACCGAGATGGTTGTGCTGCCTGCCTATTACAACCTGCTTGGCGACCCGGAGGGTCTAGGTCTTGCGATCTCGATTGGTGCTGGAGCATCGATCATTGGAGCGCTTGGCTTTGAGCAAATCCACAAGCGCCTATCGTTTGCAAACATCTTGCGGATTGGAATCCTTGGCATTGGCCTGGCGATGATTCCAATGAGTTTTTTGCCATCGCAGTTCTGGATGGTGTTCTTCTTTGGTGTTCTTGGTCTTGCCTGGGGGCCACTTTTGCCTTTGCTAAATACCGTGATTCAGCAAAAGATCCCGGCCAATAAGCGGGGCCGGGTCTTTGCTCTGGAAATGACCATCTGGCAGGCAGGGCCACTGTTGACGATGGTGGTTGTTGGCTTGGCGGTGGACGGTTTTGGTGTTGGACCTGTCTATAAGGTTTTGGCTGGCTGTGTTGTGCTTGCAGGGCTTTTGGTGTCCTTCAATCAATACATCAAGCAGCTCAACAGCTAGTTATCCACAGATTCTCTTTTGGCTCCCATAAAAAGTTCTGGTTCGGTAACAATCTGTCCATGACATTGTTAGAAGTAGAACTATCAGATAATCTGATTCATATGAAGAAGATCATGACTGCCACTGAAGTTGCTCGCAACTTCAGTGATGTTTTAGATGCTGTCGCAAATGGTGACGAGATCACCATTACCCGAGGTAACAAGCCAATTGCTGTTATGGGAAGCGTGAAAGAAGAGATCCCCAACTCAGCGCTTTTGGCCGCAGCCTTGGAGGAGCACTTTGAGAAGTACAAAGATGTTCCAGTTGATGACTCATTCGATCCGGTTCAGTACATCAGGCAAATGCGGGATCAGGATCTAGTTCGTGACCAAGAGCGCTGGGAGCGCCTCGAGGCGCTTTGGAATGAGCCTTCTCCGGAAGAGAGCGACTAGTGGAGCGCCTAGTTTTAGACACTTCCGTTTGGATCGCTATCGAGCGCGGCAAACTGGATCTAGACGAGGCCGTTGGTCGTAATAAGAAGCTGATTCTTCCGGCCATCGTTGCCGGAGAGCTAAAGCAGGCTCTATACACGTCCTCCAGAACGGAGGCCAAAATGCAGAAGTCGCTCGATTTCTTTGCAATGGTTGAATCCCTAACAGAGTTTGCACCCATCGATCAGCGAGTGGCAGATAGGTATGCGGAGATAAAGCACTTCAGCATGGCAAGTGGAAGACTCCGGGGCACCGCGGATCTGCTGTTAGCCGCAACGGCCATTGAGTACAAGGCAAAGCTCTACTCAATGGACAAAAAGGCAGACTTTGGATCACTGCCAAACCTCCTGCTTCACTCCTAGCGCCTTAGGCTTGAGCGGATGAGCGAAGAGATTCAAGAACCCATTGCGGTTCCAACCTGGGGTGTTGGTCCTTACGAGGGCGACCCAACCAAAGACCCGAACTTCGCCAAGTTTGACGCTGAGTTGTTGGCCAATGGCGACACCAGAAATGTGGTGGATGGCTATCGCTACTGGTCCATGGAGGCGATTGTTGCTGATCTTGACTCCAAGCGGCACCGCTTCGAGGTCGCAATCGAGAACTGGCAGCATGATCTCAACATTGGCTCGATAGTGAGAAACGCGAACGCATTCATGGCTGCCCGGGTCCACATCGTCGGCAACAAGCGCTGGAACAGACGCGGTGCGATGGTGACCGACCGCTACCAGCACATCACTCAGCACCCAACCGTTGAAGGCCTAATCGAATACGCCAAGACCGCAGGCGAAGGCGGCAAGCCGCTACCCATCATTGCGATCGACAACGTTCCTGGTTGCAAAAAGCTCGAGGAGTATCAACTACCTAAAGAGTGCATTTTCTTATTTGGCCAAGAGGGTCCTGGGTTATCGCAGGCAGCACTGGATGCCTCGGACGTTGTTCTGGAGATCACTCAGTTTGGATCCACAAGATCCATCAACGCCTCAGCAGCTGCTGCAATAACCATGCACGCTTGGGTGATGCAGCACGTTTTTAGTTAGACTCATCAGAGGGCTTTTGCCCAAGAATCCCCAATCTAGAAAGGGGTAATGCCATGCCCGCAGTAGTACTAGTCGGAGCCCAGTGGGGCGACGAGGGTAAAGGTAAGGCAACAGACCTACTCGGAG
>DATBNK010000089.1:0-5440 GCA_036554355.1 Aquiluna sp.
TGGCGGTGGCAAAATCATCGATCACTTCAGATACAAACACTCCGCTGTCTTCAAATATCTGAGCCAGTTCGCTTGCGCTCATGGACCGCTCCGAATTAGAGGAGGTGACAATCAGGTGGTCAAACACCCCGACAAATTCAAGTGCTGAGGAATAAACGTCCTTGTCAGAAAGCATTCCAACAACACCTATTGCCCTTGGCGCCTCAAAGTGCTGCTGCAGGGTGTTCCGGAAGCTTGCAATCCCGGGAGGGTTGTGAGCGCCATCGAGCACGACGAGCGGATCTTTTGAAACAACGTGCATCCTGCCAGGACTAACGGTGTCGGCAAGAGCGCTTCTCAGGACCTCATCGGCTACAGCCCTACCTAAAAACTGCTCAACGGCAACAATTGCGGTTGCAGCATTCTCGGCTTGGTGCAAACCAATGATTGGCATCCAGAGCTGTGGGTAGCTTCCAAAACCCCCCTGCACGCTAAAGCGAGTTCCATAGCCATCCTGCGAAGCGTCGATCAAGGCAAACTCTGACCCGGAAACAAAGACCTCCTGCTGGCTTCGCTCGCGCAAGATTCGCTCAACGTTGGGCTCTTGCGCATTTGAAACCACGATGGAGCCTTCTTTGATAATTCCTGCTTTGGTCTGGGCGATCTCCTCGATCGTGTCACCCAAAACCTTGCGGTGGTCAAGACCAATTGCGGTGAAGACGCTGACATCACCATCGGCAACGTTTGAGGCATCCCACTCTCCCCCGATGCCGACCTCCAAAACCAAAACATCAATCGGTGCATCGGAAAACAACTGGAAGGCCAGCGCGTTATAAACCTCAAAGAACGTCAACTTCGCTTCACCCTTGGCAACAAGCTCGGCATCAACCAGGTCCAGGATCGCTTCGTTCTCCAAATAAACATCCACGATGCGCTGATCTTCAACTCGCTCGCCATCAAGAGCGATGCGCTCATTGAAGCGAACCAGGTGAGGACTGGTGAGCCTGCCGGTTCTAAGACCGTGCTCTCTGAGGATGCGCTCAATCATCCTGGCAGCGCTGGTCTTGCCATTGGTTCCGGTGATGTGGACGATTCGATAGTTCAGCTGCGGATCGCCCATCAACTCAACTGCACGCCTGGTGGCGTGCAGTCGGGGTTCAATCTGCGACTCCGGGCGGCGCGCATAGAGCTGTGCAAGCACCTGTTCTAGCTCTGTCATCTAGCTAGCTTTTTCAATCTGGATGCCGATCTGACCCTCATCACCAACACTGAATTCACCACTGCCGCTGTCGATCTTGATCTCAACAGCCAGTGTCTCCGAGGCAATGAAGCTCTCGTGCTTGGTGAGCGCGGGAATGGATTCCTCATCGGATTGAAGAGTCAGCTTGATTCGATCAGAAACATCCAACCCGGCATCCTTACGAGCCTGCTGAATGTGTCTTACCGCATCACGAGCTAGACCCTCAGCGGCAAGCTCTTCGCTCACCTCGGTGTCTAGAAGCACAAAACCCGAAGCGGTGAGACCGACAGCACTCGAACCCTGATCAGCTGCAGCCACCATGCTGATTTCATATTCACCCTCAAGCAACTCAGTGCCATCGACGACCACCGAACCACCAGCAACGCTCCAATTGCCTGCCTTAGCTGCCTGAATGATGCGCTGAACATCTTTACCAACACGGGGTCCGAGTGCCCTTGCGTTAACCGAGATGGATTTCTCTAGGCCAAACTTTTCGGCAGTGGCATCATCGGCCAAAACGACATCGACCCGCTTCACGTTGAGCTCATCGGCCAGCAAATCCGCATACTGCTTGACGCTCTCAGGTGATTCAACAGCTAGCGTCAGAGCTGCCAGCGGCAGCCTGACCCGAAGCCCTGCCGCCTTTCGCAAAGAGAGCGCGGTTGAGGCTGCATCCCTAATGGCATCCATGTCAGACACCAGCTGGTCGTCGCGGGCAAAAGAGTTGGCATCGGGCCAGTTCTCGAGGTGGACAGAGCGTCCTCCGGTGAGCCCGCGCCACATCTCCTCGGTGCTCAGTGGCAGAAGTGGCGCCGTGACACGCAACAAGGCCTCTAGGACCGTGTAAAGAGTGTCGAACGCCGCTGTGTCACCCTCCCAGAATCGATCCCTGGAGCGCCTGATGTACCAATTGGTTAGCACCTCGGCAAAGTCTCTAACCTTGGCAGAAGCTAGGTAGCTGTCAAAGACATCCAGATCTGCCTCAACCTCAGAGATCAACTGAGAGGTTTTAGCGAGGATGTAGCGATCAAGTAACTGAGTGGAATCAAAGCTGGTCTTGGCCTGATAGTTAGCGGCATTGGCATAGAGCGCGAAGAAGTAATAGCTGTTCCAGATTGGCAACAGCGCTTGCCTAACACCCTCTCGAATGCCGGCCTCGGTGACCGCGATGTTGCCACCGCGCAAGATCGGTGAGGACATCAAGAACCAGCGCATTGCATCTGAGCCATCGCGGTCAAAGACCTCGTTTACATCTGGATAGTTGCGAAGCGACTTAGACATCTTTTGGCCATCATTACCAAGCACAATGCCGTGGCTGATGGCGTTTTTAAACGCCGGGCGATCAAACAGTGCGGTTGCTAGAACGTGCAGGGTGTAAAACCAACCACGGGTTTGACCAACGTATTCAACGATGAAATCACCGGGATTGTGGGTCTCAAACCACTCTTGGTTCTCAAACGGGTAGTGCACCTGAGCAAAAGGCATTGAGCCTGATTCGAACCAGCAGTCCAAAACCTCAGGGACTCTTCGCATCATCGACTTGCCGGTTGGGTCATCGGGGTTTGGCCTTACCAGTTCGTCAATAACTGGTCGGTGAAAATCACTTGGCCGAACGCCAAAGTCTCGCTCTAACTCATCTAGCGAACCGTAGACATCAAGACGCGGGTAGTTCGGGTCATCGGATTTCCAGACCGGGATCGGTGCGCCCCAGAATCTGTTTCTCGATATCGCCCAGTCCCTAACGTTCTCCAGCCACTTTCCGAAGCTGCCGTTTTTGGTGTGTTCGGGGACCCAGTTGATTTCTTGGTTCAGTTCCAACATGCGGTCTTTGATCTTGGTGGTTTCAACGAACCAAGAGCTCACGGCCTTGTAGATAAGCGGGTTCTTGCAGCGATAGCAGTGCGGGTAGGAGTGCTCATAGGAAGCCTGACGGAACAGTCTTCCCGCTGCCTTCAAATCTTGGGTGATCGGCTTATTTGCCTCAAAGACATGCTGGCCCTCATAAGGTGCCACCACCGCATTGAACTGACCGCGCTCATTGATCGAGACATAGGTGGGAATACCAGCCAGGTTGCAAACATTTTGGTCATCCTCACCATATGCCGGTGCTTGGTGAACAATTCCCGTGCCATCGGTATCCGCGACGTAGTCGGCCACCAGAATCTGCCAGGCATTGGCGACATCAAACTTGCTCTCATCAGAATAGAAGTCAAAGATGCGCTCGTAACGAATGCCGTCGAGCTCCTTGCCAAGGATCTTGTGGGTGATGGCCGAGTGAGCGTCCTCGACGCTTTCAAACCCAAGCTCCTTGAGGTGGTTGGCAATCAAGGAAGTTGCCAATAGATACTTCTTGTCTCCCAAGATGGAGTCCTTGGCGCTCACAACCGCATATTCGATCTCCGGTCCAACCGCTAACGCAAAGTTGGTCGGGAGCGTCCAAGGGGTCGTGGTCCAAGCCAAAATGTTCACGCCATCAAGATCGGTGCCCTTGGCGGTGATTGGGAAGGTGACGGTGACCGACTGGTCCTGGCGGTTTTTATAGACCTCATCATCCATGCGTAGCTCGTGATTGGAAAGCGGCGTCTCGCACCTCCAGCAGTAGGCGAGAACCTTGAAGCCCTCATAGATGAGGCCCTTGTTGTGGAGCTCCTTGAAGGCCCAGAGCACGCTCTCGGTGTAGTTCTGATCGAGAGTCTTGTAGTCGTTATCAAAGTCCACCCAGCGTGCCTGACGGGTGACGTAGCTACGCCAGTCCTCGGTGTATTTCAGTACCGAGGTCTTGCAAAACTCATTGAACTTGGCAACGCCGTACTTCTCAATCTCCGGGCGGCCAGAGATACCCAAAAGACGCTCCGCCTCAACCTCGGCCGGAAGTCCGTGGGTGTCCCAACCAAACCTGCGCTCGACTCTTTTGCCTCGCATGGTCTGATACCTCGGGACAAGGTCCTTGGTGTAGCCGGTTAGCAGGTGGCCATAGTGCGGTAAGCCATTGGCAAATGGGGGGCCGTCATAGAAGACGAACTCATCCGCGTCCTCAGCAACGCGTTGATCGATAGATGCTTGAAATGTGCCGTCCTTCTCCCAGTAATCCAAGACCTCGCGCTCGAGGTCTGGGAAATTAGGGGAGGCTTGAACAGAGGAGTTCTTGCTGTGCTTGGGATACATCACGGCTTTCAAGGGGTAATTGTCATTAACAATGTTAATCTAGAGCAGTTGACTAACCCGAGGTTCCCTTTTGACTAACCACACACCACAACCGCTTAGAGCTGCCACGACTCCTGAGAAGGCGAGTGTTGATGGATTGGAGCAAAAGTGGGTCCCCGTCTGGGAAGAGTCAAACACCTACGGCTTTGACCAAAGCGCCGAAAAAGAGAACATCTACTCGATTGACACTCCCCCGCCAACCGCCTCCGGTTCGCTGCATGTCGGTCACGTTTTTAGCTACACCCACACCGATGTTGTCGCGCGATACAAGCGCATGTGTGGTTACAGCGTCTACTACCCCATGGGCTGGGACGACAATGGCCTGCCAACCGAAAGACGTGTTCAGAACTACTACGGCGTGAGATGTGACCCCACGTTGCCCTATCAAAAGACCTTCACACCGCCCCAGGTCGGAGGGGATAACAAGTCTTCAAAGGCCGCCGATCAGATGCCAATCTCTAGACAGAACTTCATTGAACTCTGCGAGGTGCTCACTGAAGAAGATGAGAAGACATTTGAAAACCTCTGGCGCAACCTAGGTCTATCGGTTGACTGGTCACAGAGCTACCGCACGATTTCCTCACACGCTCAGCGCATCTCCCAGCTTGCCTTTCTAAAGAACCTCGAGCGCGGTGAGGCTTACAGCGCTCAAGCACCAACACTCTGGGATGTCACATTCAGGACCGCGGTTGCCCAGGCTGAGCTCGAGGACAAGGAAGTTCCCGGCGCCTACCACCGCCTCGGTTTTGATGGCCCAGAGGGCAAGATCTTTATCGAAACCACCAGGCCCGAGCTAATCCCAGCCTGTGTTGCTCTCGTTGCTCACCCCGATGACGAGCGCTACCAGCACTTGTTCGGAAAAACCGCTAAAACTCCGCTTTTTGGAGTCGAGGTCCCAATCGTTGCCCACCGCCTAGCCCAAAAGGACAAGGGGTCAGGAATTGCGATGTGCTGCACCTTCGGTGATGTCACAGACGTTATTTGGTGGCGAGAGCTAAAGCTTCCAAACCGAGCCGA
>DATBNK010000093.1:0-18528 GCA_036554355.1 Aquiluna sp.
AGAATAGAGGTGGGTAATGATTCCGGCTTTGTCATCAGAAGCACCGCGCCCAAAGAGTCGCTCCCCCACCAAGGTGGCCTCAAAGGGTGGAGTGTTCCAATTTTCCTCATCCCCCGGCGGCTGAACGTCGTGGTGGGCATAGAGCAAAACATGAGGTGCGCTGACAGATCCGGCTCTTCTGGCAAGCACCGCAGGTGCACCCATGTCCCCGGATGGCCGCATCGCTCTTCTGATTTCTACGAAATCAAAAAAGCCCAACTGGTCAAACTCTCTCTTTACAGCCTCGGCAGATCTCTCCAGCTCCTGAGCGTCAAAGCTGTCCCATGCGATTCCTGGGATTTTCACCAATTCGCCGAGGGTATCCATGGCCTTGGGGAATATGGAATCAACGAATTGCTTGGTAGGTTCGACTAGTGCGTGGTTTAGCTGCGCAGACGTAAATGACATGCCAGCTAATCTAATGGCAATTTCTAGAAGGAAAAGATGTCGGAAACTAACGAGCACCCGACCGGTAAAGGTCGCCCCACTCCCCCGCGCAAACAGCAAGAACAGGCTCGCAAAAAGCCCTTGGTCGGAAACCGATCCAAAGAGGCAAAGGCCCAGCAAAAGGACAAGTTGCGTGAAGAGCGCCAAAAAGCCCGCGATGGAATGATGGCAGGTGACGAGCGCTTTCTAACCGCCAGAGACAAAGGGCCGCAGCGCAGATTGGCGCGTGACGTGGTGGACGCTAGGTTCACCGCCGGAGAGCTAGTGCTTCCACTTTTGTTCGTTGTGGTTCTGACAACCTTCATTGATTCCTATGAGATCCAGCTGTTCTCACTATTTGCAATGTGGGGAATCTTCGGCATGGTCGCCATCGACGCATTCGTAGTTGGCAGGGCTGCCAAAAAGAAGATCAAGAGCAAGTTTGGCGAAGACAAGCTAGAGGGGGGCATCGCCTGGTACTCAGCGATGCGATCAATACAAATGCGATCCCTGCGAATTCCAAAACCGCAGGTGAAGCGCTTTACCCGTCTTGAAGACCTCTAAAAAAGAAAGCAGAAGGAAATGGAATTTAGGTACTTAGGCAACTCGGGACTCAAGGTCTCGGAGCTCATCTACGGAAACTGGCTCACCCACGCGTCCCAGGTCCAGGACGATCAAGCCATCAAGACTGTGCACGCAGCACTTGAGGGCGGCATCACAACCTATGACACCGCAGACGCTTATGCGAACCAGGCCGCAGAGGTGGTTTTGGGTAACGCACTGAAGGGTCAACGCCGCGAGGGTCTCGAGATCCTGACCAAGGTCTACTGGCCGGTTGCCGAAAAGGGTCCAAACGATTGCGGTCTTAGCCGCAAGCACATCTTTGAGTCCATCAACGGATCACTAAAGCGCCTGCAGACCGACTACGTCGATCTCTACCAGGCACACCGCTTTGACTACGAAACTCCACTCGAGGAGACCATGCAGGCCTTTTCCGACCTGGTCAAAATGGGCAAGGTCCTCTACGTCGGCGTCTCAGAGTGGACTGCCGAGCAGATTCGTGATGGTCAAGCACTCGCCTCCCAGATGGGCTTCAAGCTGGTCTCAAACCAGCCGCAGTACTCCATGCTCTGGAGAGTCATTGAGGAAAAGGTCATCCCAACGTCCCAAGAGCTCGGTCTTGGTCAAATTGTTTGGTCCCCAATGGCTCAGGGCGTTCTGACCGGCAAGTACTTGCCCGGCCAGCCAGCTCCCGAGGGCTCGAGGGCCGCTGATCCATCCATGGCGAGCATCATCGAACGCTTCATGGCTGACGAGGTTCTCACCAAGGTTCAGAACCTGAAGCCGCTTGCCGAGGACCTCGGCCTCACCATGGCTCAGTTCGCTCTGGCCTGGGTGCTGCAGAACTCCAACGTCTCCGCCGCAATCGTTGGCGCCTCGCGCCCAGATCAGATTGAATCCAACATTGCAGCAGCCGGTAAGAAGATTCCATCAGAGGTCATGGCCAAAGTTGACCAGGTGTTGGCTGGAAGCATCATTACCGACCCGACTCTGACAAAGAGTCCCGACACTAGACCCTGCTAGCTAGTTACTCGGCGCGGCCATAGCGGCCCGCCATAGACAAAGCCGGTGTAGGCCTGAACCAGGTCGGCACCGGCTTTGATCATTCTGTTGAAGTCTTCGCGATCACTCACTCCCCCGACTCCAATCACAACCTTGTCCTTGCCAAGCTCGGATCGAACTAACCCCACCACCTCGTGAGCCCTATCAAAGAGCACCGAGCCACTAAGACCGCCTGGCTCCTGGGAATTGACTTGACCCTCAACCAAGGTCCTAGAAATCGTGGTGTTGGTTGCGACTACGCCCTCTAAATCCAGCTCCAGGACGAGCTGGCAGACTGCCTTGATGTCTTCATCCGATAAATCTGGCGCAATCTTCACAAGCACCGGGGTGTTAGCCGCTGCATCCAAAACCGCCCCAAGAATTGGCCTGAGCGATTCCACCTGCTGAAGATCTCGAAGCCCGGGGGTGTTAGGTGAGGAAACATTCACCACCAGGTAGTCAGCCAGCGGGGCAAGCAGCTTTGTGCAATAGCGATAGTCAGCTGGTGCATCGGCAGGCGAGGTGTCTTTGTTCTTGCCAATGTTGACACCAATAATCGGAAGCCTGGATCCTTTAGAGCGCAAACTTTTCAACCTCAGGGCAATCTCGTCTGCGCCATCGTTATTGAAACCCATTCGGTTGATCAGAGCATTTGATTGCGGCAATCGAAACATTCTTGGCTTTGGATTACCTGGCTGTGGGCGCTTTGTGACGGTGCCGATTTCGACGTGGGAAAAACCAAGTGCGTGAAGCGGTCTTATCAGCTCCGCATTTTTATCAAAGCCTGCAGCCATCCCAAACCGGTTTTCAAACTCCAGACCCATTACTGTTTCGGAGCTAGCAGAGCGCCTTGGGCGCAACAGCCCAAGTGCCGAAAGAAATTTGAGAACAAAGACCACTAGGTCATGAGCTAGCTCGGGGTCCATCCGCTTGAAAATGAGGTTGAACACCACGCGATAAAACATTTGCGACTATCCCCGCAGCTCATCGATGGCGGATTTGAAGTCATCCAGCGAATCCCAAGCCTGATAAACGCTCGCAAACCTCATGAATGCCACGTGATCCAGGTTGCGAAGCGGTTCCAAAATCGCAAGGCCAATATCCTGAGCCTCAATGCTGGCCGCGCCCGTTGACCGCAAGGCCTCTTCAACCTGCTGAGCCAATAGCGCTAGATCTGCATCAGTGACCGGCCTGCCCTGGCAGGCCTTTCTGACACCGGAAACTATCTTGTCTCTCGAGAAAGGCTCTGTGACCCCGCTGCGCTTTGTAACCATCAGGCTGGCAGTCTCGATGGTTGTGAAGCGCTTTTGGCACTCAGGGCACTGCCTGCGCCTTCTGATCGATGCACCATCGTCAGATGTGCGGGAGTCAATGACCCTAGAGTCTGAATTTCTACAAAATGGACAGTGCATTAGTTTTCAAACCTAATCTTGGCAGCGGTGCCATGGGCTCCGAGCCCCTCAGCTACCGCAAATCTATCAACCAGATCAGCAATTTCCGCCAAGCCCTTAGCGCTGTAGTGAATTCTCTGCTGAGGTCTCAAAAATGTGTGAACTCCAAGACCAGGACCAAACTTTGCCTGCTGCGAAGTCGGCAAAACGTGGTTTGACCCGGCGAGGTAGTCGCCAAGACTCACCGGAGCGTTCTCGCCAATGAAGACCGCACCGGCGTTGACAATACGTGTCGCCAACTCGGCTGCATTCTGGGTGTGAATCTCAAGGTGCTCGGTGGCGTACTCGTTGGCTACAAAAACCGCCTGATCTATGCTTTCTGCTAGCACCAGAGCGGACTGCTCCCCCGATAGCGAGACCTCGATGCGCTCCCTGTTGGAAGCTCTTGGGATTTGTCTTTCAAGCTCCAGTTCGACCGCATCAATTAGCTCTTGAGAGTCCGTGACCAAGACCGCAGCTGCGTTTTCATCGTGCTCTGCCTGCGAGATTAGATCCGCTGCTACAAACCTTGGATTTGCGCTCGAATCCGCAATTATCAAGATTTCGGTTGGGCCAGCCTCGGAATCGATACCGATCACACCCCGCAATGCCCGTTTCGCCGCTGCCACATAGATATTTCCCGGGCCGGTTACCAATCGAACCGGCTCAAGGCCAATCTCCTGAACCCCATAGGCAAATGCCGCCACCGCACTCGCCCCGCCGATTGCATAAACCTCTTCGATTCCGAGTAGAGCGCAGGTGGCCAAAATTGTGGGATTGGGAAGCCCATCGTTCTCTTTTTGCGCTGGCGAGCAAACTGCAATCCTTGGAACAGAGGCCACCTGAGCCGGAACGGCATTCATGATCACGCTCGATGGGTAGACAGCCTTGCCACCAGGGACATAGAGCCCAACTGATTCCACCGGCACATAAACCTGTGAAACCTCAGCACCATCAGCCAAAGAGATTTTGGCATCGCTGGGCATGGTGGCCAGGGAGACTTTTCTGACTCGCACAATCGACTCCTCGATTGCCTCGCGGAGCTCGGGGTTGAGAGATGCAAGAGCTTGATCAAGAGCTTGTTTAGGGACCCGAAAATTCGCTGGAACAACTCCATCGAATCTCTGGGCGTGCCTGGTGAGTGCTGCAAGCGAGTCATCACGTATGTCAGCAATCAAAGAATCGACCGCTTCGCTCACGCTTGCAATGGTCACGTCTGCCCTGGGAATCAGGCTATTGACCTGATTAGCCCTCAAATTGGTGGGCAATATGACTTTGCGCACGCTATGACCTGCTTCTAGTGATTTGGATGCCCTAACCTTATCGGGAGATGAATGACAATTCCCCAAGCTTCGCGCTTCAGGGCTCAGAAGCCCTAAAAACAGTTTTCCGCAATCACGCCTCAGGCATCACGGTGGTTACCTCTGTGACCGATGCCGGTGAGCCGATTGGCTTCACCGCCTCCTCGGTCACCTCTTTAGGCTCTAACCCACCGCTGGTTTCGCTGAATATCGCCCAGGGCTCATCGAGCTACAAACACCTCTGCCCGGGGGCAATTGTGGCAATCCACACCCTGGACGCTGGAACGCTTTGGCTTGCAGAGAAAATGGCTGCGGATAAAGAGCAGCGCTTTAGCGATGTGGAATATTCAACCGGGCCCGAGTCGGTTCCGGTTTTTCATCAAGTTCCAGCGGTGCTATTAGCGAAGGTGAGATCTCGCACCGAGGTCGAGGCCAACGCGGTTATTGTGCTCGATGCTTTGAGTGCCGAGAGCTATAGAAGCGCCACCGAACCGCTGGTTTACTTTCAGCGCGGCTACCACTCCCTGGGTCAGCGCCTAAAAGACAACTCCTAGCTCACAGAGTCAGGCCCCAACAGGGCCTTGAGTTCACCAAACAGGTCGTGACCGATATCGACTCGCTGCTGCAGCATGAAGTGCTTCGGGGTTGCAGCGGTCAGCTTCACCTGAACCTCACAGGGGCCGGGGTATTTCTCCAGGATCTGCTGCAGTTTCAAAAGGTTTTGCTTGGTGGCCACATTCTCGCTCATGCTGAGCTTTAGAATCCCACCGTTTTCCCTGCCAGCATCCAAGACATCAATCGAGTAGGCCTGCAGGGTCATGCCATCGTCCCTGCGTGAGACCCTGCCTCGAACAGTAACCGTGAGGTCGGTCTGCAACTTCTCACGGTTTTCCAAGTAGGTCTTGCCCATAAACATCACGGTGATTTCACCGGAAAAGTCCTCGAGGCTGATCTGACCGTATTGATTGCCAGAAGATCTTGCGACCTTGTGCTGAACCTGCGTGATCAACCCTGCCAGCGTGACCGTTTCGCCGTCCTCGATGTTGCCCTCCTTGAGAGCGAGGGTTCCCATGTCGCTGTGGCGCATGAGCATGGCCTCTTGCCCGGCTAGAGGGTGATCGGAGACATAGAGCCCCAGCATCTCCCGCTCATGGGCCAGAAGATCACGTTTAGTCCATTCGGGTAAATCTGGAACCGCCACTATCGATGGGTCATCTCCCAAAAGGGAACCAAATAGATCCATTTGGCCGGTGGCAGCCTGCTTCTTCTTGGAGGCGCAGGCTTCGATTGCCTCTTCGTGGATTGCCACGAGCGACCTTCTGGTGTGGCCCATAGAGTCGAAGGCACCGGCCTTGATCATTGACTCCACGACTCGCTTGGTGCTGGCCTGCTGCGACACCCTGGTTAGGTAGTCATCAAAGGAGCTGAACTTCTCAACAGATCTCGCCTCAACAATTGAGGAGACGACGTTGTGGCCAACGTTTCTAACTGCACCAAGGCCAAATCGAATATCCTCACCAACCGCGGCGAAGACCCCAATTGATTCATTCACATCCGGCGGCAACACCTTGATGCCCATTCTGCGGCACTCGTTTAGATAGATGGCGAGCTTGTCCTTTGAATCTCCAACAGAGGTCAGTAGCGCAGCCATGTACTCAGCCGGGAAGTTCGCCTTTAGGTAACCGGTCCAATAGGAAAGAACGCCATAGCCTGCCGAGTGCGCCTTGTTGAAGGCGTAGTCGGCAAAGGGCAAGAGCGTGCCCCAAAGTGCCTTCACCGCGGCCTCGGAATAGCCATTATCAGTCATGCCCTTTTGGAAAAGCTCGTATTGCTTGTCCAGCTCCTCGGGCTTTTTCTTACCCATCGCTCGTCTGAGCAAATCCGCTTGTCCCAGGGTGTAGCCGGCTACTCGTTGAGCCGCAGCCATCACCTGCTCTTGATAAACAATCAGGCCGTAGGTGGGATCAAGGATCTCTCTGAGCGGCTCTACCAACTCCGGGTGCACACCCTCTGATTGCTGCAAGCCATTTTTTCGCTGCGCGTAGTTGGTGTGTGAGTTCATACCCATTGGACCCGGTCGATACAGCGCAATCACCGCTGATATGTGTTCAAACTCGGTTGGCTTTAGCATCCGCAGAAGCGAACGCATGTTGTCGCTATCAAGCTGGAAAACCCCGAGGGTGTCACCTCGTGACAAAAGTTCAAAGGTGTTTTTGTCCTCGTTGAGATCCAACTCCTCCAATACAACGCTCTGGCCGCGGTTGGTCTTGATGTTCTCCAGGGCATCATCGATCACCGTTAGGTTTCTCAAGCCCAAAAAGTCCATCTTTAGAAGACCGAGCTCCTCACAGGGAGGCTGATCGAACTGCGTGATAATCGCGCCATCTTCCTCGCGCTTCATGATTGGGATCACATCCATCAGAGGTTCTGCCGACATAATCACACCTGCTGCGTGAACCCCCCACTGTCGCTTCAGCGACTCCAGGCCCTTCGCTAACTCAAACACCTGAGCACTCTCTGGGTCATTAGCAATGATGTCCCTGAACTCGGCCGCTTCGCTGTATCGCTCTGAGCTCTCGTTTACGACATCATCCAGCGAAACATCTCTACCTAGAACCATTGGTGGCATGGCCTTGGTGAGCTTCTCACCGACCGCATAGGGCATCGCCAAGACCCTTGCGGAGTCCTTCAAGGCCTGCTTGGCCTTGATGGTTCCAAAGGTCACAATCTGGGCAACCCGGTCATCGCCATATTTCTCTGTGACGTAGCGAATAACTTCGGGTCGACGCCGATCGTCAAAGTCAACATCGATATCTGGCATCGAAAGTCGTTCGGGGTTCAAAAAGCGCTCAAAGATTAGATCGTGCTCAAGTGGATCTAACTCTGTGATACCGAGGGCGTAAGACGCCAAGGAACCAGCGGCCGAACCGCGACCTGGTCCAACTCGAATGCCCTGCTCGCGAGCCCAGCGGATAAAGTCCGAAACTACGAGGAAGTAGCCGGGGAAGCCCATCTTGATAATGACGTCGATTTCATAGGCGGCTTGCTCTTTGTGCTTGTCTGAGTAGCCGTTAGGGAAACGCTTAGCCATGCCCTCCCAGACCTCGCGCTCGAGCCACTGCGCTTCGGTTTGTCCCTCAGGGATTGGGAACCTGGGCATCAGGTCGCGCTTTTCAAAGTTGATTTCGCAACGCTCGGCAATCAGCAGGGTATTGTCTGCAGCCTCGGGGATCTCGCTAAACAGATCACGCATTTGCTTGGGAGATTTCAGGTAGTACTCCTGAGATTCAAACTTGAACCGATTCGGATCATTTAGATTGCTGCCCACCTGAACGCAAAGCAGCGCATCGTGCGCAACGGCGTCCTCTTGGTTCGTGTAGTGCAAATCGTTGGTTCCGACCAGTGGAAGATCCAAATCCTTTGCAAGGCGCAACAGATCCTCGCGAACCCGCTTTTCAATTGCTAGGGCGTGATCCATCACCTCGACGTAGTAGTTCCCCTTGCCGAATATGTCTCTGAATTCGCCCGCTGTTCTAAGCGCCTCGTCATACTGACCCATTCGCAGCCTGGTCTGCACCTCGCCACCGGGGCAACCGGTGGTGGCAATGATGCCCTTGCCGTATTTATTGAGTAGTTCCCTATCGATTCTGGGCTTGAAGTAATAGCCCGAGAGGTAACCCTCTGATGAGAGTCGGAACAGGTTTTGCATTGAGGAGTTGTCCGTTGCCCACATCGTGATGTGGCTGTATGCGCCACCTCCCGAAACATCGTCATCTCCCCCGTCGCCCCAGCGGACCTTTTGCTTTAGCAGCCTGGATTCGGGGGCAAGGTAAGCCTCAATACCAATGATTGGCTTAATGCCAACCGCGTTCGACTGCTTCCAAAACTCATAGGCGCCGTGAGTGTTGCCATGATCGGTCATCGCAATAGCCGGCATTTCCATCTCGGCGGCTCTTGCCACCAACTGCTTTATTCGCGCAGCGCCGTCAAGCATGGAATATTCGGTGTGGTTGTGAAGGTGGACAAACGACTTATCTGACACGCTTCACCTTCCCTAGGGGATAAATGCTAAAGCCCCAAGCCACCATCTCGAAGTTGCGAGAGGGCGAGTTGGAGATCAGCTGGATATTCCGATTCGAATTCCACGTAATCGCCGGAAATCGGATGGTTGAAGCCTAGCTTTTTTGCATGCAACCATTGCCTATCAAGGTTCAACTTGGCCGCCAGGGTTGGGTCCGCCCCATAGAGCGGGTCGCCTACCAGCGGGTGACGGAAGTGTGAGAAGTGAACTCTGATCTGGTGAGTGCGTCCGGTCTCTAACCCAATTTCCAATAGAGCTGCTGCTGGCAACAGCTCAAGAGTTTTGTAGTGCGTGACGGCATTTTTGCCGTCCTCGGAGATGGTGAACTTGTAGTCGTGCTTTTGGCTCCGGGCAATTGGGGTGTCAATAGTCCCATCGGATGGGTCCGGGTGTCCCTGGCAAAGTGCGTGATAGGTCTTTTTCACACTCCTGTCCCGAAAGGCTTGCTTCAGCACCGAGTAGGCCCGCTCCCCCTTTGCCAAAACCATAAGTCCGCTGGTGCCAACATCTAGTCTTTGGACAATGCCCTGGCGCTCCTGAGCACCAGATGTCGCAAGCTGAATCCCCCTGGCAAGCAATACTCCCGGAACACTGGGACCCTCAAAGCCAACCGAGGGGTGAGAAACCACTCCCGCTGGCTTATCAATCACGATCATGTGCTCATCCTCAAAGATCACCTTGAGCGCGTGAACGTCCTCGGCCTTCACCTCAAGGGCTGGTGGCCCCTCGATGAGCTCAACTTCAATTACGGAGTCGACTGTGAGCCGATCGGATTTGCCAACCGCTAGACCGTTTTGCAAGACCGCTCCCTGGGCAATCAGTTCCTGGGCCTTGGTTCTTGAAATCCCAAGCATCTTGGCAATGCCATTGTCCACCCGCTCCCCGACCAAAGTGTCGGGGACCGGAAGGAATTTATTTGGCACGTCCGCCCCCGATTTCATCCCCCATTGCCGTGCGCAAGATCGCGAGTGCGACACCAATAACCAAAAAGGTGTCGGCCAGATTGAAAATTGCGAAGTTGAAAGGAATCTGGATGAAATCAACCACGTGACCGTTGAAGAACTCCGGCTGCCGGAAGATTCGATCTATCCCATTACCCGCTGCCCCGCCCAGCACTAGCCCAGCAATGAAAGACCAGTCATGGGTTTTGGCTTTTGGGCCATAAATCAAAAGTGCGATCACGGCAGCGATCGAAAAAAGCGTGAGTATCCAGGTTGCCCCGAAACTCAATGAAAATGCGGCGCCCTTGTTGTAGGCAAGAGTAAAGCTCAGTAGGCCATCGATGATCGGGACTGACCCTGCAGTGAGGTAGGTCTCTGCTAGGACCTTCGTGGTCTGATCTAGGGCCAGAACAACTAGTGCGGTTGCAGCGAAGAAGACTCTTCGCCGAACCGGACTACTTGCGCTCTTCACCCTCGGCTAGAGTCTCGTCCTCGAGCTCGTCCTCGAGTTCTTCCTCAAGTTCCTCAGCAACCGATACCGGCTCTGGGAGCGTTGCAAATGAGCCGGTGACAGCGCTCTGCGACTCCGCCTCTGCCTGGTAGCCGTCCTCGCGAATCAGAGTCTCTAGCTGGTCCTCGATGTAGTCGCGGAGTCTGCCGCGGTAGTCGGCCTCGAAGTGCTTTAGCTCCTCGATGGTCTGCTCAACGGCGCGACGGTTGATTTCCAACTGACCCAGCACCTCGCGAGCCTGAGCCTCGGCATCTCTAACCATGCGAGCTGCCTGCTCCTGCCCCTCGCGAACCAACTTGTCTCGCTTTAGCTGTCCATCGCGAACGTGGTCGGCGTGAAGTTTTTGCGCTAGCTCGATGATGCTGCGAGATGCGTCTGTGGTTTCGACCGATGCACCCGCTGCTGGCTCTGGCGCAACTGGGTACTCCGCAACCTCGACTTTTTCAACCTGGCCGGAGCCGCTACCCTGGGCGGCCCTGAGGTCTGCGTTCTCGGCTACAAGCCTGCGCATCTCCAGAACGACCTCATCGAGGAAGTCATCTACCTCGTCTTGGTCGTAGCCGTCACGGAACTTAGTGGTTTGAAATCTCTTGCTCAGGATCTCTTCGGGCGTCAACGCCATCGTGCACCTCTCTGATTTTTGGCTAAGTGCTGAGCACTATGTTATTCACACTTAGAGGGCTCTGGCAAAGCCCTGCAAAATCAAAACTCCAAATAACACGATTGTCCATGCCAGATCTAGGGAGATGCCACCTAGCTGTATGGGCGGGACGAACCTCCGCACAAACTTCAGTGGCGGGTCTGTTATGGAATACGTAATGTCCAGAATAGGAAGCAGTAGGCCGCTAGGACGCCATGATCTATTGAAACTCATTACCAGCTCGGAGATAAACCGAGCGATCATGAGGTAGAAAAAAATCTGGAGAGCAAATACCAGAATTTGGCCAACTAAGCTCATGCTCTATGCCATCAAGTCTTCAGGGTCGTCCTGGTCTTGGTCTGCATCGGTCACTGCAACATTGGTTGGGCTAAGTAGGAAAACCTTTGGCGTGACTCGTCTGAGGTGACCCTCGAGTCCCTCTTTTAGGCCAATCATGAAATCCAGCATGCGCTTGGCATCGCCCTCACTCATGGCACCAATGTTGACAATCACGGGCACTCCCGAGCGGTAGTTGGCTGCAACTTCCTTGGCATCGGCATAGGACTGCGGGTCCAGGGTGACGATCTCTGACATATCGGAGGAGCGTCTGGGGCGCGGCGCTGCCGCGCGTGGCTTTGGCGTCTCACGACTCTCAGTTTCAGATGACCCAAAACCGAAAAATGACATGACCGAATTCGCTAAACCCATTGCTACTCCTTTTGCCCTACAGACTATGCGGTATTTGGCCTAGGGCCTGTGATTGCGCTGCCAATCCGGACGTGTGTCGCACCCATTTCGACAGCTATTTCAAAATCCTCACTCATGCCCAGCGACAGATTGCTGGCGGTTGGCACCAGCTGCCTAAGCTCTGCGCTGGCTCTAATTGCCCGCTCGAAATCAACTCTCGGATCCACCCCAAGCCCGGCGACAGCCATCACTCCCAAGATCTCTAGGCGCTCTATCTCGATCAGCTGCTCGGTAAGGGCGGCCAAGTCTTGAGGCAACACCCCGCCCCGGCCCGGATCGTCAGTGAGGTTCAACTCAATGAACCCAGTCGTGGATAAATCATTGTTCTCAAGCTGTTTTCTCAGCTCTTTGACTAACGATGGCCTGTCAATCGAGTGAATGCAATCGGCATAACTCAACACACTTTTGACCTTGTTGGATTGCAGCTGTCCGACAAAGTGCCAACTGGCATCAGCGGCGCCAAGCTGGGCTAGCTCCTCAGCCTTTGGCTTAGCCTCCTGGTCTTTGTTCTCACCAAAGACCCGGTGGCCTAGCTGATAGAGCTCAAAGGGCACCGAAACCGGGTGCATTTTGGTAATTACTACCAGCTCGACATCTGCTGAGGTTCTGCCAGATTTTTGAGCCGCTTGACCAATCCGCTCTTGAACCGAGTGATAGCGCTCGGCCAGATCCATTAGCGGAAGAATTCAGGCAGATCTAGATCGTCACCAAAGCTGCCGGGGGTCTCAGTGCTGTCGGCTGGCTTGGACTGAGCAAACTCCAAGGCTGGAGCGTCAACGACCTCAGGCTCTGAGGACAACTCAGTGGCCAGCTCGGCAGCATCCTCGTCGACCTCAGCTGAATCCAGCGCGGTTGCCTCTGCCGAGGCAAGCGCTGCAGTTGCAACCGCAGCTGATTCGAACTTGCGGTGCTTTGGCTCGCCGCCATCAAAGCCGGCAGCAATAACGGTGATGCGCACCTCGTCGCCAAGGGTGTCTTCGATGGTTGCACCAAAGATGATGTTGGCCTCGGGGTGAACTGCCTCTTGGACCAATCGGGCAGCGTCGTCGATCTCGTGAAGACCTAGGTCCGAAGCTCCCTGAACCAAAAGAAGCACTCCGTGAGCGCCCTCAATGGTGGCCTCTAGAAGCGGTGATGACACGGCAATCTCAGCGGCACGAATGGCGCGGTCCTCGCCCTTGGCGGTTCCGATACCCATGAGCGCGCTTCCGGCACCCTGCATGACCGACTTCACATCGTTGAAGTCCAGGTTGATTAGACCTGGGACCACGATCAGATCGCTAATGCCCTGGACGCCGGCGCGCAGCACATCGTCGGCTGTCATAAATGCCTCGAGCGCGGAAATCTTCTTGTTGCTCATTTCAAGCAAGCGCTGGTTTGGGACCACGATCAGGGTGTCGACCTCTTCGCGAAGCGCCCTGATGCCCTCATCGGCCTGCACCGCGCGGCGCTTGCCCTCAAAGTTGAATGGCCTGGTGACAACACCAACGGTTAGTGCACCCAGGCGCTTGGCAATCTGAGCCACGATCGGTGCGCCACCGGTACCGGTGCCACCACCCTCACCCGCGGTCACAAACACCATGTCGGCGCCCTTGAGCGCAGACTCGATCTCAGCCTCGTGCTCTTGCGCTGCGCGCCTACCGACCTCTGGGTCGGCTCCAGCACCCAAGCCACGAGTGATGTCACGACCGATGTCGAGCTTGACGTCGGCGTCCGACATCAAAAGAGCCTGAGCGTCGGTATTCACCGCAACAAACTCGACTCCGCGCAAACCAGAGGCGATCATTCGGTTCAGAGCGTTAACTCCTCCACCACCGACTCCGACGACTTTAATAACTGCCTGATAGTTGGGCTGTGACACCTGTTGCCTCCTCGTGAAACCCTAAAGCTAAGGCTGAGGCTTAGCGTTTTTCAGGATATTCAAATTGCGCCAAGAAGGTAGGCCCCAAACCAAGGGCAAACCCTGAGCTACATGGGCGTGTCGTAAACAAAAGGTGAACTAAAAATCTGGGTAGGTCACCACTGGTGCATTGGGTGAGGAGACGTCGATCAAAACCCCGTCTTCGATCCCGGTTTCCATAAGTGAATCTAAGACCTTGGCCTTGAGAATCGATTCGGTGGCATCACCCCAGAGCACGACGGTATTGCTGTCCCTGAGGACCAATCGAGCGGTCAACTGCGGTGTCACCTCAATCGAAAAGATCTGCTCATAGGTTGGTATCGGAAGCGATAGCAAAAGCTCAATTGCGGCGGCGAATCGAGGGTTTCCCTGGGGTTCACCAATCAGCACTAAAAATGGATAGGTCTTGGTGTCCTCAGCCTCCGCTATTTGAACACCAGCCGGATCGTAAAGGTAGTTTTTGCCTCCCCTAACTAAAACCACGACTGGTTGACGCTCACGCACCTTGATTTTCAAGGTGCTGGGAGGTTCGGCCTGAAAGGTAAAGGTCTCGATCAGCGGAAACTGGCCGAGGATTTCAGTCAGCTCAGTCTCCGAAATGGTGGTTAGCGGCCGCTCTTCCAAAACCGCAAGCGAACGCTCCAACGCGGCTTTATCAAGCCGCTCGGTGCCGGTCACATCAATTTGTTGAATTGCAAACATCGGAGTGAAAAAACTGGCCAAAATAACCGCACTGAGCGTGATTGGCCCAAAAATCAAAAGGAATCTCCCCCAAATAGCAAATGGGCCAATCTTGGTCTTGGCGGGCTTTTTCTCAGAGCGCTTTAGCCGCTTTTTCTCCTGGCCCAGAATCTCGCGTTCGGGCTTTTTCACTCTTTCTCCAGAGCACCCAGTAAATCCGGAACCATGCGGAAGATATCTCCGCAGCCCATCGTGATGACAAAATCACCCTCTTGTGCGAGCTGGGCTGCCTTGGCTGGGACATCGTCCCAGCTCTCCACGTAGTGAACCTTGCTCTCATCTTCAAACCGAGAGCTGATTGTCTCACCGGTTACCCCCGGCTCGGGGTCTTCCCTGGCGGCATAGACATCGGTAATAACCACCTGATCACTCAGTGCGAGCGCCTGCGCGAACTCCTTGGCAAATATCCGGGTTCGACTGTAGAGGTGAGGCTGGAACACCGTAATTAGCCTCCCTGACCCGACCGTTGCCCGCGCTCCCCTGAGGGCAGCAGCAACCTCGGTTGGGTGGTGAGCAAAGTCGTCATAAACACAAACTCCGCGGACCTCACCGTGCAACTGGAATCTGCGCTCAGTACCGGCAAAGAGTTCAACTGCTCGGCAGGAAGCCTCAAAATCAAAACCAAGGCCAACGAGCGTGCAAACCGCACCGGCGGCATTGAGTGCGTTGTGCTCGCCGGCAACCGTGAGTTCTAGAAAGACCTCGGTGCCTTGATAGCTAAGACCAAAACGAACCCTGGGACCTGCGCTATCTAGATTCACCACCCTCAGATCAGCCTCAGCACTCTGACCAAAGGTCATGACTCTTGGGTGAGTAAGTAACTTGGTGACCGCAACCGCCCCCGCATCATCGCTAGAAATAACCACCAGTTCACTTGCGGCATTGGCAAACTTGGCAAACTCGGCCTGGAAGGCCTCCAGAGAGCCAAAGTGGTCTAGGTGATCAGGATCCACGTTCGTAATCAGAGCGACAGCGGTTTTGTAGTGCAAAAAGGAACTGTCGGACTCATCGGCCTCAATAACAAAGTGTTCACCCGAACCAAAACCACTCGAGGCTCCAAACGCGGATATCACTCCCCCGTTCACAAAACTTGGGTCTGCCCCAAGTTCGTGAAGCGCGGTGATTACCATTCCGGTGGAGGTGGTTTTACCGTGAGCTCCGGCAACAGAGATCAGTTGGGCCCTAGATGCCAGGTGAGCCAATAGCGCGGAGCGATGCAGAATTGGAAGACCGCGGCTGATTGCCTCAACCAGCTCGGGATTGTGTGGCCAAAGTGCCGATGTGACAACCACTGTGTCGGGGTTTCCAAGCTTTTCGGCATCGTGACCGATGTGAATCTTCGCTCCTAGTTCCCGGAGCTGAGCGATATTGGGGCTGTCCCTAACATCCGAACCTGTGACAGCGTGTCCAGCTCCAATCACCAGTCGCGCAATGCCGCTCATGCCGGCACCACCGATTCCAATAAAGTGCACGGTTCCAAGTTGATCTGGAACTTTTTGGCTGTAGTCGGGCTTAATCACGGGCTCTAGTATCCATTGTCTTGAGCACCAAATCCCTCAGCAACTGCGTTGCGTCGGGGATTCCCACCGACTTACTGGCCGCTGCCATCTCCTTCAAAGTTCCAGCGTGAGAAAGAATTGGAATCACCTTCTCCGCAACAAAGTCGGGGGTGAAGTCCTGATCTGAGACCAACTGCGCCCCTCCCGCCTCGACGACGCTAACCGCGTTTAGACGCTGCTCGCCATTGCCGACCGGGTAGGGAATATAAACCGCTGGCAACCCGGCGGCGCTGAACTCGCTAACCGTCGAAGCGCCAGCCCTAGAAACCGCGAGGTTTGCTGCGGCGATGGCAGCGTCCATGCGCGTGCAGTAGTTCATCCGGACATACCCCGGCTCACTCACCTCTGGAAGATTTGCTCGTTCGCCCACGATGTGCAACACCTGAATACCAGCTGCCCTGAGCTGTTCCAAGGAGTCAATGATGGTGTCGTTGATCCTCTTGGCACCAAGTGATCCTCCGGTCACCAACAGGGTTGGAAGCACCGGATCTAAGCCCAGCTCAACCCTGGCCTGACCCTTGTCATAGCCCGCAACCGATTCCACTATCTCCTGCCGCAGAGGCATGCCGGTCAGGTTGCCCTTGAGGTTTGCATTTGGAAAGGCAATTGCAACCTGACCGCCCAGCTTGGCTCCAAGCCGATTGGCATAGCCGGCAATCGCATTGGCCTCGTGAACTACGAATCGCTTGCGAGTCAAAAACGCCGCGACGTAGGCGGGAGGTGAAACATAGCCACCAAAACCGACCACGAAATCAATCTTCAAAGCGCGCAGATAGCCAACGGTTTTGAAGATCTGACCTAGGAGCCGGAGGGGAAACAAAAGGGCTGCAAAAGACAGTTTTCTAGGAAGTGGCAACCTGGAGATGACCTTGAGCTCAAAACCCCGCTCTGGCACCAACCGGGCCTCTAGGCCCTCCTTGGTGCCAAGGCAATAAACCTCGTGCCCCTCTGCTCTTAGGAGCTGAGCGAGTGCGAGCATGGGGTTCACATGCCCACCGGTGCCGCCACCGGCTAGCAAAAACCTCACGAGCGGCGACCAAGGTGCAAAACACGGTCACGCTCGACCGCCAACACCAGACCAATTGCCCCCAAGCTTGCTATCAACGATGATCCACCCGCAGATATCAAAGGCAGCGGAACGCCTAGAACTGGCAACAGCCCCAAAACCACGGAGATGTTGATAAACGCCTGCATCACAATCCAGAGCATCACACCGATTACCAGGTAGCGATTAAAGGGGTTGGTCTGGTTTCTGGCGATGTGGAACATCGTCAAACCGATTGAGAAGAACAGCAAAATGACAAACATTGCGCCAACCAAGCCGAGCTCTTCGCCAATGATGGCAAAGATAAAGTCATTTTCGACCTCGGGAATCCAGGACCACTTAAGCTTGGAGCGCCCCAGACCCGTGCCAAAGATTCCACCCGACGCTAGCGCCCAGGTGCCGTGCTCAAACTGCCAGCGAACCCCTAGCGGATCGGCGCTATCGGGATTCAGCCAGGCATCGAATCGAATTCGCCTCGAGGGCGAGGCCTGAATCAATGCGAACGCCAACAGCGCTCCACCCAGAGCAATACTCAA
This sequence comes from Aquiluna sp., assembly GCA_036554355.1. GTDB lineage: Bacteria > Actinomycetota > Actinomycetes > Actinomycetales > Microbacteriaceae > Aquiluna. The sequence continues at coordinate 17,500 of DATBNK010000093.1, forward strand.
CCACCAAGACCAAGGCATGCCGGCAAAGAGGAACAAAAAGCCAAGCATTACCGCCATCACCACGCCGGTGCCTAGGTCTCGTCCCATAACCGCAACCAGCACCAGAGCTGCTGCTGAGTAGGCCAAAACCCGGAACCAGATCTGCCGATTTCGAATCGGGTCATCACTCAGCTGGGAGAGCCAATAGGCAAAGGCAATAACCATGGCCAGCTTCAAAAACTCAGATGGCTGAATGCTGATTGGTCCAAGGCTCAGCCAGTTTCGATTTCCGTTGATATCGGCACCGAACAAGACTGTGGCTACCTGCAGACCAAGGGTAGAAAGAATCAGAACCGCTGCGAACCTGCGATAGAACACCATGGGCAGATTGGAGGCAATAATCAGTCCAACTAGACCAATCCCCGCATAAATCAGCTGCCGATAGAACAGCGCTCCGGCATCACCGCTTTGCTTGAAGCTGTCCACAGCACTCGAAGATGCCACCATCGCAAGACCTAGGGACATCGTGAGAATAGTAAGAGCCAAGAGCAAAAAGAATTGCCGGGATTGCGCTCGAAATTTAGGCTTTATCGCATTTTTTAGGTCGGTCATGAGCCAAGCCCCTGCACCGCAATTTGGAACTGCTGCCCGCGGTCTGCATAGTCGCGATACTGATCCATCGAAGCCGCTGCCGGGGCAAGCAAAACCGTGTCGCCCGCCTTTGCTAATTCCGCCGCCACAACCACCACCTGAGACATTGGTTTCCCTGCCATGACTCTAAGTGGCAATTGGGGCAGTTCCTCGGAGAAAAGCCGCTCTAGTTCAGACGTGTCAGCACCTATCAAGACCGCCGCCTTGAGCCTTGCCGCTTGCTTTTTCACAAGCGGTCTGATGTCTACACCCTTTAGTAGTCCCCCGACTATCCAAACCACACTCTCAAAGCTCGCCAGCGCGCCTGCTGCTGCGTGAGCGTTTGTGGCCTTCGAGTCATCAACGAACCTGACATCGTCCTTAATCGCAACCAGCTGCTGGCGATGCGGAGCGAGCCGA